>CAZHTI010000028.1:0-13981 GCA_964535755.1 uncultured Salinisphaerales bacterium | reverse complement strand
AGCCTCGCCATGCCGGCCACCGGCACTTGCGCCTGCCAAACCCGCGCTTGGCGCACGGCTTCATCCACCACGATGCGCTGGGGTAGCTGCGAGGTATTGGGCGCTGACATAAACTTATCCGTTCTCTTTACACGTTCCACATTCTAGAGATGGCAGCGCACCCACGCCTGATTTTGGCATCCACCTCGCGCTACCGAGCCGAATTGCTTCAGCGCTTGGGCTTGAGCTTTAGCACCCAAGCACCGGGTACGGATGAGTCCGCGACGGGCAAGGAGACCGCCTTGCAGTTGGCGCAGCGTCTGGCACTGAGCAAGGCAAACGCGGTGGCAGCCGCGCACCCCGACGCTTGGGTGATCGGCTCGGATCAGGTCGCCCGTTGCGCGGGCCAGTTACTGGGCAAACCGGGCAGCCGCGAAGCAGCGATCGCTCAACTGCAACTCATGCAGGGCGAATACACCGCCTTCATTACCGCCGTGGCCTTGGCGCAACAAAGCAGCGGCAAGTGCTTGCAGGCATACGACACCACGGTGGTCAAGATGCGCCGCCTCAAGCTCAGCGAGATTGAGCGCTACGTCGATGCCGAGCCCGCCTTCGACTGCGCGGGCAGTGCAAAAATTGAGGGCCTGGGGATTAGCCTGTGTGCGGAGGTGCAGAGCCGCGACCCCACTGCCCTGATTGGCTTGCCGCTGATTGCGACCGCCAAGATGCTGCGCAAAGCCGGATTCGCGCTGCCGTGAATACCCACCATCACCCTCAACGTCACAACCACGACCACGACCACGGTCATGGCCACGCGCAGGGCTCCGCAAAGCACGACCACCACAATCACGCCGCCCATGCTTCGCACCAGCGCTTAGCCTGGGCCTTGGCGATCACCATCGCGGCGATGATAGTCGGCGTGGTCGGCGGCTATCTCTCCAACTCGCTGGCACTCATCGCCGATGCCGGCCACATGCTGGCCGACGCCGCGGCCCTTGCCTTGAGCCTCCTCGCTGCCCGCCAAGCCCTGCGCCCGCCGGATGCCACGCACAGCTTCGGCCACGCCCGCATGCCGGTGCTGGCGGCATTCATCAATGGCTTGGTGCTGCTCGGGGCCAGCGCTTGGATCGCGTTCGAGGCCGTCGAGCGGCTCTTGGAGCCTGCGCCGGTCGATGGCCGGACGATGGTCATCGTCGCGATCATTGGGCTGATCGCCAATGTCGTCTCCTTTGCGCTGCTGCACGGCGGCGAAAAGGAGGATTTAAATCGCCGAGGCGCGGCTGCGCATGTGCTATCTGACCTCCTAGGCTCGGTCGCAGCCTTAATTGCGGGCATCGTCATTTTGCAAACCAACTGGCTACCCGCAGACCCGATTTTGTCGATGGTCGCCGCTGGGCTAGTGCTCAATATCGGCCTGCGCGTCGTGCGGGAAAGCGCGCACATCCTGCTGGAGGGCACGCCGCGCGGCATGGACTTAAAACAGCTCGCGACCAACCTCACGGCCCAAGTGCCGGGCGTAAAAAGCGTGCATCACGTCCACGCTTGGTCGCTCTCTCAAAACCACAAATTGGTAACCCTGCACGCCGTGCCGGATGGCAGCGCCAGCGCCACAGAAATTATTGCGGGGCTGCATCAAACCCTAAAGTCGCTGGGCATTACCCACGTCACCGTGCAGGTGGAGCAAGGAGCCTGTGTGGAGCCAGATTGCGCCGATCCATCCGCTTCAGACGACGACCTGAGCTTTGAGCCCTTAGCGGATAAGCCGCACGCGCACGGTCACCTACACGGTCCTAACTGCACCCATTAGGGCGGCGGCGAACCTTGCTCGGCGAGCCAATTCGGCAGCAGGGCGACCGAGGGCAACACCGCCAAAGCCCCGGCCTTGCGGATGCGCGCGGCGTCATGCACGCCGCAGGCCACACCCACCATCGGCATGCCGAGGGCGCGCGCCATCTCGGCGTCGTACTCAGTGTCGCCAATCATCAGCGCCTGCTCAGGGCGCAACGCTGCTTCAGCGATGAGTTCGCTGAGCATTAAAGGGTCGGGCTTGTTGGCTGTCTCATCCGCCGTGCGGGTAGCGCTCATGAGCGTTTTGACGGCTAGGTGCACCTTGAGCGAGCGGTTAAGACCCACGCGGGATTTGCCGGTGGCAATCGCCAAACGATGGCCTAGTCCGTGCAGGGTTTCCAAGGCCCCCAAAGCACCATCGAACAAAGGCGCTTCTGCTGGCCCCTGCCCGCCACTGCTCATCCAGTGCTTGCGGTATTGCTCCAGCAATTGCAGCAGCGTTGGCGTGTCCATCTCTGGGTAGAGGCGGCGCATGCCGTCGGCCAAACCCAGGCCAATCAACTCGCGGATTTGATCGTCGTTGCGCGGCGCTAAGCTCAGGCCGACGATGGCCTGCTGCATGGTGTCGACGATGAGCTGAGCGGAGTCGCTCAGCGTGCCGTCCCAATCGAAAATCAGAAACGGCCAGCGCTGTGCCGCGCTAGATTGCGCTTGGCTTACCACCAGACTCATGGCCGTTTGCTGCCTTCGAGCACGTTTAAGAAATCGCGCAATTCATCGGGCATCACGGCGTTGAGCAACAGCTTGGGGAAGCCATCCGCCGGCAACAATTGCAAAAAGTGCGAGTGCAAAAACATCCGCTTCAGGCCCTTGGCTTTGAACGGCGCATTGACGCTGCGCTCGCCGTATTTGGCGTCGCCAGCGACCGGGTGGCCCAAGGCCAGCGCATGCACGCGGATTTGGTGGGTGCGGCCGGAGAAAATCTCCACTTCGCAGAGCACGGCATTCTTGAACTTCTGGCGCGGAGAGAAGCGGCTTTTGGACGGCTTGCCCTCTTCATCGAGTTGCACATGGCTGACGTCGCCCAAGCGCACTTTGACGAGCGCGGCATCGACGTCGCGGTCCTCGCCCTTCCAAGCGCCGCAGAGCAGTGCAAAGTAGCGTTTGGTGAGGTCGCCCTCTTTGAAGGCCTTCTGTGCGCGCAGCAAGGCTTGGCGGCTTTTGGCGAGCAGCAGCACGCCGGAGGTATCGCGGTCGAGCCGGTGGCAGAGCTCGATGAACGGGTATTTGTCCCAAGCACGCACCGCCTCAATCACGCCGTAGAGCTGGCCGGTGCCGCCGTGGGAGGAGATCCCGTTTGGCTTATTGAGGGCTAAGTAATGATCGTCCTCAAAGATCACCGATTCGCGCAGCTCATTGAGCACGCGGTCGGGCGGGCGGATCGCCTCTCGGGGGTCGGCCATACGCACTGGCGGGATGCGCACCTCTTCTGCTGCGACCAACTTACGGTCGGGCTTGACGCGGCCACCATCCACGCGCACTTGGCCGGAGCGCAACAGCCGGTAGATATGGCTCTTGGGCACGCCCGGCAGCTCGCGCAGCAAGAAGTTATCAACCCGCTGGCCGTCACTATTGGCGTCAATTTTGACGTGCCGGACTTGCTGGATATTGACCTCGACCGGCGCGGCCTCTTTCTTGGCTTTGCGCTCGGCGGCAGCGGCCTTGGCCGGGTGCAGGGCGCGGGCGGCGTCGCCAACGCGGGACGGGCTCGCAGTACGGGCGCGGCGCGGCGACTCCGCTTTTGGCCCACTGCGCTTGGCGGTTTTGCTGCTGCCACGGCCACCGGTAGCGGGGCCATCCTGCTTGGGCCGAGCGGGCGACCAGCCCGGGGACTTCGCCGGCCGCTTGCGCTTGCCGGCTGGCTTAGCGGCACCTGCCGCAGCAAAAGGGGCTTTGGATGCGCCTCTCAGCGGCTTCTCAGTTGCCCCCTCGGCACGTCGGCCAGCGGGCTTGGCGTCCGGACGCACACTGGCGCGTGCGCTTGGGCGGCTGGATGACTCCGCACCGCCACGGCCTTCGGGCCGTGACCGTGTGGACGTTTTGGGGCTGGAGCTGCGGCTAGGGCGGGAGGCTATGGGGCGGTCACTACGGCGTGCGGCTGGTTTTTTTTGTGTCACAATCAATGTCGCTCTGTCTGGAGGCCCCTAGCCCCTGCTGAGTGCATACCCGTCGAGTATTTCGACGGGGATGAAGAAGTCGGCAGTGAAGCTTGGAATGGCCCCCATGCTAACAAAGCCTTCGCCGCCAAGATTTGATTGTCCCGTCGGTACCGTGTGCAAACCCGGCCTCGACGACTTGAGTAGTTCCACTTTTTTTAGTTCAACCCCCTAGCGTTGCCGCCCTGTAGGCCGCATCCGCCATGACCCTAATCTCCCACCTAATCGCCCTTAGCTTTGCCCAGCCGTTGCGCTGGGTAACGCATGGGCTGCGTTTGGTCGCGGAGTGCTTGCTGCCGCAGCCCGAGCCTGTGCTCGTGTTGCAGCCGCTGAGCATCAGCCCCCAAGCGCGCACACGCGCCGTGGTGGTGCAGAACAAGGTCATCGTCCACGCCGCAAGCCGCTGGCACGCACCACCTGTGAATCCGCAACATGAAACGTATTTTGATCAACGCAACGCAGCCGGAAGAGCTGCGCGTCGCCATCGTGGATGGCCAACGCCTCATTGACTTAGACATCGAAACCGCTGCCCGCGAGCAGAAAAAATCCAACGTTTACAAGGGTCGCATCACGCGTGTCGAGCCCTCGCTAGAAGCCGCCTTTATCGATTACGGCGCTGAGCGCCACGGCTTTTTGCCGCTCAAAGAGATCCATAAGTCGTACTTCAAGCCGGGCGCGCCGAACTCCAGCCCGAACATGAAGGAGCTGGTCGCAGAAGGCACGGAAGTCATCGTGCAGGTGGAGAAAGAAGAGCGCGGCAACAAGGGCGCGGCACTCACCACTTTTGTCAGCCTTGCTGGCCGTTATCTGGTGTTGATGCCCAATAACCCTAAGGCCGGTGGCATCTCCCGCCGCGCTGAAGGTGAAGCGCGCGCAGAGACCCGCGAAGCCTTTGATGCGCTGAACCTGCCCTCCGGCATGGGTGCCATCGTCCGCAGCAATGGCGTGGGCCGCACTGCCGAAGAACTGCAATGGGACTGCAACTACTTGGCCGATATTTGGCGCGCCGTCACCGACGCCGCCGCTAAGAAACCCGCGCCGTTTCTGATCTACCAAGAGAACAACGTCGTCCTGCGCGCGCTGCGCGATTACCTGCGCCCGGACATCGGCGAGGTTTGGGTGGACGACCCCGCGACCTTCCAGCAAGCGCGCGAGCAGATGGAAGCGACCATGCCCGCGGACTTGGGCAAGCTCAAGCTCTACAAGGATGACGTCGCACTGTTTAGCCGCTACCAAGTCGAGAGCCAGATCGAACTGGCGCACGAGTCGGTGGTGCGCCTGCCCTCCGGCGGCTCCATCGTCATCGACCACACCGAAGCGCTCACTGCCATCGACATCAACTCGTCGAAGAGCACCGGCGGCAAGGACATCGAAGACACTGCCTTCCGCACCAACTTGGAAGCCGCAGAAGAAATCGCCCGCCAATTGCGCCTGCGTGACTTGGGCGGCTTGGTGGTGGTGGACTTCATCGACATGGAGTCCAACAAGAACCAGCGCGAAGTGGAAAAGAAGCTGGAAAAACTGGTCGAGATGGATCGCGCCCGCATCCAGCTCGGCAAAATCAGCAAGTTCGGCTTGCTGGAGCTCTCGCGCCAGCGCCTGCGCCCGACGCTGGTCGAGCACACCCAAATCACCTGCCCGCGTTGCTCAGGCTTAGGCCACATTCGCTCGGTGGAAAGCCTCGCGCTGTCCATCCTGCGTTTGCTGGAGGAAGAAGCGATGAAGGAGCGCACCGCCCGCGTCGTCGCCCAAGTGCCCGTGGATGTCGGCACCTTCTTGCTGAACGAGAAGCGCGCCAAGCTTGCGGAGATCGAAAAGCATTACAAGGTCGCAGTCACCTTGGTGCCCAACGAGACGCTGGATTCGCCGCATTACCACATCGCCCGTATTCGGGGCGACCACATCTCTCTGGAAACCAACAACGCACCCAGCCACAAGATCGCCACCGACTACAAGGCCGATGAGCGCCTGAACATGCCGATCGTCACGGTAGCGGCTGGCAAGCCATTGCAAGAAGCGGCCGTGCAGAGCATCAAGCCCTCCGCACCGCCGCCGGTGGCCCCGCCTGCCCCCGTGGCCGCGCCGATGCCGGTTGCCACCGTGGCCGTCATGCAGCCGGTGGTGACCACCAAGGACAGCTTCTGGGCGCGCTTGGCCTATGTCTTCGGCTTTGGCCCTAAGCCTTTGATCGCCGGCAAGACCATCGAAGCCAAGGCCGACCCCAAGCAGCAGAGCCGCGACGGCAAGCCGCAGGACCGCAATGGCAAAGATGGTCGCCGCGACGAGCAACGCCGTGATGGCAACCGCCCCAATCGTGATGGCCGTGATGGCCGCGACCAGCGCGGTGGTCAAAACCCACAACAGGGCAATCGCAACGGCCAAGGCAACCCAGCCGCAGCCGGCAACCAGCAGCCGCGCCGTGATGGTCAAGTGCCGCGCGGCCCCAACGCGAACGAGGGCCGCCCAGCGCGCAACCCGAACGAGGCGCAGGGCAATCGTGGCCAGCAAGCGCCTAACGGCAACGCCCCGCGCCCGGCCCAAGAGCCCAATCGCCCCGCGCCAGAGGGTGGTCGCCCGCCGCGTGATGGTGGCCGCCCGCCGCGCGAGGCAGGCGAAGGCCGCCCCACCCGCGATGCCAGCACCGAGGCCCCACGCCCCGCGCAGGAGGGAGGCCGTCCGCCGCGTGATGGTGGCCGCCCACCGCGCCCAGTCTCAGCCGATGCCGCTGCCGCAAGCGCGGTAGTCGCTGCAACCAGCGTGGCTGCGAGCCCAGCCGCCGCCTTCCCTGCCGCACCGGCAGACGAGCGGCCCTTTATGCCCGGCTTGCTCTCCGGCACGCCCACCGCAGCGCCGGTCGCCACCGCCGAGCCGAGCTTTGCCGAAGCATTGGAAGGCAGCGCAGCAGAAGCCACCAACCCCGAAGCCACTGGCGATAAGGGCGAGCGCGACTTCCCCGCAGGCGGTCGCAGCCTGCGTGGACGCCGCAACCGCCGCCGCCGCGAGCGTGGTGACCGTGGCCCAATGGAAGCCGCAGGTGATGCCGCTGGCAATGAGGCTCAGGACGGCGACGATGCCCCGGATACCTACGCGCCAGAAGCACGCCCAGCCAGCGCTGAGGCACCAGCCGCCGCACCCGTCGCAGCACCGATGGTGTCGCCGGTGATTGCTGCCGCTGCACTGCCTGCGGCTGCCGCGTTTGTCGCGCCAGTTGCACCAGCACCTGCGTCGGAAGCAGTCGTCAGCGAGCCGAGCGCAGCGGTCGCCCAGCCTGCCGCCGCTACCGAGAGCGCAGCAGAGTCCGCCCGCCCAAGCCGCAGCCGTCCGCCGCGCGCTGAAGCCGTCGATGCCAGTGCGAGCCCCGGCGCCGGTGCGGCCATCGTCGCCCGTGCGGATGAGGTCAAGGGTGCTTACGCGCCGCGCTTGATCGTCTCCGCAGCCGGTGGCGAGCCTGCACCCGCCGTGGTTGCAGAGTCATCGCCGATGCCTTCCACCGGTGGCAGCTTCATGCCGCGGCTGATCGTCTCTGGCGGTGGTTCGCCCAGCGTGCAGGCAGTGACGCCGGAATCTCTGGCAGCTGCCCCTCCCGCACCTCCTAGTGACTTTCTGCCGCGCCTGATTACCTCGGGCGATGGCCGCGAGAGCGGCCACGGCATGGGTAGCGATGGCCCTCGCCGTTCCTCACGCCCAGCGCGCTCAGCGGCAGCGGATGCTGCTCCGGTAGCAGAGGCTGCTACGGCGGCAGAGAGCACCTCAGCCGAGCCCAAGTCTGAGCCGGTCAGCAATGACTCGGTTCTGCCTGCTTCCGTCGCCGCAGCACTGGCAGCGGTCGCTCAAAGCGAAGGCTTGGACGGCGGCTAGTGAGCCGTATTGCCATCGCTAGTGACGGCTAAAAAAACCCTGCCTCGGCAGGGTTTTTTATTGGCCCCAACTCAGCGCTCGGCCCGCAGAGCCAAACTTGCTACAGACAGGCAGGGTGAGTGCTCGCTATAACGCCCGCCCACGCTTTTCACCACTGGACCCGCCATGTCGCCATCGCCCCTGCGCCCGCTGTCTCGACTACTTCTGGCGCTGCTGTTGGGCGCAGCACTTGCCGCCTGTGGCGATTCCGGGGGCGGTGTCGGCAAGTCCGTGGGCGCGAGTTCCAGCAGCGGCGGCGGTAGCTCGTCGGGCTCCGGCGGCCCCAGCCCGCAGGCCGACTGCGGCGACCACCCCTTCCCGTCCGCCGAGTGGACGGCCTGCGAGCAGGAGAACTTCGCCCGCACGGGTGAGGCCCCAGCCGAGGCCGCGCTGCCCGCCTTTGCCCAGCGCTGGCAGACCCAGTCCAGCGCCAATATCGCCGAGTTCACCGCCCGCAATCTGGCTGATCCGAGCTGGTTGTTCCCGCAAAGCGGCAACACGCCCGTCACCCCACTGTGCGCGAGTTGGGGCCAGCAATGCGTGGGCGACCCCTTCCGCTATGCCGCTGCTGCACCGAGCACCGACGGGCAGTTCTACACCGACACCGCCACCGTCACCCCGGTGGTGTTTTATGACGATGGCTGCGCGCGGCTCTCGGGCCGCATCTGGGTGCCCAAAGCGGGCACCGGCCCCTTCCCCGGCGTCGTCATTCAAAACGGCTCGGTGCAAGCGCCAGAAACCGTCTATTGGTGGGCCGCGCAAGCCTTGGTGCGCCAAGGCTATGTGGTGATGAGCTTCGACCCACGCGGCCAAGGCCGCAGTGATCAACAAACCCCCACCGGCGAGCAAGGCAGCAATGCCGGGCAATCCGTGTTTTGGACTGGCTTGGTCAATGCCATCGACTTCTTCCGCTCCACTGCCGCCGCGCCCTACCCGCACAACACCACCTGCGCGGGCACTTATCCCACCACCGTCACCAACTTCAACCCCGCCGTGGCATCGATAGACCGCTCGCGCCTAGGCATCGCCGGCCACAGCTTGGGCGGGATTGGCGTGAGTGTGGTGCAGAGCTACGGTGCCACCGGGGCTGATGCTTGGCCGGGCAAGTTGGATAGCAGCAATCCAGTCGATGCCGTGGTGGCTTGGGATGGCCTGTTCAGCCCAGCCAGCCCATCTGCGGGCAATGCCGGAGGCAATACCATCGACGCCAACCCACCGGGCACCCCGCCGCCCACGGTGGTCGCGCAGTTTCCGGTACTAGGCATCAATGGCGAATACGGGCTGAGCCCACAGCCCTTCACCATGCCGCCGGACCCACTCAAGACCAGCGCCAACTACCGCTACTGGCGCGATGCCGGCGTGCCTGCGGTGGAGATGACCATCCGCGGCGGCACCCATTACGAGTTCTCGCTGCTGCCCACCTTCCCGGCCACCAGTTGGTGCCCCGACCCAGCCAGCGGCAGCTGCCGCAACGGCTGGGGCAATGCGCTGACCGAGTACTACACGGTGGCTTGGTTCGACCGCTGGCTGAAAACCGCTGGCGAAATCGGCTTTGATAGCGCCGAGGCCCGCTTGCTCGACGATGCCAGCCAAGCCCCCAAGCTCAGCTACTACTACCTCTCGGCGCGCAAATTCCCGCTGCGCAACGGCCAGATGGCGGTCTGCGAGGACATGCGCCGTGGCTGCAACTAGGCCGAGGTAGGAGGCAGCGCGGGCGGCGAACTACTCCGCCGCCGCGACCTTGCTGGCTCTTGCAGTGCTGGGTGCTGCTTCCGCCACCACGACCCCCAGCACCAAGATCCCGGCACCCACCCACACCCAAGCGTCCCAAGGCGTGCCGGCCCAGATGCGGCCATAGACCAAACCCGCCAGCGTCTCCACCACGATCAAGGGGCCGATTTGCGCGTGGCTCAGGCGCGTGCTGGCGGCATTCCACAAACCATTCGCCCACCACGAGCAGACCACGCCGAGGACGAGGCTGATCAGCAGCCAGCGGTGGAACGCCTCACCGTCCGGCAGGCCGCCACCAATCCCCAGCAAGGGCAATACGAACGGCAAGCAGGCGACCCCCTGCATCGCACTCCACTGCGAGGCAGTCACCGCCGCACCCTGCCGCCGCAGGCAATGCGCATTGACTAGGGCGTAGAGCGTCCAAATCAGCAGCGAGAACACCGCCAGCAGCGTGCCCCAAAACAGCCCGCTGCCGCTGCCGGTGGGGCCCTCGGGCCGCGCCAGCCAGTTGCCGAGCAGGGTCAGCGCAAAGCCCAAGCATTGCGCACGGCTGGGGGTGCTGCGGCTGAGCGCGCAGGCCGCGAGCGGAATGGTGATCGGCAGCATGCCGATGATCAGCGTGGGCACCACCACACCCGCTTGATGCAGCGCCGCAGAGAGTGCGACGAAGTAGAGCACCATGCCGATCAAGCTCAAAAACAGCGCCTGCCCCCACACCGCAATCGATTGCCGCAGCCCGCCCAGCAGCGCGAGCAAGGCCAGCGACATCAAGCCATAAGCGGCGTAGCGGCCTGCGGCGATGACTGTGGGGGCAACACTCGCCAGCAGCAGCGGCCCGACAAAGGCAAAGCCCCAGAGCGCGCAGGCGGCGACGGCGAACGCCACACCGCTGCGGCTCACGGCCAAGGACTAAATCTCAGGGCCGATGCGCGGAGTTGCGGGAACGACATCCCCGTTCTGGCCGCGTTGGCGCAGCGCGTGGTCGATCAGCACCAAGGCCAGCATCGCCTCCGCAATGGGCGTCGCCCGCACGCCAACGCAGGGGTCGTGGCGGCCGGTGGTGCGCATTTCGGTCGCCTCGCCGGCGCTGTTGATGGTCTTGCCGGGGATTTGGATGCTGCTGGTCGGCTTGATGGCGAGGCGCGCAGTGATGGTCTGGCCGGTCGAAATCCCACCCGCGACCCCACCGGAATGATTAGCCAGATAGCCGTCCGGTGTGAGCTCATCGCGGTGCTCAGAGCCGCGCTGGTTAACGACGTCAAAGCCGTCGCCGACCTCCACACCCTTGACCGCATTGATACCCATCAAGGCATGGGCAATGTCGGCGTCTAGGCGGTCGAACACCGGCTCGCCCCAACCCGGCGGCACGCCTCTGGCCTCGACCTGCAGGATGGCCCCGCAGCTGTCACCGGCACGGCGCAATTCGGTGATCAGCGCCTCCAGCGCCGGCACTGCGTCGGCGTCGGCGGCAAAGAAGGGGTTGGCATTGACCACGTCCCAATCCTTGACCGCCACTTTGATCGGCCCCATCTGCGTCAAGCAGCCGCGAATGACGATGCCGAAGCGCTCGAACAGCCACTTCTTAGCGACGGCACCTGCGGCGACCCGTGCGGCGGTCTCCCGCGCACTGCTGCGGCCACCGCCGCGATGGTCGCGCAGGCCGTACTTTTGGATGTAGGCGTAGTCGGCGTGGTTGGGGCGGAAGACGTCGACGATCTTGGCGTAGTCGTAGCTGCGCTGGTCGGTGTTCTCAATGACCAGCGCAATCGGCGTGCCGGTGGTCTGGCCTTGGAATACGCCGCTCAGAATCTTCACCAAGTCCGCTTCTTTGCGCTGGGTAACGAACTGGCTAGTGCCCGGCTTGCGGCGGTCGAGGTCGGGCTGGATGTCTGCCTCCGATAAGGCCATGCCCGGCGGGCAGCCGTCGATGATGCAGCCGATAGCAGCACCGTGGCTCTCGCCAAAAGTGGTGACGGTAAACAGGGTGCCGAAGCTATTCCCAGACATGCGGTGTGTGCCTTAAAAAGTGTGTAGCCACTGCAACAAATCGCTGCGATTGATGACGAAGACGCCGTCGCCGCCGCGTGCGAACTCCGGCCATGCGGCAGGTAGCGCGGGGAAGCGCGCCTCGAACTCCGCACGCGAGCCGCCAATCTCGCAGACCAAAACCCCCTGCTCGGTCAGGTGCTCGGGTGCCTCCCGCAGGATGCGCTCGACCAAGCTCATGCCATCGGCACCGGCCTCCAGCGCCATGCGCGGCTCGTGGCGGAACTCAGGCGCTAAGGCGTCCACCTCGGCGGTCGGCACATAGGGCGGGTTGGTGACGATGAGCCCGTATTTGCGGCGGCGCAGCGCGCTGAAGAGATCGCTACGGATCACCTTCACCTGTGCGCCGCAGTCGTGCTTGGCGACGTTACCGCGCGCGACATCGAGAGCATCCAAAGACAAATCCGCCAGCTCCACCTGCGCCATCGGGAAGGCCGCCGCACAGGCAATGCCAATGCAGCCCGAGCCGGTGCACAAATCCAAAATGCGCTTGGGCGTTTGCGTCAGGTAGGGCGAGAACTCGGTTTCGATCAACTCCGCAATCGGGCTGCGCGGAATCAGTACGCGCTCATCGACATTAAACGGCAGGCCGCAGAATTGAATCTCGCCCATCACATAGGCCAAGGGGCGGCGCTGCTCGATGCGCGCTGACAGTAGCTCCCAAACCTCCTTGCGCTCGGCGGGTGTGAGGGTCGCCTCCATGTACACGGCAGGCAGGTCGGCAGGCAGCTTCAGCGCCCACAGCACCAAGTGGAAGGCCTCATCCAGCGCGTTGTCAGTGCCGTGGCCAAACACCAAGCCTTTGCGGGCAAATTCGCTCGCACCAAAGCGGATGAAATCGCGGATTGTGGTGAGCTTCTTCGGCAGCATGGCGAGGGTACAAAGCGGGAGCGTCCGCTATTATCGCCGAGCCCCCACCCGCCGACCTACCCACCCATGCCCCGCAAACTGGTGCTCGGCTTAGTTGCCGCGATTGCCGCCGCACTTGGCTTGAGCCTGAGCCTTTTGCTCAACCTGCCCAAGACCATCGCCCTACAAAACGGCACCCTGCTCGAAACCCCAAGAGCCCTGCCCGCGTTCGCGCTCACCGGCGCCGACGGCAAAGCCTTTACCAATCAAGACCTTGCAGGCCACTACACGCTGATGTTCACCGGCTTCACCAGCTGCCCAGACATCTGCCCTGCGACGCTGACGATGCTCAAGGCAGTCGCCAAAAAGCTGCCGAGCAATGCAGCACCGCTGCAGGTGCTGTTTTTGTCGATAGACCCCGAGCGCGACACGCCGGAGCGGCTCAAGAGTTACGTCAACTACTTTGACGCCAACTTCAAAGCTGCGACTGGGCCTAACCAAGAGCTCGACAAACTCGCCATGGCGATGGGCTTTGCCTACGTGAAAGTCCCCGGCGAAACCCCCGCCACCTACACCATGGACCACTCCACGGCCCTCATCTTGCTCAACCCACAAGGGCAAGTGCAGGCCTACTTCACCGCGCCGCACCAACTGCAAATGTTGGCGGACGACCTCACCACCGTACTGAAGAAAAACGCATGACCGACGCCTCCCTAGGTGACCAATCCTTCGCCGCCATCCAGCAGGCGCTGCCCACGCGTGGGCTCTCCAACCAGATGCACGCCTTAAGCCGCATCGAAACCCCTTGGTTCAAAAACGCCTTCATCCGCAACTTCATGAAGGGTTTCAACATCTCGCTCGACGAATACCTTGTTCAGGACGTCGCGCAGTTCAAGAGCTTTAACGATTTCTTCACCCGTGCTTTGAAGCCCGGCGCCCGTCCGGTGGATGCAGCAGCAGAGGCTTTTGTCTCGCCCGTGGACGGCACCATCAGCCAGTTTGGTGATATCCACAGCGGCGAGCTGATCCAAGCCAAAGGCCACACTTACTCCGCCCAAACCCTGCTGGCTGGCCGCGCCGACTGGGCCGCTGAGTTCGCAGGCGGGCAGTTCATCACCATCTACTTGGCCCCCTACAACTACCACCGCATCCACATGCCGCTCACCGGCACGCTGCGCGAATGGGCCTACGTGCCAGGGCGCTTGTTCTCCGTCAACCACGCCACCGCCCGCGCCCTGCCCGGCGTCTTCGCTAAGAACGAGCGCGTCGTCGCCCTGTTTGATACCGACATCGGCCCAGTCGCCATGGTGCTCGTCGGCGCGCTGTTCGTCGGCAGCATGGAAACCGTCTGGGCCGGCGAAATCTCCCCACCGCACGTCCGCCAAGGCCCACCCCGCATCGAAACCGCCGACGGCACCGTGACGCTAGAAAAAGGCGCAGAAATGGGCCGCTTCAATATGGGCAGCACGGTGATT
>CAZHTI010000027.1:22559-29539 GCA_964535755.1 uncultured Salinisphaerales bacterium | reverse complement strand
GAAGTATGCCGGAAGCCGTTCACTGGTTAGGCTAATAGGCCTTTTCTACCGGATGCGACTATGCCCGCTGTCTTTGCCGCCGCTGGTGCGTGCGAGCCCATGCAAGAGCATCTGCCTGAATCCGGCGGCACTGCATGCCCAGAGTCGCGTTGATGTCGCGGCGCGAGCACCACATCAGCGCACGGCCTAAGCGTCGGCGACGCTGGTTCGGGCGCTTAGGCGGCGGCCTTAAAGCCCTGTGGCCGAAGCGTTGGCGCGCACGCATTTTTTTGATTCTGCTGCTTTTGGCCCTGCTGCCAGGGCTGTTGCTGCTGCCCTTCCGCTGGCTGCCGGTGGTGCAAACCACCTTCATGGTGAATAGCCGCGTCGCCGCACTCATGGACGACAAACCTCGACCGCGCTTCGTGCGCGATTGGGAACCCTTGGAGCGCATCTCGCCCAAGCTCGCCCAAGCGGTCATCGCCGCAGAGGATCAACGCTTCTTTGAGCACTCGGGCTTCGACCTAGAAGCCATGCGCAAGGCCTTCGCCCATAACCGCGTCAAGAAGAAGGTGCGCGGCGGCAGCACCATCAGCCAGCAATTGGCGAAGAACTTATTCCTGTGGTCAGGCCGCTCCTATCTGCGCAAGGGCTTGGAGGCCTATTGCACGATTTGGATCGAACTGCTCTGGCCGAAGCAGAGAATCTTGGAGGTCTATCTCAACGTCGTGGAGTTCGGCGACCAAACCTATGGTGCTGAGGCGGCCGCACTCCGTTACTTCGGCAAGCCTGCTGCCCGCTTGAGCGCGCGCGAGGCCGCATTGATGGCCGCCGTGCTGCCCTCGCCCAAGCGCTGGTCGGTGGGTAAACCCGGGCCTTATGTGCAACGCCGCGCCGCGCGCATTCAAGCGCAGATGGCACCGCTGCCGTTTAACTACCCCAAGCCCTAGTCGGCGGAAAAGCCCGTAAAAACAACGGAGCTATGGCCTTGGTGGGAATTCCGTGAAGATTTCTTCTGGGCTTTTGGCCCAAACCACGAGGCCACCGCTGAAAGTATCCGGAAACGGTGAGAAGTCCGATAAGACTTGTTGACGATGCAGGCAGAGGATCGCTGAGCCCCTGACCGAAGCCGCTATGGGCATGGCTTTGGTCGCTCTCTAAAGCGAATCCGCCAATGACCGTTAATCTCAATCAACCCCTATCGTGGAAGTCCGCCTCCTGGCCCGAGGTGCAGATGTTGCAGTCCCTGCAAGGCAATATCCTCAAAGGACACGGGCGGGGCCATGTGCAACTGCTGTTCTTCAGGTTCTCGGAGCTCGCCAACGGGCCAGCGCAGGGCCGTCGCCTGCTCCGCAGTTTGGCGCAAGACCACATCAGTTCGGCCTATCGGCAACTGCAAGATGCCGAGCGCTACAAGCAAAAAGGCATACCCGGCGGCTTGTTTGTGCATCTGGCGCTCAGTGCCAAGGGCTACGACGCGGTCGGTGCCAATACCCTTAAGCCGCAAGATGAGCATTTTTTGGCGGGGATGGCCGAGGACGAGCGGCGGCACGCCCCAGGCACTGGCAGCCCAGCTTGGGAGCCGGGCTTCACCTTGGCACCCCACGCGGTCTTGTTGGTGGCGGATGACAAGGAATCCTCGCTCAACAGCGCTGTGGTGGAATTTATCGAGTTACTGCACGCCCACGGTTGCACCTTGACGCACCGGCAGGTCGGCTGCGCCCTGCATAACAGCGTGGGCGAGGGCATCGAGCACTTTGGCTATGTGGATGGCCGCAGCCAGCCACTGATGCTGGCGGAAGACCTACAGGCAGAGGCTGAGAAAGGCATTGACGGCTGGAACCCCGCCTTCCCGCTCAGCACCGCTTTGGTGCCCGACCCCGCCGGTGGGCACTCGGAAGCTCAGTTTGGTAGCTACCTCGTATTCCGCAAGTTGGAGCAAAACGTCCGCGCCTTTAAGCGTGCAGAACTGGAATTGGTGCAGCATTTGGGCTTAAAGGACGAGGACGCCGAGCGCGCCGGAGCTTTGCTGGTAGGCCGCTTTGAGGGGGGCACCGCCATCACGCAGTCGCCCCATGCGCAAACCGGCAGCGTTCGCAATGACTTCAATTACCAGCGCGACGATAACCAGCGCTGCCCCTTCCACGGGCACATCCGCAAAACCAATCCGCGCACAGAGACCCTCAGCGAGCGCGAGGTGACAATGCCGCGTCGTGGCATTCCGTATGAGGACATCAAGCGCCTTGTCCACCCCAGCCAATTGCCGACCGTACCAGCGGCGCAGTTTGAGAGCCGCCTAGCGCCGCTACTGCCCGAGGACGGCGTCGGCCTATTGTTTATGGCCTACAACCGCAGCATTGCCGAGCAGTTTCACGTCATGCAGCGGCATTGGGCCAATAACCCAGAGTTCCCGGCCCCCAACTCTGGCCTCGATCCCATCATCGGCCAAGGCATACCGTCAGCGACCAGCCAGGTGTTACCGCGCGAGTGGGACGCGCCGGGCCGCGTTGAGGATGGTAGCGGCAGGGCTTGCCCTTTCCCCAGCCATGTGCGGCTCAAGGGCGGCGAATACTTCTTCTCGCCCAGCCTCGGCGCGCTGAAAGCTCTGTGAAACCAATGGCATAGGTCTGCGCAGCCGACGAAGATCGGCAGCGCAAATTAGGGGCTGATGCCCTACCAGAACACGCAGCAAGGGGAGGCAAGCCCAACCGATGCGGGACGGCACGGTTGGGCGTTTTTTTGCCTAAAGGCTGCGCCAGCCTAGGGCCGTGGCAGGCCAGAACCGACTTTAAATTAAGGCCCTCGCGCCCTAGAGCGCGGCGACGATACGCCCGAACACCTCTTCCAACTCACCGACGCCTTCCACGGTTTTCAGCTTGCCTTGCTTGCCGTAGTAGTGGATGAGCGGCGCGGTCTCGGCGTTGTACACGGCGATCCGGTGGCGGATGACGTCCTCTTTATCGTCGGCGCGGCCCTCTTTGACGGCGCGCGCCAGCAAGCGTTTGACGATCTCCTCGTCATCCACATGCAAATGCACGGCTGCACCCATGGGCGCGGCGCTCATTTTTTGCAGCATGCCGTCCAGAACCTCGGCTTGCGCGGTGTTGCGCGGGAAGCCATCGAGAATGAAGCCTTTCTGGGCGTCCGGCTCTTTGAGACGCTCTTCGACAATGCCAATCACCAAGTCATTGGCGACCAGTTGGCCTGCGTCCATCGTCGCCTTGGCTTGCTTGCCCAACTCTGTGCCGGCCTTTACTGCGGCGCGCAGGGCGTCGCCGGTGGAAATTTTGGGGATGCCAAACTTTGCCGCCAGCTTGTCGCCTTGCGTACCTTTGCCTGAGCCGGGTGCGCCGAGCAGGATGATTCTCATGGTGGGGTCCATATCCTCTTTTTATGACAGTTGGCAGGCGCGGTAGCTTAGCCAAGAACGCGCTCAAGGCCGGTTAAGGTAGCCGCCGCAGTGCGAAAGCGTCAACGAAGCCGCCGTTATAATGCCCGCCGATTTCCCCAACCCACCCCTGACAAGAGAGCAACCCATGGGACTTGAAGCCTTAGGCCCCGGCGATAAAGCGCCGAACGAGTTTTACGTCGTCATCGAAATCCCTGCCTACGGCCCGCCCGTGAAGTACGAAGTGGATAAAGACACCGGCCTGTTGATGGTCGATCGCTTCATGAACGTGGCGATGAGCTACCCCGCCAACTACGGCTTTATCCCCAAGACTTTGGCCGGTGACGGTGACCCCGTCGACGTGCTGGTGATGACCCCGCACCCAGTGGTTGCTGGCAGCATCATTAAGTGCCGTGCAGTCGCAGTGCTCGATACCGAAGACGAGAAGGGCACCGACGCCAAGCTGCTGGCCGTGCCAGTCGATAAGGTCAGCAACGGTGCCTACCCCAATCTGCAAGATCTGGCCGATGTGCCCGAGCGCATCAAGAACGAAATCCACCACTTCTACAGCAGCTACAAGGCGCTGGAGAAAGGCAAGTGGGTGAAGATTTCTGGCTGGCGCGGTGCCGAAGCGGCCCGCAATGAAATCACCGAAGGCATCAAAGCCTACAAAGGCTAAGGCGCTTGCGCGGTTGGGCTGGCGGTCGCCACGGCTGCGGACATCCGCCCAAAAAAAATGGCCCCGATTGGGGCCATTTTTTTGTCCAAGCCTCGCGCCGCTGCCGTTTAGGGCAGCGGTTTTGAGCTAGGCCATTGCCTTAGTGCTTGGTCTTGCTGCTGACGCTGTCTTTGGCGTCTGCGACCTTAGCCTTCACTTCGTCCATCACGCTGCTGGCCTTGGCCTTGGCATCGTCGAGCAGGTCTTCGGCCTTTTCTTTGGCGTCATGGGCGAGCACTTCAGCTTTTTCCTTAGCTTCGTCGTAGAGGGTTTCTGCGGTCTTCAGCGCTTCTTGGCCTTTTTCTTTCAGGGCTTCGGCAGCGTCTTCCAACTTCTCGGAGGCGCTTGCAAACAAACCCTTGGCCTTGCCGAGCAGTCCTTGTGCCGCACCTTCGCCGGATTGCGCATGGCCTTCGGCGCTGAGTTTGTCGTTGCCCACTAAGTCGCCGGCAGCCGTTTTGGCCTTGCCAATGAGTTCGTTTGCCTTGCCTTGTAGGCGGTCGGCACTGCCTTCGCCTAGGGTGGCGTCAACGGCTTTTTTGGCGTTGAGGTCGGTATTCATGGTGATTCCTTTCGATGGGTAAGAGGTGGAGCCGACTTTGTACGCGCCGCGCGTGAACCGGCTTTGAACGCATGCTGCTGCGTGTACTCCTTCACGTCAGAGCGGGGCTGAGCATTGCTGGTCAGCGGGTTGGAGTGATAGTGTTACGATATAACATTAACCGCCCGGTGACGTTCCCATGACTCTGCGCACGCAGCAATCTTTCGTTAAGCCCTCGATGCTCGCAGTCGCGGCAGCGGTCGTCGTCATGCCCCAAAGCGCCCACGCCGCAGATGCCTCTGCGCCGGTCGAGGCTGTGGTGCTGGAGCAGATCACCGTGCAGGCGGGTGCGTTCAAGCGAGATGCCGACGATCTGGTGCAGCCCGTGCATGTCGTGCAGGGGCCGGAGCTAGCGCAGCAGCCTAAGGCGAATCTGGGCGAGCTTTTGGAGGCGCATGCAGGGGTTGCCAGCAGTGATTTTGGACCGGGTGTGGGCCGCCCAGTGATCCGTGGCCAAGCCGGTGCGCGCGTGCTGATACTTGAGAACGGCTTGCCGAGCATGGACGCCGCGACCGTCTCCAGCGACCACGCGGTGGCACTCGACCCTGCCCACGCCGAGCAGGTGGAAATCTTCAAAGGCCCGGCGACGCTGATCTACGGCTCTGCCGCTTCCGCAGGTGTGGTCAATGTGGTTGATAGCCGACTGCCGGAGAAAGTCACCCCCGGCCTGAGCGGCGAACTCGGCTTCGAATACGGCGACAACGCCAACGACCGCAATCTGCGCGCGGAAGTGGGCTACGGCGTCGGCGCGTATCAATTGCATGCCGATTACTCCGGCCGTGACGCGGGCCTGGTGGACATCCCCGGCAACGCCAACAGCGATGGCGTGAGTGGGGCCGATGGCAAGATTGGCAACTCTGAGGTTGAGACGCGCAGTGGTGCGGTATCGGTCGCGCGCGTGAGCGCTTGGGGCAATCTCAGTGCAGCGGTCAGCCAATTCGATACCACCTACGGGCTACCTAGCGAAGAAGCAGCCTTTATTGATCTCGAACACCAACGCTTCGACCTCAAAGCCCAGCGCACGATTCCTCTGGCCGGGTTCTCGCGCCTGTCGCTGCGCTTTGCCGCCGCCGACTACGAGCACACCGAGTTTGAAGCGCCGGGCGAGGCCGGCACGGTCTTCAAGAACCAAGAGCAGCAATTGCGGGCGGAAGCCGAGCACTTGCCCATCCTCAACGGCTGGCGCGGTGTGGTCGGCTTGCAGGCTGATCGTCGTGACTTTGAGGCCATCGGTGAGGAAGCCTTTGTGCCGCCCAGTAAGAGCGAGCAAATCGCCTTGTTCGTCGTTGAAGAAAAAACCTTCGGCGCAGTGCAATGGGAGGGCGGCCTGCGCGTCGAACATAGCCGTAAGGACCCAGATGCCAGCTCGGGTCTGCGCGCCCGCAGCCACAACCCGGTGAGTCTGTCGCTGGGCACGCTCATCACGCTCTCGCCCGCGCACCACCTGCGCTTGACCGCCAGCCGCAGCCAACGCGCACCGGCGGCCGAAGAGCTATTTGCCTTCGGCCCGCATTTGGCGACTGCAACCTTCGAGCGCGGCAACAATGACTTTGGCAACGAGACGGTTCACAACTTCGAGTTCAACCTCGATAAACACTTAGGCCGCTTGCGCTGGAGCGTCACTGGCTTCCTTCAAGACAGTAGGGACTACATCTACACCCAGAGCGTGGATTGCAACCTCGATGCGGATTCCGACGCAGCCTGCACCCCCGACGGCGAAGCAGATTTCGTCGACGAAGAAGGGGCGTTCATCGGCGGCCCGGGCGCCGACGAGAGCCTGCTGTTGCTCGACTACCAGCGTGCTGATGCGCGCTTTTACGGCTATGAATTAGAGGGCAGCTTCCGCGTGCTCACCGGCCCGCACAAGCTGACGGTGAACGGGTTCGCCGATCAGGTTTGGGGCAAGGTCGACGGCGGCGGTGATCTGCCGCGCATCAGCCCGCCGCGCATCGGCGGCGGTCTGCACTCCAGCTACGGCGGGTGGAGCACGCACCTCAACTTCACCCGAGTGCTGGAGCAGACTCGCGTGGCGGAGCTAGAAACGCCTACCGACGGCTACAACCTGCTCTCCGCCGGCGTCAACTACCGCCAACGCGTCGGTAGCACCATTGCGGACATCTACCTGCGCGGCCGCAACCTGTTGGATGACGAAGGCCGTCGGCACACTTCGTTCTTGAAGGACGTCGCCCCCATCGCGGGCCGCAATGTCCTGATCGGCGTACGTTTGCGGCTAGGCCGCTAAGCCTTCGGTGGCGGGCGGCGTTCACGTCTGAGGTGCGGCTAGCGCGTGTTGA
>CAZHTI010000027.1:0-22459 GCA_964535755.1 uncultured Salinisphaerales bacterium | reverse complement strand
CCTAGGCGCTGACGCGGGCGAGGCATGCCTCGCCCCTACAAATGCGCAAGGGATGTGGAGTTAGAGGCTTTTGGCCTAGACGCTGATGGGGACGAGGCGTGCCTCGCTCCTCCCAAGGAGTATTTAATGCTGAGGTAGGGGTTTCTGGCCCGGTTGCTGGTAGGGGCGAGGCATGCCTCGCCTGCCACGATCAGACCGCCGCAGGAACTTAGGGATTTTCGCCCTAGCCCGTTTTGAGCATGCCGAGCTGCCCCAGCAGCGCACACTGCTTGCCTAAAAAATCAGCGACGGGGGCGGGCATGGTTAGAAGGCTTGGGTTCCGATGGCTGGCGGCGGCCTTGGTGCTGTGCCTGTGTGCGTGTGGCGATAGTTCAGGCCGCATCGACCCACGCAGCGGTAGTTCCTCTGGTGCTGGCAGCTCGTCGGGTGGCATGGGTAACGTAGCGTCGGCACGGGTCACTGGTCCAATCGGCACGGCGGGCGTCAAAGGTTTTGCGCTCTGGGATACCCCCTATCGGCTGAGTGATATTGGCTATGTCGAGGAGGAATACTTCATCTCTGGCCGCGCCAACACCTACACCAGCCCCACCACGCAGGCCGACTACACCACCCGTTTCATCGTCCGCCGTCCAGCGGATGCAGCGGCATTTAACGGCACGGTCGTGCTGGAGTGGGTAAACGTCTCGGCGCAGTTCGAAAACGCGGTGGACATCATCTCCGCCCACCAACTATTCCATCGCGATGGCTACGCCTATGTGCACGTCAGTGCGCAGGCTGCGGGGCTCTGCTGCACGCCGCTGACGCCAAAAACTTGGGACCCAGTGCGTTATGCGGCAATCAATCATCCCGGTGACGACTACTCCTTCGACATGTTCAGTCAAATCGCGAGGGAGTTTAAAAGCCCCAGTGGTATCGACCCCATGGGCGGCTTGCGGGTGGAGAAAATTATTGCGGTGGGGCAGAGCCAATCTGGGCAGCGCATGCATACCTACCTCAACACCGTACAAGCCGACGCCGGAATAATCGACGCTTTCCTCGTGCACGCCGACGCGCAAGGCAATAAGCAGTACGCCGCAGACCCTCTGGTGCCGACGATTCAACTCCTGAGCGAGCGCGAAGCCTCGCCGGCTGCGCCCAACGTCCGTAACAATTACCGGCTTTGGGAGGCTGCGGGGGCATCGCACCAAGAGTATTGGATCGGCGTGCACCAGATTGACGCCCAAGCTCCCCGCACTGCGGGTGCTGCGCAGACACCTGCCTCATCGGACGCGACCCTGCACGCCAAGGCCGCCAATTTCGGCGAGCAAATCGAAGCGGGGCAATTGCTCTGTGTGGTCGAAGGCGCGCAGTTTCCGGTCCGCTATCTGGTGATGTCGGCCATTGACTGGCTCAACCGCTGGGCGCGCACCGGAGCAGCCCCGCCACAGGGCCCGCGCTACAGCTTCACCGCTGCCGGGGCGCTGGCGCGCGATGCCGACGGCAACGCGCTGGGCGGTATTCGCTTGCCACCGATGGTCGCGCCCATTGCCAGATACCGATCCGCCGACTGCAACCTGGGTGGCATCACCATCCCCTTCACCGACGCCGAGATTGCCGCCCGCTACGGCAGCCACGCGGATTACTTATGCCGCATGAAAGCCGCGACTGAAGCCTCGGTTACCGAGGGGTTTCTGCTCCGTCCGGATGCCGACGAGTTGATGCAAAGAGTAGAAGGGGCCGCCAACCGCTTTGCCGTGGCCGGTGTTCGCGACTGTTAGCGGCATAGTGGCGCAAGGTTTTGTGTCGACTACGCCAGCGGCGTCGCTAGGTATGCCGCTTGCACGGTCTGGGCGGGTCAGAACTATTGTCGGCAAAAAGCTCCCATATCCGTGCGCCTTAATCTCTTCCAACGCGTTGCCTTCGGCGGGATTCTTCCTGTGGCACTGCTGTTGTTTGCGTTCGTGGTCGCGCTCATTGGCCGCGAGCAGGGCTTGGTGGCGCAGGAGTTCAATTCCAAGTTTCAAGCGCTGACGCGCGATCAAGTAGTGGCGCTGGACACCCTACTGCTCAATGTGGCGCGCCCGGTGCGCCGCACCGCCCAACTCGGCAGCTTGCAGCCAGACCTCCCGTCGCCGGACTACTGGCAATGGCTGGCTGGCATCTTGGACGACAACGCGGAGATCTACGGCACCGGCATCACCTTTTGGCCCGCCAACCGCGGCGGCACCCGCAAGGACCTCTACGCCCTGCGCGGTGCCTTCGGCAATCACCATGATGGCCGCTACTACTACCAAGACGAGAGCTATACCTACGACGGCACCGACGGCAGCCATGCGTGGTTCAGTGTTCCACAGCGTTTGGGCCGGCCGGTCTGGTCGGACCCTTATTTCGATGAGGGGTCTGGCAATGTCTGGATGGTCTCTTACTCAGTGCCGTTCTACCGGCGCGACAACCAGCAGTTCGACGGTGTGGCCTTCACCGACCTAAAACTGGACACGCTCGCAGAAAAGCTCGCAGAGACGGGGCACTTTGTCGGCCACTTCGCGGTGGTCAATCGCAAGGGTCAGTTTGTATTCCACTCCGACCACAAAATTGCGGGCAAGCGGGTGGCGGATTGGCAGGTCTCGGCGCGCCTTAAATACTTGCTGGGCGATGGCGTGGTGCTGGCCAAAGGTGGCGAGCGGGTAATTGGCTGGCCTGGGCTTGGCCGCGCTTGGCTGGCGAAGTCCGAGGTGGTCGGCACGGACTGGAAGCTGATCACCGTGGTCGAAGATTCCAGCGTGCTGGCAGGGATGGGCACGCGGGAAATCATGACGGCGCTGATCATGCTCTTGGGTTTGATCGGGGCCACCGTCATCGCGCTGCTGGTGACGCGCCGCATTACCCAACCGCTGGCGGAGCTCACCCGCGTGGTCAACGCCGCTGCCGCCGGTGACTGGAATGCGCCTTTGGAGTATCGCGGCAAGGATGAGCTGGGTGTGCTGGCCGATGCCTTCCGCCTGATGCGCATGCACATCACCGACCGTGACCGCCGCCTGCGCGACATTAATCAACTGCTGGAAGTCCGCGTCCAAGAGCGCAGCCAAGCGGCGCAAGCGGCCGAGCGGCGGCTGCGCGAGATCACCGACAGCCTGCCGTGCACGGTGTTCCAATTGCAGCGCGATGCCGATGGGGTGTTCCGCTACAGCTATATCAGCGAGGGTACCGAGCGGCTGTTTGGCACCAGCTCGCAGCGCTTAATGTCGCGTATCGAAAACGCCTTTGAGCTGATTCACCCCGCCGATCAAGACGGCTTGCTGAAGATCATCCTCACCGCCGCGGACACGCTCCAGGACTTTGCCGGCGAATACCGCGTGATCCACGCGCGCTCCGGCACCATGGTGGACATCCTCACCTCCGCAGCCTTCATGGGCGAGGTGGATGGCTGCCTGCGCTGGAACGGCTACCACATCGACGTCTCTACCCAAAAGCAATTGGAAAAAGCCCTGCTGGAGGCCAAGCGCGAGGCGGATGACGCCAACGCCGCCAAGGGCAGGTTCCTCGCCAGCATGAGTCACGAACTGCGCACGCCGATGAACGCCGTGATTGGCCTCGCCGATCTGACGCTGAACACGCCGCTGAATCAGCAGCAGCATGATTGGCTACAGAAAATTCATCGGGCAGCCAATAGCCAGTTGCGGCTGATCAACGACGTGCTGGACTTCTCGAAGTTCGAAGCCGGGAAGATGCAGTTCGAGACCTTCCCCTTTGTGCTCAGCCATGTGCTCGAAGGTGCCTGCGAGTTGGTGGCCGATCAGGCACTCAACAAGGGCTTGGCGCTGCGCGTCCACACCCAAGCTGATCTGCCAGAAAAGCTCATCGGCGACCCGCTGCGGCTCAACCAAGTGCTGCTCAACTTGCTGAGTAATGCCGTCAAATTCACTCAAGCCGGCTCGGTGGAGCTCAGCGTCGCCAGCCTCGGGCGCGTGGGCGATGCCATCCACCTACGTTTTACGGTGTCGGATACCGGTATCGGCATCCCGCCCGAAGCGCAGGAGAAATTGTTCAAGGCCTTCAGCCAAGCGGATGCATCGACCAGCCGTCGCTTTGGCGGCACCGGCTTGGGCTTGGCGATTTGTCAAGAAATTGTCACCCAGCTTGGCGGCGCAATCCACCTCGAACGCAGCTCCGCCCACGGCAGCAGTTTTAGCTTTGAGCTGCGATTTGGTCTGCCGACAGACGATGCCAACCCCTTTGGCGACACACTCCCCGTGCCGACCATGCCGCTGACCCTGCCAGCCGCCGTTGAGCCTGAGCCGCTGACGCGGCGGCGTCCGGCTGCACCGGCAGCAAGCGTGCCTGAAAACATCGACCGCGCCAGCGCTGCGCTGCTGGCTGAGGCACTGAGCGCCATCGCCGCCCAACTGCGGCAATCCGACGGCGACGCGGTGGATGCTTGGGGTGAGCTCACCCAGCAGCAGCCTTGGCTGAAGGAGACTTCCGAAGGCGACGCCGCCGCCCGAGCGATGTCGAGCTACCAATTCCAGCGGGCATTGATCGCCGTCGAACAATTGCTTGAAAAACTGCGTGAGAAACTGCCATGAATGACGCCCCCAACACTGCCGCGCCGACCCAAGAAACCCTGCTGATTTGCGACGACCAGCCAGAAAACATCGACGTGCTGCGCGGCATCCTCAAGCGGCACTACCGCCTACAGATTGCGACCAATGGCGAGGATGCGCTCAGCATCGCCGGCTCAGGCGTGCGGCCAGACCTCATCCTGATGGATATTTCCATGCCGGGCATGGACGGCTACGAAGTCTGCCGACGCTTGAAGTCAGACCCGGTGACGCAAGCGATCCCAGTCATTTTTGTCACCGCCCTGTATTCCTCGGAGGATGAAAGCCGTGGTTTTGAGGCGGGCGCGGTGGACTACCTCATCAAGCCCTTGAGCCCCTTGGTGGTCGCTGCCCGCGTGCGCACGCATTTGGCTTTGTCCAACCAAAAGCGGCATTTAGAGCACTTGGTGCAGGAGCGGACGAAGGAGCTGACCAAGACGCGCGCGCAGATTATTCGCCGTCTAAGCCGGGCGGCGGACTTTAAAGACGATGACACCGGCAACCATGTTTTGCGGATGTCTCATTACGCGCGCCTGCTGAGCCTCGCGGTGGGCCTGCCGGAGGAAACTGCGGAGGTGATTTTTACCGCCGCCCCGATGCACGACATCGGCAAAATCGGCGTGCCCGACGCCATTCTGCGCAAGACCGGCAAGCTCGACGAGGCCGAATGGGCTGAGATGCGCAAGCACCCCAAGATTGGTGCCGGCATCATCGGCCGCCACGACGACCCCTTGCTGGCAACGGCTCGGGTAGTCGCCCTCACCCACCACGAAAAGTGGGACGGCAGTGGCTATCCCAGCGGGTTGGCAGGCGAAGAAATCCCCTTGTCGGGGCGCATCGTCGCGCTCTGCGATGTCTTTGACGCGCTGACCTCAGACCGCCCCTATAAAAAGGCTTGGCCGGTCACCGAGGCGATGCAGTACATCAAAGACCAAAGTGGCAAGCACTTTGACCCCACGCTGGTCCGGCACTTCCTCGCCATCATCCCGCAGCTGTTGACGGTGCGGGATCAATACAGCGACGACCGCGGCGAGGTAACGATTGAGTGCTAGGGGCTTGGCGCGGCTTCGGCCTCTAGCGTTTTTAGGTAATCCCAGTGCTCAGGGCGCACCGGCAGGATCGATAAGCGATTGCCGCGCATCAGCAGTTGGAAGCCAGCGAGTTGCGGCTCGTTGCGCTTTAGTTCGGCCAAGCTCAGCGGGCGCTTGAGGTGGCGGCGGTAGCGCACGTCCACCATCAGCCAGCGCGGCTGCTCGGGCTTGGCAGTGGGGTCGTAGTGGTGGTGCGCGGCGTCGAATTGGGTCGGGTCGGGGTAGGCCTCGGAGGCAATCTCGGCTAAGCCGACGATGGCTGGCGGCTCACAATTGGAGTGGTAGAACAACACGGTATCGCCCACCTGCATCTGATCGCGCATAAAGTTGCGGGCTTGATAATTTCTGACGCCGTCCCAAGGTTCGATTTGCTCGGGTCGACTTGCGAGGTCATCAATCGAGAACGTCTCGGGCTCGGTTTTCATCAGCCAGTAGCGCATTGCAAAGTACTTGTTTGAGGAGGAAGAGATGTGTGCAAGTGAGGCACTGGCAGCCCCGAGGCACCGGGGCCGGTCGGCCAGTCTGCGGCAAAACTGGTTACCGCTTCAGGTTGCAGTTGGCAAGCGCAAGGGCGTGCTGCTCAGCGGCAAGATATTCGCCACTCGTCGGCAAATTGCATAAACGATTGGTCAATATCCGCTATACTAATAGTGTTGAGAGTGTTTCTCCCAAACCCCTTTTTTCGTTCCCTTCGGAACGGTCTTGTAGCCCTCCCCAAGGCAACTCATCCCTACCGTCCTTCCCAGACGGTTGACCGTTCCGCTTAGGCCCCGTCGCAAGTCGGGGCCTTTTTTTATGCCCTAGGCGCGCAGGGAGGGTGCTGCGGCGCTAGATCCGCACGCTTAGTCTGAGCGTGAAATCGGGCGCGGTATTGATCAGCAAATCTTCGTCGATGGCGAAGTGCCATTGCTGGCCCAAGGCTCGAAAGCCTAAACCCATACTCAACACCCCCGCAGGCCCACTCAGCGGGCGGGTGCTGGAGTAATCGTACAGCGCGCTGTGGCTGCTGAGATGCAACGTTGCGTACAGGCTTTGGTACAACGGCTGGCGGATGCCGACGCGGGCGAAGCCCACCATGGGCTTTTGTCGCGCAGCGAGTGGGCCGGTTTTCTCCGTCAGGCTCAGACCCGCGCTGTAGTCGAAGCCGGTCGATGGCAGCGCCTGCCAGCGCGCTTGGCCCTCGGCCCAGAGCGCAGTGCCCCAGTGCCCGCCGGTGAGATCGTCGGCATCTCCCGTGGGCAGTTGCAAGTGCCCCCGCAGGGCGAGCTGGGGTTTGAACTGCCAGCCCACTTCTGCCTGTAGGTCGCCCAGCGAGTTCTGGTTGCGCGTCAGCAGCACGGCGGTTTCCTCACCGTCGCGCACGCGGATGCGCAGGCGATCCTTTGCGACCTTCTCGCGCCCGCCATTGCTCAAGCCGAATAGCTCGTGCCAACCCTCGATGCTGCGATCCAGCGCCCCACCAGATTGATTCAGCACACTGAAGCGCAGGCCCCAATCCCAGCCTGCCGCCAGTGGCAGGCGAAGCTGAGCGTGTAAGGACGACGTCTCGGCGTCTAAGGTCAGGCGGTTGTTCTTGGCCACATATTCATTGGCGACCTGCACCGCCCAAGTCTGTTGCAATTGCGTGCTCACCGCTCCGCCCGAGCCTAGCCAAGGCAGGGCGTGCGCGCGCGCAAAAGTGCTGGTGTTGACGGGGCTCGTCGATTGCGCAGCGGCTGTGGTTGGGGTTGCGAGGCAAAACAGCAGCGCAACGGCACTCAGTAACGCAGATGGACGGGGCATGGCAGCCACTCAAATCAGGTGTGGGTGCAATGTATCTGCTCCGCGTGCCATAGCGATTGCCGATGGCCGACCTACGCTCTTTGCATCAAACAATTGCGCGGCAATGGGCGAAAATAGCAATCCATCTTCCGCTTCCCAGCACTTGGTTGAGTCATGAAACTTGTTACCGAAAACCTGCGCATTGCTTCGATTAGTCCGGTATCTACTCCGGCACAAGTGCAGGCGGAGTTGCCCCTGCTGGATGCGGCGGCCCACACCGTGGCCAGCACCCGCAACGCCATCCAGAAAGTCTTGCGCGGTGAGGATGACCGTCTGCTGGTGATCGTCGGCCCTTGCAGTATTCATGACGTCGACGCAGCACTCGACTACGCCGGCAAATTAGCCGCCGTGCGCCAGCGTCTCGACGGCGAGCTGTTGATCGTCATGCGTGTGTATTTTGAAAAACCCCGCACCACGGTGGGCTGGAAGGGCTTGATCAATGACCCCGACCTCAACGACAGCTACGAGATCGACCGTGGCCTGCGCACCGCGCGCGAGCTGCTGCTGACGCTCAATACCCGTGGCATGCCGGCGGGCGTGGAGTTCCTCGACATCCTCACGCCGCAGTACTTGGCGGATTTGGTGAGTTGGGGCGCGATTGGCGCGCGCACCACCGAGAGCCAGTTGCACCGCGAGATGGCCTCCGGCCTTTCTTGCCCAGTCGGCTTCAAGAACGGCACCGACGGCGGCATCAAAGTCGCGGTCGACGCCTGCATGGCGGCGAGCCATCCGCACCGCTTCCTGTCGCTGACCCAAACGGGTCAGGTGGCGATTTTCCAAACCGCCGGCAACCCCGACTGCCACTTGATTTTGCGCGGCGGTAGCAAGGGCACGAACTACGATGCGACTTCTGTGGACGGTGCCTGTGCGGAATTGCTCAAAGGCAAGCAGCGCGAACAGGTGATGATTGACTTTAGCCACGCTAACTCCAGCAAGCAGCACCAGAAGCAGCTGGAAGTCGGTGCGGACGTCGCCCGTCGCATCGAGTCCGGCGAGCGCCGCATCACCGGCGTGATGATCGAGAGCCATTTAGTCGCTGGCCGCCAAGACGTCCAGGCGGATAAATCGGCCATGACCTACGGCCAGAGCATCACCGATGCCTGCATCAATTTTGCCGACACCGAAGCCTTGCTGACGCAGCTTGCGCTTGCCGTCAAAGCCCGGCGCGGCTAGTCGTTAGTGCTCTAGCCTAGCCCCGGTGCGGGCTAGGCTAAGCGACGGCCGCCGTCCAGAGTCAAGATGCTGCCGGTGAGGTAGCTGCTGTGGGGGCCTGCAAGCCAAGCGACGGCTGCGGCGACGTCCTCCACGCTCCCCGCGCGGCCCAGCGGCACGCGTGGAATCTGCAAGGCTTTGTCGGCGAGGTCGACTAACTCGGCCGCACTCGGCACCGCACGAATCTCCGCTGCGATATGCCCTAAGGCCACGCCGTTGACGCGCACACCCGGAGCCAGCTCCACCGCCAGCACTTCCGTCAGCGCCCAGAGTGCATCCTTGGCGGCGGTGTACGCGGCAAAGCCCGCGCGCGGCTGGCTGCGGCTGTGGGTGTCCAGCAGGTTAATGATTTGCTTTAGGCCACCGCCCGCCATTGCGGCTTTGCTCAGCAGCAGCGGCGCGCGTGCGTTAGTGGCGATCAGCTCATCGAAGAGCGCCGCACTGGTCTCGGCGAGTGCCGCCGGGGTGTAACTGGAGGCGTTATTAACCAGCAAGCACACCGGTGCGGCGAAGTGTGTAGCGACGCGCGCAGGCAGAGCCTCGCAAGCGGCTGCCACGCGAATATCCGCTTGGAACGCCGCCGCAGAATTAGGCCGCAGGGCATTTAACTCGGCGGCGAGCGCTGCCGCTTCGCGACCGGAGTTTTGATAGTGGAGCGCGATTTGAAAGCCGTCCGCATGCAGGGCGCGGGCGATGGCAGCGCCAATTCGGCGAGCAGCACCGGTGACTAAAGCGATGGCGGGTGGATGCGTGGGCAACATGACTTTATTTTCGCTTGCCGCAATGCCTGTGGCGTGGCGGCCCGTAAATCATTTGCGCCCATCCAGCAGGGAAAAAAATGCCCCGCAGGAGCAGGGCATTGTGCGGATGCTTGCGGAACTAGGCTGCGGCCATCTGTAGGCGCAGTTGCTGCATGCGCGCGCGCTGTTCTTGCAGTGCCGCCTCAAGCTTGGCTTCTAGGGCGCGCAACTGCCGGTGCATTTCCGAGTGCTCCCACTTCTCTTGCAACTGGTCGGAGAACTGTTGCTTGGCGGCCTCAAACTTCTCCGATTGCAGGCGAGTCCACTCACTGACCGTCTGGCTAAAGTGCTGCCACTCGGCCTCCAGCATTTGCTGCCACTCCTGCCTGCGGCCACAGGCTGGGGAGCGTGCTGCTAAGCGCTCTCGGGCGCGCTCGAACTGCGCTTGCACCATCGCCCGCTGGATTTTGAACTCCGGCACCCGCTTGAGATTCGTCGCGAGCCCAAGTGCCGCGCAGGCGGCGATCAGCCATTTGGTGGGGTCAAACTGCCACCAACGGATGCCGTTGCGGTAGTCGTACTGAAACAGGTGGTGAAAGTTGTGGTAGCCCTCGCCGTAGGTGAGCAGGGCGAGGAAGTCGTTATCGCGCGCGGAGTTTTCGGTGGTGTAGGGCTGGCGGCCCCAGAAGTGCGCGAGCGAGTTGATGAAGAAAGTCACATGGTGATTGACCACCAAGCGCAGGAAACCGGCAATCAACAAAAAGCCCCAGACATCGCCATAGGCGAGGCCCAAGGCGAGCGGGATGGCGATATTCGCCCCCACGGCGAACACCGCGTAGTAGCGGTGCTGGAAGGCGACGATGGGGTCGTCCTGCAAGTCTTTGGCGTTGCTGAAGTCGAGCTTCTGGCTCGGGTAGTCACGAATCATCCAGCCCATGTGGCTGTACCACAGGCCACGCTTGGCGGAGTAGGGGTCGTGGTCGATGTGGTCGACATGCTTGTGGTGCACGCGGTGCATCGCCGCCCAGACGAGAATGCTGTTCTGCACCGCCATGCCGCCGAATAGCGCTGCCAAGCACTTAAGCACGGGGTGCGCTTGATAGGCGCGGTGGGCAAATAGGCGGTGGTAGCCCGCGGTAATCCCCAAGCCATTGAGCCAGAGCAGAGCAAAGCCCCAGACCCAAGCCCAAGCGCTGACATCCTGAGTCCACAAGTACCAAGGCAGTACCGTCAGCACTGGCACGGTGGTCACCAAGAACATGATGGTGGCCGTCCAATTGATGGGGGCTTTGGGGATTGGGGCATCCTGCTGCGACATGGAGAATCCTTTCGGTGGGCGCGCTGCCCAATTAATAGACAACTGTATATTAACTGCGGCGTATGACAGTTCGGCGCGTGGTCTGACCAATGGTCAGCCTTAGGGCCGAAAGCAATGCATCGCAAGCTATGTATCTGCTTGGCCTGCAAAGCTCGCGCCGAGTCTGACCAACGGCGGCTTTCGCCCAGCAAAAAGGCCAGGGCGGGTGTGCGCCACTGGCCTTGGGCTAAGCGTCGATGGTAGTGCTTATGGCGTCTTGGCAGCGGGTTTGCCAAGCTTCAAGCCGCGCTTTTCTGCCAAGGGGCCGACTTCCGGGCCCTTGCCGTAGAACTCGCGGAATAGTTGTCCGGCGTCCTCGGTGCCGCCGCGCGATAAGATTTTGGCGCGCAAGAACTCGCCGTTCGCCCGCTGCAATCCGCCGTGGTCGAGCACCCACTGCTGGGTGTTGGCGGCCAGCACTGCCGTCCACAAGTAGGCGTAGTAACCGGCGGAATACCCACCCGCGAAGATGTGCGAGAAGTAGGGCGCGAAGTAACGCGGTGGGATGTAGGGGGTGTCCATACCTGCGGCTTTCAGCGCGCGCGCTTGGAACGCCATCACCTCCTCTGCCTTAGGGGTTTTGCCGGCAGGCAGTTGGTGCAGGTATTGGTCAACCACCATGGCGGCGGTGGTCTCGCCGGTTGAAAACCCTTCGTTGAACTTAGACGCAGCGCGGATTTTGCCGAGCAGCGCCTCAGGGATTGGCGCCCCGGTCTGCCAGTGCTTCGCAAAGTTGGCGACGACAGCAGGGTACTCCGCCCACATCTCGTAGAACTGCGAGGGGTATTCGACGAAGTCGCGCGGCACGCTCGTGCCGGAGAGGTAGGGGTATTGCACCTTGGAGAGCAGGCCGTGCAGGGCGTGGCCGAACTCGTGGAACAGGGTTTGGGTTTCATCAAAAGTCAGGAGGGTGGGCTCGCCTTCTGGTGGCTTGGAGACGTTCAAATGGTTGCCGACCACCGGCAGGGTGCCGAACAGCTGGCTCTGATCGACATAGCTGTTCATCCATGCGCCACCTTGCTTGAAGTCGCGCGCGTAGAAATCGCCGATGAACAAGCCGAGCGGGCTGCCGTCTTCGTTGAAGACCTCCCAGATTTTTACGTCCTTGCGATACAGCGGCAGGTCTTTGCGCTCTTTGAAGCTCAACCCGAAGAACTTGTTGGCGGCGTAGAAGACGCCATCCTCCAGAACCCGATTCAGCTCAAAGTAGGGGCGCACCTCGGACTCATCAAAGCTGTATTTGGCCTTCTTGACCGCCTCTTGGTAGAAGGCCCAATCCCAGGGTTGCACGGCAAAAGGTTTGCTGCCCTTGGCTTTGGCACTGCTATCGATCAGCTTCTGGATCTCGGCGGCTTCAGCGTTGCTGGCAGCGACCGCTGCCGCACCCATATCCGCCAGAATTTGGTTGACGGCCGTGGTGTTGCCAGCGGTTTCGTCCGCCAGCACATAGGCGGCATGGTTGGGGTAGCCGAGCAGCGCAGCACGCTCGGCCCTGAGGCTCAGGATCTCCGCAATCACCGGCGGGTTGCTGCCCCGCGCGCGCTCGACAGAAGCCTTGTAGAGCCGCTCGCGCAGGCTGCGGTTTTCCAACTGGGCGAGCAGCGGCTGGGTGGTGGTGTTTTGCAGCGTCAGCAACCACTTGCCGTCGATGCCACGCGCTTTGGCGGCCTCTGCGGCGGCGGCGATCTGGCCGCCACTCAAGCCGGCGAGATTAGACTCCTTATCCACCACAATCGCCCCAGCCTTGGTCGCGTCCTGCACGTTTTGGCGGAACTGATTGGTCAGCGTCGAGAGCTTTTCGTTAATCACCACCAAGCGCGCTTTGCCCTTGGCATCCAGCGCCGCGCCGGCGCGTAAAAACTGCGTGTGATAGCGCTCCAATAAGCGCAGGGATTCATCATCCAGCCCCAGCTGTTGGCGCTGGTCGTAGAGCTTCTGCACGCGTGCGAACAGTGCGGGGTTGAGCAGCAGAGCGTCTTGGTGGGCAGAGAGCTTGGGCGCGAGTGCTGCGCGCAGTTTGTCTAGCTCGGCATTGCTATTGGTCGTCGTGAGATTAAAGAAGGTAGTGGCGACCCGGTTGAGCATCTGGCCCGAGCGCTCCAGTGCGACGATGGTGTTGGCGAAGCTCGGGGCCTCGGTCGCATTGGCGATCGCCTCAATGTCCACCTTGTGTTGGGCCATGCCGGTATCGAAGGCCGGTGCGTAGTCGCTGTCCTTGATCTGGTCAAAGGCCGGCAATTGGTAGGGCAGGGTGCTGGGGGCGTCGAAGGGGCCGGCGTATGCCATGGGCGCAATCAGTACGGAGGTGGCGGTGAAGCCGCTGAGCATTAAGGCGGATAGCCAGCGGGTGGGCACGAGTTTGGGCATGGGGGAGTCCTGAGCGGCGCCTGAGGGGCCAGGCACGAAAGCTCAAGGATGCACCCGACGCACCTCAGGTTTAAAGCGCGCCCATCAAAACTATTTGGGCAGCGTCAAACCCAGCGCTTCGGCGGCCTCGGTATCAATCGTGCGTGCGCCTCTAGGGCCGGTGACGAGGCCGAAGTGCCCAGCGTAGTCCCAGACCGTCCAAGGGATGCGGCGGGCTTGCAAGAGCTCGCGGGTGTCACTCAGCCAGAGCTTGCGGCTGACTGGCGGAGTGGCATCGCGGGTGACGCCAAACTCGCTGCACCAGACCACCTTGCCGTGGCGATAGGCCCAGAGCCCAGCGGCATCGAGGGCTACTCCTAACTGCGCGCGGTTCCAGTTCTGCTGGCCGTACCACGCCAAGTGTTCACGCGCCTCGGGTGCTGCGGTTTCCAGCACCGGGGCCACCGCTGCGGGTGATGAGGGATAGGGCCAGCCGACGAACTTCTTCCACATCTCCCAACCCCAGCTCGCCCCTTGGTGCGTGAAGTTGTGCGGGTCATAAAAATGGAAGGCGTAGATGACATTGGGGTCTTCCAAGGGGCGCATCTCAGCGAGCTCCGCCGCGTTGGAATACTTATGCCCAGCCACCACCACCGTGTGCTTCGGTGCCACCGCGCGGATCGCAGCGGTGAGCCGCGTCATCACTTGCAGCGACCGCAGCGGGTCGTCCAGCATCGGCTCATTGAGCGCTTCAAAGGCCAAGCGCTCGGGCGGGATGGAACGCAGCTCCGTCGCCAAGCTGCGCCAAAATTGTTCGAGTGCTGCGATGTGGGGTTCGGAGTCCTTGAGGCTCTCTTTAATGCTGTTGCCGGGTTGCAGAGCAAGCACCACCACCAGCCCGGCACTGTTGGCCTGCAAGATGCCTTGGCGCAATTCGCTTAAAGGGTTCGGCTTCAGGCTGCCGGGGGTTGAGTCCTCCAAAAACCCGGGGTCTAGCGGTATGCGCACATGGCGCAGCCCCAAGCGGCTGATGATGGCGAAGTCGCCGGAATCGGCGTACCAGATGTTGGGGTCGATGCTTTGCTGACCACGGTCGGTGAACCAGGTCGAGAGGTTCACCCCCTTATCGAGCGCGGCGACGACGGCAGGGTTGGGGCCTGCCACACCAATCGGCGCGGACTCGGTTTTCGGTTTGCAGGCGGCGATCAGCACGAGCGTGGCGAGTGCGAAGCTGCGCAGCAAGCGATTGACTCTAGGGGACATGGGTCTTTGAGGGCGGAAATGGGGGCGACAGGCTGCGGACGACGCATCACGCAAGCCAACGTGCGGCGCGAAAGCATAGCGTCATCACCTGCTCGCCAATGTGTCGGGCGATCTGCTGGGCCCATGCGGTTTGCAAACGCGGCTCTAGGTGCTGGCTATAGCGGCCTAGCCAGCGCGGTGCGGCATTTGCCTGCAGGCAGTCCAGCGCGTGGGGGATTTGCCAAGTGTTGGCGAGCAAGAGCTTGCCCACCTGCTGCCAGACTTCCCCTTGGCGCACCTTGGGGAGGGCGCTCAAGTGCGCGTCGATGGCGCGCAAGAACGGTGCAAGCGCGAGTTGTTGCGTCGTGCTCTGCTCTCGGTAGATGGCTGGCAGTGCCGCCATCAAGTCTTTGAGCCCAGCGGCTTCCATCCCCACCATCAGCGCCATGAGTGCATAGCGCGGGCCGTGGCCCTCTTGCTCGAAGCGGCGCGCGGAGGTCAGCAGTTGGCCGGGCAGCAGCACAAAACGCCCGTGTTGGTGGATGCGGGCGGCGATGCGCTGGTCTTCAAAAAAAGGCAGGGTGGCGTCGAAGCCACCCAAGTCGCAGAAGTGTTCGCGGCGCAGCAGCAAGCCTTGGTCGCCATTGATGCTGCCGGGCCGGTTGCTCGCGGCTTTGCCCTCAAGGTAGCGATAAAAGTAATCGTGGCCCGACTGCTCCCGCAGAAAGCGCAAGGGCCAGTGGCCAGCAACCAGCCCGTCGCCCGCAGCGGCCATCGCTTCGAGCGCTGCGCGCAGTTGCTCGGGCGCGGGGATGCGGCTATCGGCATGCAAAAACAGTAGCCATGGAGCACTGGCGGCGGCGGCCCCAGCGTTTAATTGCAGACCACGGCCACGCGCACTGACGACGACTTTGGCACCGAGGGATTTCGCCAACTCTGGGCTGCCATCACTGGAGCCGCCATCGGCGACGATCAGCTCCAGCCTGACACCGATTTGCGCCTGTAAATCCGCCAGCAAGACCGGAAGGCTCGCCGCCTCATTGAGACTGGCGATGACGACTGCCAGCTCCGGTGCCGCCGCTACCCTCGCCGTTTTGCCGCGCACCGAGCGGCCGATTTAGATCGGGCTCAACCAGCCCTCGATGCCGGACTTGGCCAAGGTGTGCTTGGCGTAGGCGGCGGCCTCTTCACGGCTGGCGAACTCGCCGATCGTCACGCGGTAGTAGGTCTGGCCTTTGACCTCGGCCGTCCGCAGGTTGGCGATAAAGCCTTGGTCCTGCATGACATTGGTGCGCGCTTGCACTGAGGTTTGGTTGGGCGAGGACATCACTACCACCGTCCAGCGGCCGCTGCTGGTAGCCGCTGCGCTGGTCGCCACTGCTGGCTTTGCCATGGCGACTACCGCCGCAGGGGCAGGGGTCGGCTTGGCGGCAGGTGCAGCTGGGGCCGCCGGAGCTGGCTTGCCGGGCACCACTTTTACGACCGGCTTGGCGGCGATCTCCGCCTTCATCTTGGCCTTCGTCGCTGGGTCGGGTTTCTCGATGATCGGCGCACTTTGGACTATCGTTTGCACTGGCGTTTGGATCAGCACTTGGCCTTGCGCACGCGCGGTCACGGTGGGCGTGGCGCTGGCGTCGACCACCGCACGCGGGGCCGCTGACTCCGCCTTGGGTGCACTTGGCACCATCACCGCAGGTGCCTTGATGGTCGCCTCAGCAGGCAGTGCAGATTTGGCCGCTGGCACGGCGACCGGCGCTGGGCTGGGCGGCGGCACTTTGTTGGCTACAGGCGCTGCGGTTGGGCGCGGCGGAGGGAGTGCTACGGCCGCGCTCGCTTGGGCGAGGGCCTCCGGTGGGAAGGCGGTCGCAGCGATGGCGGCGGGGAGGATTTCGTCGGAGGCGGCCCTGATGTTGACGGTCTTGCCGTCGGGTTCGCGGCGCAGGCAGGAGCCCTCCGTCGCGAGGCGGGTCGGCGCTTCGCTGCCCGAGGATTGAATTTCCACAGCGCCGCGAATCAGACAGACGGTATCGCCCTCGGTCGTCGATGCGCCCCAGACCTCGGCATCGAAGATCCGAGTCTTAAGAAGCCCGACATTGAGACGAACATCCTGCGCGGGTTTGCCGGTGCTTTTGACCTTAATGGCACCTGCCAGCAATTTCAGCTTGGCGAGCGCGGGCGTTTGCTTGCTGCCAGCGTTTGCTTCGTACACCTGTAGCTCGCTCAAGCCTGCGAGCACGAACTCCCCCGTCTTGCCAAAGCTCAGGCCAGCGCGGCTTTGGGCCCCTGCGGTCAGCACGTCGCCCGTGCGCAGCATCAGCTTGACCTCAGCCGGCTTGTTTTTGCCAGATTGGTTGAGGGTCGCGGTGCCGGTGATCTTGCTCACCTGTAGCCCGCCCTCGGCCAGAGCGGGGAGAGACGCCATCAGCGCCAAACTCACAGCGAGAGGTTTCAACATGATGAACGCCCTTGAGGATTTGATTTAAGTCTGTATTCAGCAGCTCGTTGCTCCCATCATGAAACAGCGGCGGGAGTATCGGCAAGCAAAATAACGGCCTCTTTGGCGCAATCCGCGCAAGCCGCGCAGGCAATTGCCAACTCTGGGCGGCTGCGTTGACAGTCGATGACCAGGGTCTGTTGACGTTTACGCTGTCGTTGCGGCGGAAGCCAGTTCTGGGTGGGCATCCGATGGGCCTAATTTTGTGTTGAAAGCCCCCTCTCCGGCATCTAGCATCGCGGCATCAAAAAAGCGGCATCACATTTCACCTACGAGACGACTTTGCCCCCGATTCCCTTGGCATTCGCCTGCCTCATGCAGGACTTTGGATTGCGTGCTGCGCCATGACTGGCATCGTCATTGTCGATGACGCCAAGGACTGGCCGCTGGCGATCCCCGGCGTCGACGTCGTTACGGCCTGGAACTACCTAACCCAAGAGTTGTTTACCCGGCTGCGCGGCGTGCGCGTCTACAACCTCTGCCGCAGCTTTAGCTACCAAAGCACTGGTTATTACGTCTCGCTCTTGGCGCATGCCCGCGACCACAAGCCGCTGCCGGACATCGCCACCGTGCAGGACTTAAAACTGGCTGAGAGCCCCAGCGTGCTCAACGATGAGCTCGATGAGCTGATCGAGAAAAGCCTCTCGCGGCTTGGCAGCAGCGAGTACGTGCTGAATGTCTACTTTGGCCAGAGCCCGACCAAGCGCCACGAGCGCCTAGCGCGTGCCTTGTTCAACCTATTCCCCGCGCCCTTATTGCAGGCCAAGTTTGAATGGCGCGCCGATGCTTGGCGGGTGAGTGCTTTGGGCGCGGTGGCCTTGGGCGAAGTCCCGGTGAGCCACCACGAGACCATGTACAACGCGGCGCGCGACTACTTCGCCCGCCGCCGTAGCCCGACGCGGCGTAAGGAATCCACCCGCTACGACTTAGCCATCCTCGTCAACGAGGCAGAGAAAGAGCCGCCGTCGAATGCGCGCGCGCTGAAGGCCATCGAGAAAGCCGCTGAGGATTTAGGGTTCTCAGTCGATTTTCTTGATAAATCCGACTACGGCCATGTGGCCGAGTACGACGCGCTGTTTATCCGTGAGACCACGGCGGTCAACCACCACACCTATCGCTTTGCCCGCCGCGCCGAGCGCGAAGGGCTGGTGGTGGTCGATGACCCCGAGAGCATCCTGCGCTGTGCCAACAAGGTGTACCTCGCGCAATTGATGGACCGCCACCGCATCCCGCAGCCGCGCACCTTGCTGATTCACCGGGGCAACGTCAGCGTGGTGGCCCGCGAGCTGGGCTTCCCCTGCGTGCTCAAACAGCCGGATTCGCAGTTCTCCAAGGGTGTCATCAAGGTCGATAACGAGGCCGACTTCAAGCGCCAGTGCCGCGACCTCTTGGAGCGCTCTGACCTCATCGTCGCCCAGAGTTTTGAGCCCACCGAGTACGACTGGCGCATCGGCGTGCTCGACGGCGTACCGCTCTACGCCTGCCGCTATTACATGGCGACCGACCACTGGCAGGTCGTCAAGCGCGACGCCAAGGGCAAGAAGTCCGAGGGCAATCATGAAACCTTGGCGATTGAGGACGTGCCCGCCAATGTGCTGAGCGTTGCCGTGCAGGCCGCCAAGGCCATAGGCCGCAGCCTCTATGGCGTTGACCTCAAACAATTCGGCAAAGTGGTCAAAGTGATTGAAGTCAACGACAACCCCAACCTCGACTACGGCGTCGAAGACCTCGTGCTGAAAAGCGCGCTCTACAAGCGGGTGATGGAGCACTTCGTCAAGCGCTTGGATTTGCTCACCTTGGTACGCTCATGACGGCAGAACTATCAGTGCCCCCTGCGGGCGCGCGCTATCGCATCCGGCCTGCGGAACTCGGGGATTTGGACGCGCTCATGGCCCTAGAGGCTCTATTCCCGTCCGATCAGCTTTCACGGCGCAGTTGGCGGCGCAATATTCAGTCGCCGACGGCGGTGGCCTTGGTCGCCGTCGGCACCGGTGCGGATGCTCCATTGCTCGGCAACGTGCTGCTCTACACCCGCAAGAACAGTCGCTGCGCACATATGGAATCGCTCATGATTGACCCCGCAGCGCGTCGGCTCGGCCTTGGTTCGGCCCTGCTGGGCGCCGCCGAGGCGGTCGCGAAGGAGCGCGGCTGTGACCGCGTCCACCTAGAGGTTCGGCAGGACAACCCGGCCGCGCTTGAAATGCACCTCCGCCGTGGTTACCAAGTGCTCGAAGAGCTACCCAAGTTTTACGCCGACGGTGCCGACGGTCTGCGGATGGTCATGCAGTTGCGATGAGCGCTGCTGCAAGCTTGACCGCACTTGGCGCGCCCTGCGCTTTCAGCTCCTGCGCGAACAACAGCACCCGCCATTCCTCCAGTATCCAACGCGCGGAGTGAAACGGCGCGGGCAAGCCAGCGAGATAGGGCGCGACTTGCGCGAGCGCATCGGCATCCTTCTGCGGCTTCAGCGGCAGACGGGATAAGCGCACTTCCAGCGCTTTGAGGTACACGCCGATGCGCGGCCACTGGGCGTCTGGCACGGCGGTGATAAAGCCGGCCCCGAGCAGTGTGGTGAGTTGCTGGCTGGCGTCAGCCGCCGCTTGTGGATAGGGTTTGGCGATGGCGGCGATGTTCTGCCGCAAACGTGCGGCCTGCGGCAGCCACAGGCTTAAGTCATCGAGCAATTGGTAAGCGCGCTGGCTGAACTGCCCGCGCTTCTCATACGCCGCTTGGAAGGCCGCTTCGTCGCGGGGCAAATCGTGGGCGAGCAGCACGGTGTCGATGCAACGCTCCGCCAACGCTTGGGCGATGGACTCCGGCGTATGCGGCGTCCCCGCGAGGCAGAGTGCCAGCTTTTGCTTGGCGGTCTTGCTCAAGTCCCGCACGCGGTCGGCGAGCTTGGCCAGCAGCAGGGCGCGCAGGCCCAGCGCATGGTGCTGTTCGGCGGCGTCCGCGGACTCAAACAGCCTGAGGGCGACTTTGTTGCCTTCCACCGTCAGCGCGGGGATGGCCTTGGCACCCCCTTGCAGAGCGACGGCATTGGGCAGACTCGCGAAGTCCCAATCAGTGACTTGCTCGCGGATAAAGCTGCGGGTGTCGGCGCGTTGCGCTGCGACGCTATTGAAGGCACTGCGCGCCTGCACCCCGAGCCGCTGTTTGAGCTCGGCCAAGCTGCTGCCTTCCGCAATGGCTGTGCCCTGAGCGTCCTCCACCACCAAGCGGGGCAAAAAGTGCGCGGAGAGTTTTTCGGGCGCGAAGTCCTCTGGCCGCAGGATTACCCCCGTCATCGCCTTAAAGCGCGTGCAGATCACGTGCAGCAAATCGCCCTCGGGCGTGACGCTCTCGGCGATGGCCTCGGAATAATCGCCACTCGGCTGGCAGAGGCGGCGCAGATTGGTCGGCAGGGTTTTGATCAGTGCCTCAATCTTCGCGGCCAGCAGGCCGGGGACTAGCCAATCGAAGGCGTCCTCGGGGAGTGCGAACAGCTGCGCCAATGGCAGGTGGAAGCTCACCCCGTCGGCATCGGTGCCGGGGTCGTGCTCGTAGCTGAGCGGGATGTCGATGCCCGCCAAGCTGATCGCATCCGGGAAGCGCTGCTCGACATTGGCATCTGCCCCCGGCCTGAGTGCATCGGCCTCTTGCATCACGAGGCTAGGCAGCTTGCCCGCACCGGTGGCCATGCCGGACTTAAGCCAGTGCTTCAGACCCGCCACCGTGCAGACATCGGCGGGGATGCGGGCGTCATAAAAGCGGAACAACTGCGCCTCATCGGCAAGCAAATCGGGCCGCCGCTGGCGCGCTTCCTTCTCCAAGATGGCTTCGACCAGCGCTAGGTTCTTCTTCAAGAACTCCGGCTTGCCGATGAGGTTGCCGGCGATCAGGCCGTCGCGGATGAAGATCGCCCGCGCTTCGACCGGCTCGTCGCGGCCATAGTGGCGGCTCTGCTTGAGCAGCGGCAGGCCGAGGATGCTCAGGTGCTCGGTCGCGATCACTTCGCCGCGCTCGGCGTTCCAGCTCGGGTGGTGCAGCACGCGCTTGACCAAATGCGCGCCGATCTCCGCCAACCACTCAGGCTCGACTGCCGCGCAACTGCGGGCAAAGACTTGGCTGGTGTGGACGATTGCGGCGTGCATCAGCCAAGGCGGGGACTTCTTCGCCAACGCCGAGCCGGGGAAGATTTTGAAGCGCCGCCCCTTAGGGCCTTGGTACTCCGGCTTCTCCGGCAGCTTGTTGCCGATGTGGTCGATTAGGCCCGCCAGCAGTGCCTTATGCACCGGCGTGTACAGCGTGGCGTAGGGGTCTTCGTCCGCAGTCGGTAGCTTGTGGTGCGGGGTTGGCGTTGCCGTTTGGGGCTTTGCTACAGGCGCTTGTGCAGCCAACTGGCGCAGCGCGCGCAGCGAGTCCGCTTTAGCTGGGGCTGCCGCTGCATTGCTGGCGGCGGCAGGTTTGGCCTGCCCAGAACTGCCGTGCGCCGGCTTTGCTGCTGCGGCTTGCGGCTCAGGCTTCTTCCCAAGCAGATCGTCAATCTGCTTATAGACCGCCTCCCACTCCTCCATCCGCAAGTAGTTGACGAAGTTGGTTCTGCACCACTTACGCAGGCTGCTGCGGCTACCGGCTGCGGCGGCTTTTTGCCAGCGCTGCCAGAGGCTGAGCAGGGTGAGGAAGTCGCTCTTGCTATTGCGCCACTCGGCGTGCTTTTGCCGCGCCTGCGTTTGCTGCTCCAGCGGCGTCTCGTGCGGGTCTTGCACGGATAACGCAGCGGCGAGCGCGAACACCTCAGGCGCGTATTGGCTGCCGGCACCGGCGAGCGCGATGCGGGCGATGCGTACGTCCAGCGGCAGGCGGGCAATCTGGCGGCCTAGTGGCGTTAAGCGGCGCTGGCCGTAGTCGTCCTCGACTAAGGCACCCAGCAAGGACAACACCCGATAGCCCTCATTGATGTGGCGCGATTCGGGTGCATCCAGCCAAGGGAAGTCCTCGACATCGCCCAAGCCTAGCGATGTCATCTGCAAAATGACGCCAGCCAGATTGCTGCGCAGGATTTCGGGGTCAGTGAACGTCGGGCGGGCGGCGTAGTCATCCTCCGCGTACAGGCGCACGCAAATGCCCGGCCCTAAGCGCCCACAGCGGCCCGCGCGTTGGTTGGCAGCGGACTGGGCGATCGGCTCAATCTGCAATTGCTGGACGCCGGTGCGCGGATTGTGGCGGCTCATGCGCGCGGTGCCGGTATCCACCACATAGCGGATGCCCGGCACGGTGACCGAGGTCTCCGCCACGTTGGTCGCCAAAATGATGCGCACCGGCCCGCCGGTGCTGGTGGCAAACACCCTGTCTTGCTGCGCCGCAGGCAGGCGCGAGTACAAGGGCAGCACTTGTGCGCGTGGGAAGCGGCCCGTCAGTACCCGCAGGCAGTCGTTGATCTCGCGCTCGCCGGGCAAAAACACCAGCACGTCGCCGTCGGGTCTGGTTCCCCATAAAACATCGACGGCATTGGCAACTTGGTCTTCGATGTCCTCGCTCTCTTTTGGCGGCGCGTAGAGCACATCGACCGGGAAGGTGCGGCCAGAGACGTTGAGAAT
>CAZHTI010000026.1:22207-29917 GCA_964535755.1 uncultured Salinisphaerales bacterium | reverse complement strand
TCAAACTTGAAGCGTGCCTTCAGGTAGGGGCCTTGGGCGGTGTAGGCGGAGTCCTCAAAGTCCTCATCCTCGAAGCCGACGATGTTGTAGCCCAGGCTCAGCCAGAGGTTCTCGAAGGGCGAGAGGCCGACCATTGGTCCCACGCTGTAGGAGTAGTTCTTGGCTTCCCAGTTGTGCAGTACGCTGGCTTGCAGGCCCAAGTCCACCGTGGTGCTCAGATCGTGGCGGAGTTCTAAGCCCAGCATGTCGGTGAAGCCGGTAAATTGCTGGCCGTTGTACTCATCAAAGCTGTACTTGGCTCCGTAGAACACGCCGAACTGGGTGCGTTGGTTGAGGGCGAACAGGTTGCCTTGGCGGTCCTGCGCGTTCCAGCGCTTGCTGACGCGGTTGAAGGAGAGGTGGTTGATGATCGCGCGGCTCTTGGCGTTGCCAGAGACATTCAAGCTGTTGTTGCCGAACAAGCCGCCGCCGGGGATGCCGGTGCCCGCGCTGACGGAGTCATGACGATATTCCAAGCGCTGCAAGACACTCCAGCGGCTACCCAGAGGCCGCCAAGCGAGCGATAGGCTGGCGTTGCCGGATTGACCATCGGTGCCGGCGCTGTTGCTGCCGTCAAAGATGCGGGCAGAGGCGGCGAAGGCGATACCCGCTTGCGCTTGGCGCAGTGCGGAGATGCTCAAGGAGCGGCGGTCTTCACGCTCGCCCATGCGGGTCTCGGCGCGTGCGGCACCGCTCCAGGTATCGGCGCGGTAGGTCAGGCCAGCGGTGAGCGCGGTGTAGTCCTCGGTGTTGCTTTGGACGAAGCCAGCGCCGGTGCCGCCCGCGAAGTTGCCGCCGCCGGTCACACCACCCGCAGCAAGTGGGAAGCCATTGCCGTTGACCACCACGGGCTGCTGGTTGGATTCCTTAAAGGTGTCGCTACGGTCAACACCGAAGTCCACGCCCCAGCCTTCGCCGAACAAGAAGCTCTGGGCGAGGCCGTATTGCGCAAAGGTGCGGGGGCCGTACTCGCCCATGCTTTGGTTGAGCGTGCTGTTGAGCTTGGCACCCTTCCAAGGATTGGAGATGGCACCGATGCGGGTGGTGGCGCTGTCGTAGCTGCTGCCTTCGGTGAACTCTTGGGCAACGATGAGCTTGGTGGCAGCGGTGACGTCATAGCCAGCCTGCACCACATGGCGGGTGGGGAAGTCGATGCTGTCGTCCTTGCCACCAACAGCGAAGTCGCTGCGGCCAGAGAGCTCCAACTTGTTGTTGAGGAAGCGCTCGGAGGCACCGACGTTGAGCAGGTTGCTCTTGGCCTCGTTGCCGCTGCCGTCTTCGTCTTTAGCCAGTTGGCCGCCGACAAACACGCGGCCGGTGTCGCTGGTCTTCATCTCCAAGCGGGCGCTGGCGGCATCGCGCACGGCGTCGCTGGTGAGGTTCTCTTGGCGATAGACGTCGGCATTGACCGAGAGCTTCTGCGACAAGGGCACGCGAGCGGTGACGCCCAACTTCTGGGTGCCAGACTCAAAGCCGCTCTGTTGGTTGACGCCGAAGTCGGCATCCTGACGACGGGCATAGGCGAGGACATCCGCACCCTTGTTGTGGTGCTCGACCTCAGCCAGCCAAGCGACGCCGGTCTCCGAGCTGCTGCCGTCCGTGCTCTTGCTGCGCGCCGCTTCGAGGCGCACTTCGGTGTCCACGCCCAAGCGCAACTTGGCGTCGATACCGGCTAGGTCGGTCTTGGCGTTATCGCGTTCGTCGCGCAGGTAGCTGCCGCCGACGGTGAGTTTGCCGTCCATCAGGGTGACGCTACCGCGACCACCGCCGTTGAGGTTTTTCTCGGTGCTGGCAGCGGTTTCGTACTCGGCCAAGATGAAGGTCGGGTTGAAGTCGCCATCGCGAGCAAACACGGGGGACTTAAAGAAGATGGTGCCGTTGCTGTAGTCGATGTCGTAGTCGATATGGCGGAACAAGCTCTGGGCATTGACCAGCACCTCGCTCTTCAGACGGTCCTTGGTGACCAAGCTGATGCGCTCGCTATTGATGACGATGCGGGTCTGGCTCAGGCGATAGAGGCCAGAAGTACCGTTGCCTTGGATTTCCTCGCGGATGAAGTTCTGCTTGGTATCGGCACCGAACACCGTGTAGGCGAAGCGCTCGCCGGCGTACTCGCTCTTGATGCCGTTGAGGGCGCGTGAGTAGCGGCTGAGTTGGGTCTGGGTCAGGCCGGTTTCGTAGTCACCGAAGAGTGCGAAGAAGCGACCGCGCTCCAGCTTGAGGAACAAGCGCTTTTGGCTGGGGGCGTCGTAGCGTTGCTCGGTGCCATCGCCATAGAGCAGGTAGTACTCGTTGGGGTCGATGACTTGGGCAAGGCTCTCGTTGCGCAAGCCGGGGGCATTCTTGCGGGTGTCGTAGGCCAAGGTGGCGAGCCACTCGCCCTTGATGCGGCCCTTGGCATAGAAGGCGATCTGGCCGTCGTTATAGAGCTTGTCCTCTTGGCCGCTGGCCAAGGCTTGCGCCTTGTTGCTCAGGGTGTTGTAGCCGACGGTGCCCTCGGCAAAGCCAACCACCACCCAGTCGCGGGCCTCGGAGGACATCCAAGCGCGCAGGTCTTGCTTGCGGACTTGGCCTTGGTCGTGCTGGAAGCTCATGTGCACTTCGGCGTAGCCGGATTGCGTGGTGGGCTGTAGCTCGATGTAGGCGATACCGTTGTCGCCCTCGACCTGGTAGGTCGGGGTGAAGCTATCGGTACCGGCCAGTTGGCGCTGCTGTTGGCGGCGGATCAGCTCGGCGGGGACGTAGGGAGGGTCGATGCGGAAGGGGCCAGTCACCCCTGCACGCACCGGCTTGCCTTGAGCATCGGTGATGCGCACGGCAATCACTGGGGTGGTGACGCCATCGGCCACGGTGATGCTTTGCTCGGCAATGATCTCGGCCTTGGCCGGGCTGTTGGCAAAGTACACGTTCTGGCGCATGGCATTGACGACCTTGCCGTTGGCATCGACTTCCTCCGCCACCAGCTCGTTGTCGCCTTCCTTGAGCGGCACGCCGGTCCAGACGCTGACGGCGACGCTGTTGTCGGCGGTGGTTTGGGTGCCGTCGTAGCTCAGGCGCTCAATCGCCTTGCCATTGATGTAGGGGCGCACCTTGTAGCGGGGGTTGTGCTTGACCACCAAACGCTGGGTGTTCGAGCGCGGGTTGTGGCCAGCGTTGGGGAACAGAATGGCGCTACCAGGCAGCTGGTTGCTGAGCCAGTCGGTCTTACCACCGGCGGCAACGCCGTCTTCGAGAATCGCCATGCGCTCGCGGCGGCGGTCGGAGAGATCCATCAAGGTCTTCTTCTTGGCGGATTCGTCCTTGCCCTTGATCAGCGTGGAGGCGTAGTCGCTGGCGGCAGACACGGGTTGCGGGGCAACACCCTCGGTGGCGGTGCTCATCACCACTTCAGCGCGGCGGTTCTGCGCCATGCCTTCCGGCGTGCTGTTGGTGGCGACCGGCATGAGGTTGCTCTCGCCTTTAAGGTTGATCAGCGCGCCGTCCAGCGGCATGCGGCCTTGCAGGTATTGCTTGACCGACTCCACACGGGCATCGGAGAGGATTTGGTTGTTGTCGAACTCGCGACGGTTTTCCGGCGCAATGCGCTGGCCGTCCGCGTGACCGGTAATTGACAGGCTTTGCAGCGTCTTGCCACGGGCGGCAGCGGCCATGGCGTCGAGCGCCGCAGCATCGGCGGGCTTGATGGCGGTCTTGCGGCTATCAAAGTGGACGACGTGGCTTAAGGTCTGCGCATTGGCTTGCTGGGCGGCGACACAGGGCAGGGTGGCGGCAACAGCAGGCGTGCGGCCCTTGTCATCGAGCGTGGTGCTGAACAAGGCCATCGCCTTGGCTTCAAAGCCCAAGCCGGTGCAGGCACCGGCCGGCGCATTGGCCTTGAACTCCAACACGCGCTTCCAGTTGGCACCAACGTCACCAATGGCGATGGTCGCCGTGCCATCCATCATGCCCAGCTCAGCCAGCGGCTTGCCGTCCAGGCTGGCGGTGCCGGACTTGGGCACCACGCCTTCAGGCAGCATGACCATGGCCTTCAAGCCATTGACAGGCACTTTGCCGCCGTCGAGTTCGACGCGGTAGCTGATCTCAGCAGGCGCGCTGGCGTTGCCGCGTGGCTGGACGATGATCTCCACGCGGCGGTTCTTGGCGCGGCCTTCTGCCGTCGTGTTAGCGGCAATCGGTTGGAACTCGGCGCGGCCTTCTGAGCGCACCACGCTGCTGGTGAGGCCCAGTTGTTGTTGCAGGTAGCTAGCAGCCGTGCGGGCACGCGCCTCGGACAGCGCTTGGTTATCGGCAAACTCGTGGCGGTTCTCAGGGGCGATGCGGACGTTATCGGTGTGGCCGACGACGGTCAGGCCAGCGACCTCCATACCTTTGAACTGCGCCAGCAGGGCATCGAGCTGGGACTGAACGGTGGCGTTCAAGCCGGCCTTGCGGGTGTCGAAGTTCAGGTTCAGCGTGTGGCGCTGTGGCATGGGCGCGGCAGCACCGGGCACCAAGGTGCCGGACAAACGAATGCCGACGGGGCCTTGCACGGGCGGCTTGCGCTGGGTCCAGAAGTCGGCGCGCCAGAGGCCACCACCGCGCACATCGACAAACTGGCTAAAGCTGCGGCCGGCGAAGCGGGTGTTTTGAATGCAGGGCGATGCTTCCAGCTCACTGTTGAGGGTTTCGAGGTCCAACTGCACGACGTGGGTGCCGTCGCAGACGCGCTCGAAGTGGTACATGCCGTCACGGTCAGTGGTGGTGTAGGTGCCGTCTTCCAGCATGACGCGGGCGTTGGCAACACCCTTGAGGCTGTTCCAGTCCGCGCTGCACTCGCCCTCGACCACGCGGCCGACGACGATGCCGCAATTGCCGAAGAACACTTCACGCACCTGCACCATGGCGCGGGCTTGGTTGGAGGTAATGCTGGTGCCGGCACTGGCGGCGGCGAGGTTGACGGCTTCACCTGGGCGCACACCAGCGCTCAACTCGGTGACGTAGCTGACGCGGGTGCTGGCATTGGCGGCGAGATTGCCGAGGCTAAAGGTCAGCGTGCGGCCATCGGCGCTGACGCTGGGCTCGATCGGCGTGAGGTCATCGCGGCGGGCAGAACCTTGGCGATAGCGGAAGCCGATGGGCAGGACGTCGCGGATGATGGTGTTGGGCGCAGCGGAGCCGGCCGAGTTGCGGACGCTGACGGTGTACTGGACGAAGTCACCGGCGCTTGCTTCTGGCTTGGACGCGGTCTTGGTCAGCACCAGGCTCTGGCCGGGGTTGGCCAGCACGGGTGGGTCGGCTGGGATGTCGATGTTGAGTGCGGGGCTGCCGGCGGTGATGGTGAACACCTCGCCGAAGGAACCAAGCGTCAGCGCGTAGGGGTTGCCTAGGGAGTCACGCAGGGCGCGCAACTGCTCTAAAGGCAGCTCGGAGGGAATCGTGAAGCCGGTCGGCACTTCGACCTGTAGGCGGTATTGGCCGGGTGCGACGAAGGGGAAGCGATAAGCACCCGGGGGGAAGGTGTAGACCACGCCGGCGGCGTCGGTGACGCTCTCGCCGGTGATCATGGAGGAGGGGTAGGCCGACACACCGTCATCGCCAAACACTTGGGCTGGTTGGCCGGTGGCGACGTTGATCAGGGTGATGCGCACGCCAGAGATGCCCTGACCGGTGCGCGAGTTGAACAGCACGCCGTAGGGGTCAACCAGCACCGAGGCTTGGGTGATGTCGTCAGGGAAGAAGCTATCGACATAACGCACGCCGATGGTGCCGTCGTTGACCACGGACAGCACGCAGTTGTTCTTGATGGCAGCGGGCGGCGAGATTTGGCTTTGGATGACGGTCGCAAACACGCCACTGTTGATGGTGGTCTCTTGCAGCTTGAGGGTTTCTTCATCACCTGCAGACGTGGTGACGATGACGTCAATGATGTCGCGCACGGCGGAATCGATATCGCGGTTGCCGTCGGCCAACTGGATGAACACGGGCTCACCGGCATGGAAGACATCGACCGGGCGGATGGCCAGCGAGGGGGAGGTCGGCAATGAGTCGCCGTTGCTGCGGCGTGGGGTGGGGATGCTGGAGAAGCTGCCGTTGGCATCGGCACACTGACCACCGTCGATGGCGGTGTTGACGCTATCTGCCGCACTGGGCGCAAATGCGTGGAAGGTCACCACCGCCGGCGTCGGCGCAGAAGCCGCGACCTGGGTGACGGTGTTGGAATCCAAAAACACCGGCTGGGTGGAATTACCCGTGGTGTAGGCAAGACGTGCCGTGTTGGTGATGGTGGCGCCGCTCACCTGTTGCGCAGGCAGCCAGAGGATGGCCACTGCCAAGGTGAGAAACCACTTTTGAAAGAGTTTATTCATCATTTTCATGCTCTTGGGCTTACGCCTTAAGGGGATGCTCTCAAACCAACACGACAAAAAACTTCTAAATCCGAAGGCCTCTATGCCGACGCCCACCTGAGGCGAGTGTCGGCACAGAGGTAAAACTGCACTTCCTATGCCAGCCAATGATTAGTTGATGGTCACGCGGAATTGCAGGCGGGCAGTCGCACCGGCGCTGAGCGTCGGGAAGTTGCCGGTGACGACGTTGGTAGCGAAGCTGCCGCCGCTGGGGTCGGTTTCATCTGCACCTGCGGTGTCAGCGTCTTCCACCGCACCGTCGGCTGCGGTGCAGCTGGAGGAGCCGGTCAGGATGGAGCTGGCGTTAAAGGTCACCGGCTGGCCGGCGATGCTATCGCTCACCACCACCGAGTTCGCCGTAGCGCCACCGGCTGCGTTGACGACTTCAATGCAGTACTCAACCACGGCACCAGGGATGCGCTTGGGGTTGGTCGTGCCGTTGATCGGGTCGCTGATCACGCGGCTGGACTTCACCACCGAGATCGCAGCGGCTTGGACGATGTAGGCATCGTCGTCGCTGGCGCGGCCGTCGCGGGCTACGTCGGTTGCGGAGCCATCACCGGCGGCATCGGCAAACACGGTGTCGACCACAGCGGCGCTATCAGCACCTGCGGTCTGCACCGAGGTTGCGCCCAAGTTACCGGCAGTACCTGCGTCAGCAGCAACGCCCGTCAGCGAGTAGGTAGCCAAATCGCCGGTCACGCGGCCCGCTGGGATGTCGGCAACGATGAACACCGTGCGGCTGGCGTCAGCAGGAACTTCATCCAAGAAGGTCTGGGTGTCGGTTCCGGGGTCGTAGATACCGTTGCCGTTGCTGTCAACGAACACGCGAACGTTGGTGGCGTCGAAGTTATCGGTACCGCCGTGGGCGCTGGCATTGAGGTCGTTGGCGGCGATCAGACTGAAGTCCATCGTCGCGTTGGTGGTGTTGGTGACGGTGAAGGTCAACACTTGGCTGGTAGAGCCGGGGCCGACGATGGTGTCGACGTTGCCAGTCTCGACCACGGTGAAGTTGATGCGACGATCCACTTCAAAAACCACGGTGTTGGAGGTGACGTCGGGCTGGTTAACGCCGCCGACGACGTAATCAACGGAGGCGGTGTTGGTGATATCGGTACCGGCGGTGGTCCCTAAGGCAAAAGCCTGCTGGGCGCCGAGTGCCAAAATCCCCGCAACAGCCAGCTTGAACTTGCTGATGTGCATGGTGGAACTCCTAGAAATAGGTAAATAACGAAGGGGAGTGTGGGGAGGTGCGCAACTCGCCTAAGAGGTCTCCCCGCAGGGCCTC
>CAZHTI010000026.1:6167-22107 GCA_964535755.1 uncultured Salinisphaerales bacterium | reverse complement strand
AAGGGGAGTGTGGGGAGGTGCGCAACTCGCCTAAGAGGTCTCCCCGCAGGGCCTCTCGGCAACACCACATAAAGAAAAGCGGCGGGGTTTTAGCCCCGCCGCGCACCGCTTAACGAACTGCTGCGCGGAACTCGACCTTGCCGCTCTCACCCGGTTGGACGGGCTTGATCAGCTTGAAGCGAATTGCGTTGACATCGCTGACCAAGGCGGCGCGCAACTTGCCGTCTGCTGCGGGCACTTTGAGTGCCGCGAGGCCGGCGTAGCTCTTGCCGCCATCGACGGAGTAATCGACCGCTGCACCGGCGCCGGAGGCTTCGCCAGTAAAGGCGAGCTGCGGTGCCAAGGGGTTCTTGATCTCCACCTTTTCGGCGGCTTGAGTTCCCTTGTTTTCGTAGCTGATCACCACCGCCAGAGGCAGGCCGGGGGTGATCATCGCAGCGGGTTTCATCTGCTTTTCCACCACGCCTTGTGCGTTGGTCACCGTCACCTCTTGGTACAGCTCGGTGGTGAGCGAGACACCGCCAGCGGCTTGGGCCACGCCGCTGATCACCAAACCCATAAACAGGGCAATACGGGGAAGAAACATGTGAATTACTCCGTTGAAGTCCGAAAAAGGCGACTTAGTTGATGGTCACTTTGAACTCGACCGACTGCGCGGTAGGCGCGGTCAGGTTGCCCAAGTTGACTTCCACTGCCGTGCCGGTGAAACGGCCAGCGTCGGCGTCGGCAGCGTCGGTCAACGTGGTGCTGTTGAGCTTCAAGCTGCCGGCCACGTAGGTGGTGTTGGCGGGGATGACGTCGCTGATCGCCGAGGTATTCAGCGAGCCAGTACCGGAGGCCGTGAGATTCAGCGTGTAGGTGATGGTTGCACCCGGAACTGCGTTGGTGCCGCCGAAGGGATCGGCCACGGTTTGCGACTTGACGAGGCTGGTCGAGAGCTGGGTCACGAGGTAGCGGCCATCGGCGTTTGCGGTGGCGGTGGTCGGGCCGACCACGGCATCGCTGCCGGCAGTACCTGCGCCGGGGAAGGTGGTGCCAGGTGCGCCAGAACCGGTAACGGCGGTGCTGGTGAGGGTGACCGCACCGAGGTTGCCGTTGGCTTGGCCGGCGGGGATGTCGGCAGTGACGAAGACCACCGTGCAAGCATCGGGGGCGAGGTCAGGGTTGTTGGTGCCGGGCACGTAGAGCGCATCGCCCACAACGTCGTAAACGCCGTTGGCGTTGCTGTCGAGGTAGATCTTGTAGTCGTTCGGGTTGAACTGATCCGGGGTGACCGTGGAGTTGGCAACCGTGAGCAGATAAGCCTCTTGGCCGTTGCCGGGGTTACAGGTGGTGAAGGACAGCACCTTGTCGTTATCGGGCGTGGCGACCGTGACGGGGCCAGCGTTGTTGGAGACCACGGTGACGCCCAGGATCTCATCGACCTGCACATTGACCGTATTAGAGGTCACGGTCGCGGGCTGGTTGTTGTTGCTATCAACGTAGCTGGCGGTCGCGGTGTTGGGGATGACCGTACCGGCGATGGTGCCGGCTGCGAAGGCTTGAGGGGCGGCAAATGCGCTCAACACGGCCACCGAGCCGAGAAGAGCGTTCCTACGAGTGGACGAGAGTGTTGCGAGCATGGGGTAACTCCGAGGGGTTAAAGAAGGACATCAATGATTGGAAATAACCGGCAAGAGCCGAAGCAGCGAGGGGGTAGTCCAATTGCCGTGCCAGAGCGAGCTGAGCTTTTACTCAGGTTCTGTGCCAAGAACTCGGCAAAGATGAACGGTCATTCAACTTGGACGAGCGGTAGCAAAAATAGCTCTATGATCGGCAGCTGAACGGCGGCGACTGACATTTATTGTCATGTTTTGCCTTTTTACTGCGGGCATTGATCACTTTTGACGTTTTGCCGCCGCTCGCTTTTTATTAATTTTCAGGTTCGTCAAATTATGGTCGCAGCACGCCATGACGAACCAATCGTCAGCTTATTGGCAGACCGAGTGGGCGCTTTGACCAAATACCGCCGCCGCCCTCACGCGGTGAGCTTTATTAGCGGTCACTGATCCCGACGGGCTTGCATTTCAAGTGCCCAGCCGTTATCTTTCGCGCCCTTTTTGTTTTGCCCCCCCCTTTTGAGAGAAGCCCCATGCGCGATGGCATCCACCCCGAATACCGCCCCGTGGTGTTCCGCGACGCTGGCTCCGGCCAGAGCTTTGTAATTCGCTCCACCGTTAAGACTAAAGATACGGTCGAGTTCAACGGCGAAAAAATGCCGCTGGTGAACCTCGACGTCAGCCACTTGTCGCACCCGTTCTATACCGGCAAGACCCGTGTCACCGACACCGGTGGCCGTATCGACAAGTTCAAGAAGCGCTACGGCGGCAAGTAAGCCAAGCCGAATTGTCGTTTTAGTCGCTCTCAAAAAGCCGCTTGCTCAAGCGGCTTTTTTTGGTTCTGTAGCAGCCCATTACGCCGCACCCGCGCCCACAGCGCACCGCCATCGCCATGACTTCCGCCGTCGAAGCCGCTCTGAATTACCACGAGTTCCCGACCCCCGGGAAGCTCGCAATCGCCATCACCAAACCTTGTGAGGGCCCAGAGGATTTAGCACTCGCCTACTCGCCAGGTGTGGCAGAGCCCGTGCTCGCGATCCAACAAAACCCCGACGACGCCTACCGCTATACCGGCAAGGGCAATTTGGTGGCCGTGATTAGCAATGGCACGGCGGTATTAGGTTTGGGTGATTGCGGTGCCTTGGCGGGCAAGCCGGTGATGGAGGGCAAGGCGGTGCTGTTCAAACGCTTCGCCGACGTCAATTGCTTTGATATCGAAGTCGATGAGAAAGAGCCCAAGGCCTTCATCGATACCGTCGCCCGTATCGCCTGTAGCTTCGGTGGCATTAATTTAGAGGACATCGCCGCACCTGCCTGCTTTGAGATTGAAGAAGCACTACAGGCGCGCTGCGACATCCCCGTCTTCCACGACGACCAGCACGGCACGGCGATTGTGCTCTGTGCAGCTTTGCTCAATGCATTAGAGCTACAAGGTAAGGCCTTGGAGCACGCGCGCATCGTCTGTGTGGGCGCCGGTGCGGCCGGCATCGCCAGCATGAAGTTGCTGCTCGCCCTAGGTGCAAAGCGGGAGCACATTTATTTGGTTGATCGCAAAGGGGTGATCGCCAATGACCGTGGCGATCTCAGCAAAGAAAAAGCCGAGTTCGCCCAACCGCCGAGCGAGCGTAAAACCCTAGCCGGCGCGCTGGCGGGGGCCGATGTCTTTATAGGGCTCTCCGGCCCCGGCCTATTACGCGAGGAATGGCTGGGCCTGATGGCCGAGAAGCCGATTGTCTTCGCACTCAGTAATCCGGTGCCCGAAATCATGCCGGAGGTAGCACTCAGGGTCCGCAAAGACGCGATCGTCGGCACTGGCCGTAGCGACTACCCAAACCAAGTGAACAACGTCCTGTGCTTCCCGTTTTTGTTTCGCGGTGCGCTGGACGTGCGCGCCCGCAGCGTCAACTTGGCGATGAAGGTGGCCGCAACCCACGCCATCGCCGCATTGACCCGTGAGCCAGTGCCTCAGAGCATTTTGGCCGCTTATGGCCAAAACTCGTTATCCTTTGGGCCGGACTACATCATCCCCAAACCGCTTGATCCACGGCTCAAAAGTTGCGTGGCGTCGGCAGTGGCTAGGGCGGCGGTGCAGACAGGTACGGCGCGCCTGCCCTACCCCGCCCACTACCCTTCTTTTTGACCTGCTTGGAGCAAAATCATGAGCGCGGCAACCTATAGCTTGGTGAACGATGTCACCGGCGAGAAACTCCCCCTACCGGGAGTCGGCGGCACCTTGGGCCCTGTGGGCTTGGACGTGGGCAAGGTCTACGACAAAACCGGCGTCTTTACCTACGACCCCGGCTTCACCAGCACCTGCTCCACCAAGAGCGCGATCACCTACATCGACGGCGATGAAGGCGTGCTGTTGTACCGCGGCTACCCAGTCGCTCAACTGGCTGAGCACTGTAGCTTTATTGAGGTTGCCTACCTGATCCTCAATGGTGAACTCCCCAACAAGGATGAGCTCAGCGGCTTTGACGGCAACATCCGCAAGCACACGATGATCAACGAGAACCTGAAACGGTTCTTCGATGGCTTCAACTACGACGCCCACCCGATGGCGATGTTGACCGGCGTGGTCGGCAGCTTGTCGGCCTTCTATCACGACACCACCAACAACAAAGACCCCAAGCACCGCGAGATTTTTGCGCACCGGATGATCGCCAAGATCCCGACCATCGCTGCCGCTGCCTACAAGAAGTTCTACGGCCAGCCCTACGTGCACCCGCAGAATCACTTGGACTACTGCTCCAACTTCCTGCACATGATGTTCGCAGTCCCCGCCGAGCCCTACCACGTTGACCCCGTGGCGGCGAAGGCACTCGACGTGCTCTTCACCCTGCATGCGGATCACGAGCAGAACGCCTCCACCAGCACCGTGCGCATGGCGGGCTCCACCGGTTGCAACCCCTACGCCGCGATCGCCTCGGGCATCGCTGCACTCTGGGGCCCCGCCCACGGCGGTGCTAACGAAGCCGTGTTGAAGATGCTGGAAGAAATCGGTGACGTGTCGAAAGTCCCCGCCTTTATGGAAAAGGTGAAGGACAAGAACAGCAACGTCCGCCTGATGGGCTTTGGCCACCGCGTGTACAAGAACTTCGACCCGCGCGCCACGATCATCCGCGAGCACTGCCACAAGGTGCTCAAGCACTTCGGCAAAGAGAACGACCCGATGCTGGAGCTCGCGCTCAAGCTCGAAGAAATCGCCCTGCACGACGACTACTTCAAGGCCCGTAAGCTCTACCCGAACGTCGATTTCTACTCCGGCATCATCTACAAAGCGCTCGGCATCCCCGTCAACATGTTCACGCCGATGTTCGCCGTGGCACGCACGGTCGGCTGGGTCGCGCATTGGAGCGAAATGATTGCCGACCCCACCATGCGCATCGCCCGTCCGCGTCAGGTGTACACCGGTGCTGGCGAGCGCAACGTCTCGCCACTGGTCTCCCGCTAAGGCGTTTGCGCTGCAACAAGAAAGCCGCCGTGTGCGGCTTTTTTGTTGGCGGCGGCGCTAACTGGGCAGTTTGTCGGCGGCGATGGCTGGCTCTACGTTGGGCAACTCTTTTGGCGGAAAGAAGAACTGTGCTGGCGCCAGCCGAGCACGGGCGAGCAAATTGGCCTTGAGTGGCCGCCACGGCAGGCTCTGCACATCGCGCGCGCGCAGGCCCATCCACAGAGCTAGCGCAAAGCTCACCCCGAGATTGACCAAGCCAATCAGCAGCACGCCCACGGCGGCACTCGCGATCAGCAAGCCACTTGCGGATAGACCAGTGGTCGTCAGCGCGTAGCCCAGGTTGGCACTGGAGAACGCGATATGGCGGATGTCTAACGGCAGCCCGAAGAAGCTGCCGAAAGCGCCGGTTAGGCCTAGGGCCAAGCCAAAAAAGGTATTACCCAAGACCCCACCTAAATGCTGCTCCAGCAGCTTGGCGAGAGATTCCCGCAACTGCGTAGGCCAGCCCTGTAGGCGCGGGTGTTGGCGCAGGCGCGCGCCGATCTGCGCGTAGGTGGCGTAGTTATCGCCCAAGGCCGAGACCACGCCGGCCAAAAACAACCAGCCACCGGCGATGGCGGCATACCAGAGTGCGAGGCCGTCGATGGGCGAGATCGAGCGCAGCAGTGCCTCGGCCTCGGCGGGGCTTAGCGGTGCTTGCCGCAAAAAATTGAGGCCGATGCCTAGCAAAACCGCTAGCCCAAAAGCTACGCAAACATTGCCAGTGATGGCGATGAACTGGGTGCGCAAGGTGCGGACGGTTAGCTCTGCTAGAGAGTCCACTTGGGTGCCCAGTTTCTCCGCCGCATCGGCAAAACGCGCGGCAGTCATCGCCGGTTGTTTGGTGGCGACGACGAAGCCCAAGAGGTAGATCAGCACAAAGCCGCTGGCGTAGATCAGGCCATTGAGCAAACCGGTGACAAAGGGCGCGAAGCTGTAGTGGCCGAGGGCGAGCTTGATCAGCGCCATCAGGGGGATCAAAAACCCCGCGCCGAGTGCGGCACGGAACATCGCGTGGAATTGCGGCGCGGTGTCGGCGACGTAGTGCTCACCTTGCAGGCTGGCGTTGTCCGCCATGCGCCGCGCGATAAGCGCGGTGGTGTCGCGGATCAAGCTGCCTACTCGGTGCTGCGCGCTGACGCTACTCAGCAAGCTCGCCCACAGCCGCGCCAAGGGGGCGTGGCGATTGACCTCTGCCAGCGGTGTCAGCACGTCGAGCAACTGGTCCAGCCGCTCTAGGCTTTGCTCCATTCGTGCCAGTTGGTAATTGAGCGCCAAGCTGGCACCGCGCCGACGGGTGGCGCGATGGATGCGGTCAAGGTCGGCGCGACATTGCTCAACCAACACCGCCAGTTGCGCGCCACTATTCGCTAGCGGCGCGGCACTCGCGCTTGCATTGCGCCAAACCATTGCGTACTGGCGCACCTCATCCTGTAGCGCTAAAAAATTGCGGCCACGGTGCGCGTCTTGCGGCAGCACCCGGGTGAGCTCCGGCTCCAAACCCATCGCTGCTAGGCGGCAGGCTAGGTGCTCGATAGCGGTCAGCCAGTCCTCCAGCACGCGCTTGGGCCAGCGGCCCGCGTCCGTCGGCACATTGAGCGCGGCGAATAACTCCGCCCAGCGCTCAGTCGGGACGAGCTTGGGCCAGCGTTCGGCGTCCGCACCGACACTCGCGCGCACCATCCAACTATGCGCGTCGCCCTCTAAGACCAAGGCGGGCAGCAGACGCTCGGCAAAGCGGCGGCTAAAACTGGCGGCAAAGCCCTCGCTGCCTAGAATGCCGCCGTCCGCCAGCAGGTCGGCCAGCGCTTGCTCGACGATCCACTCCGCAGCAACTTGCTGCAATGTTTCGCGCCAGCGCGGGTGGCGGTCTAGCTGTAGCAATAGCGCATCAACGCCGACGCTGACCCTCGGCCCAGGATTGGGTTTGAGGCTCACCAAGAGCTGCGCAAGGGCAGCATCAACCTCCGCACGCGGGCTCCCAGCGATCAGGCCGAGCAGTGCTTCTTGCACCTTAAGTTTTGGGCTGTCCATAGCGCCAACAAGGTAATTGCTGCATGCTGAGAATCCTCTGAACCACCCGCTGCCCCATGCAGATTGCCCCAGCAAAACTGGCCGCCAGCATTGCCACGAAACTGCCCAGCATCCTGCTGCTGGCGGGCGACGAGCCGCTACTGGTGCAAGAGGCCTTGGACTTAGTCCGCGCGCGCGCCAAAGCTCTGGGCTACAGCGAGCGCATCAGCTTTACCGTTGAGCCGGGCTTCCACTGGCAGCAGGTGCAGGATGAGTGTCAGTCCATGTCCCTGTTCGCGAGCCTCAAGGTGGTGGAGGTACAGATGCCGCGCGGCCCCAACGGCCACCGCCGCAGCAAGGCGGAGGGCGATGACAGTAGCGGCAAATCAGCGGGCGACGACGGCTTTAAAGCGCTGCAAGCCTTGGCCGAAAAGCCGCCGCGCGATGTGCTGGTGCTGGTGGTCACCGGTGCGCTAGAAAAAGCCCAGCGCGAGAGCAAGTGGTATGCCGCCTTGGAAGCCGCTGGCCTCGCCGTCTATGCCTACCCGGTCAAGCCCGAGGAGTTGCCGCAGTTCATTGCCGCCCGCGCCCAAGCGGCTGGAGTGCGGCTCACCCCCGATGCTGCGGCTGAACTTAGCCTGCGCACCGAGGGCAATCTGCTCGCCTGCGCGCAGGAGATCACCAAGCTCGCCCTACTGCACCCGGATGAAACCATCGACGCGGAAGCCTTGGTTGCCGCGGTGGCTGACTCCTCCCGCTTCGAGGCCTTCACCTTGGTCGAGAAGATGCTGGTCGGCGCGCCTGAGTCGGCCGTCCACGCGCTAGAGCGCTTGCGCCAAGAGGGCATCTCCGCGTTGGAGTTGATTGGCGCTTTGGGCTACGCCTTGCGCAACTGGGCGGCAGCCGGTGCGGCCTATGCCAAGAGCCGTGATCTCAATAACGCGATGATTGCTGCGAGAGTTTTTGGCCCACGCCGTGCGCCCTATGAGGCAGCGCTCAAACGCTCCAAGGGGTTCTCGCCGGCAGCAGGTTTGGTGCGGCTGGCCGGAGTCGATAAAGCGGTCAAGAGCGGCCAAGAGGCCTACGCTTGGGAGGAGTTGCTAACATTGGTGTTAGCGGCATCTGGCGCCGCGAAACTCTAATCCTCCAGTGGCTACGGTCAAAACTTCGCCCCACGCTAGCGCCGCCGCGCTCAATGCCTACATGTTGGAAGTCGGCCAAAAGGCGCGGGCCGCCAGCCGCGCCCTCGCCAAGGCAGAAACCGGCAGCAAGAATGCCGCGCTGTTCTCGCTGGCGGATCGCCTGCTGGAGGAGTCCGACGCCATCCTCGAAGCGAATCGCATGGATATGACGGCGGCGCGGGAGAACAACCTCGACGCGGCTCTGCTCGACCGTTTGGAGCTCAACGCCGCGCGAATTAGGGCGATGGCCGACGGCGTTCGCCAAGTGGCGAACCTGCCCGACCCCATCGGCACGATCAGCGAGATGGCCTTCCGCCCTAGCGGCATCCAAGTCGGCAAGATGCGCGCGCCCTTGGGCGTGGTCGGCATCATTTACGAGTCGCGCCCCAACGTCACGGCCGATGCCGCAGCACTGTGTTTGAAGAGCGGCAACGCCACCATCCTCCGTGGTGGTAGCGAGGCCTACCACAGCAATCACGCCATCGCTCATGCCATCCGCCGCGCGCTGCAAGCCGCGGAGCTACCTGCCGATGCTGTGCAAGTCGTCGCCACCACTGACCGCGCGGCGGTTGCGACCTTGCTGGGGATGTCCGAATTCGTCGATGTGGTGATTCCGCGCGGCGGCAAGGGCTTGGTGAGCTTCGTCGCCGAGCACGCCAGCGTGCCGGTGATCAAACACTTGGACGGCGTCTGCCATGTGTTCGTCGATGCCGAGGCTGACCTCGACAAAGCGCTGGCGATCGCCGTCAACGCCAAGACCCAGCGCTACGGCACCTGCAACACCATGGAAAGCCTGCTGGTGGACGCGAGTGTGGCCGCCAAGTTCCTGCCGCAAGTGGCGCTGAGCTACCGCGAGCACCACGTCGAACTGCGCGGCTGTGAGCGCACCCGCGCCCTCATCGCCGAGGCAAAACCCGCGAGTGAGGCCGATTGGAGCACCGAGTACTTGGCGCCGATTTTGAGCGTCAAGGTGGTCACGGGGCTGGATGAGGCCATCGAGCACATCAACCGCTACGGCAGCCACCATACCGATGCCATCGTCACCGAGAACTACACGAAGTCACGCCGCTTCCTGCGTGAGGTGGATTCCGCCTCAGTGATGGTGAACGCCTCGACCCGCTTTGCGGATGGCTACGAGTACGGCTTGGGTGCGGAGATCGGCATCAGTACCGACAAATTCCACGCGCGTGGGCCGGTGGGGCTGGAAGGCCTGACCAGCCAGAAGTGGATCGTGCTGGGCGACGGCCACGTCCGCTGATGATGCGCCTCCTTCGCTGTTGCGCTGCGCCCTGCAGCGGCTATTAGTCACTGCCCCTTAGACCTTCACGCGCCTCCATGCCCAACTCCCCCATAGGCATCTTCGGCGGCGCTTTTGCGCCGTTCCATAACGGCCACCTGCGTTTGGCGATTGAGGCATTGGAGCGGCTCAACCTCTCGCAAATCCGCCTAATCCCCACCGCGCATCCGGTGCACCGGCCCGACGCCAAGATTTCGCCCCAGCGGCGGCTGGAGTGGTTGAAGCTGGCGGTCGCCAAGGAGACTGGGCTGATCGCTGATGACCGAGAAATCAAGCGCTCCGGCCCCAGTTACACCATCGACACTTTGGTCGAGCTCAAAAAATGGCGGCCGCGTACCCCGCTGGTGCTGCTCTTGGGGGCGGATGCCTTCGCGCACTTCCACACTTGGCATATGTGGAAGGAAATCCTAGAGCTCGCCCACTTGGCGGTAGTCTCCCGCCCCGGCTCCACCCTGCTACCGCCGATTGAGGCCAGCATGCTGCACGAGCGCCACACCGACACGGCCGAGGCCTTCCGTACCGTGCCTGCTGGGCTATGGATGGAGCTGCCGCTGCCGCTGATGGAGATTTCCTCCAGCCGCATCCGCCGCCTGCTGCGGCAGGAGCAATCCGTGCGCGGCTTGTTACCAGACGCGATTCTCGACAACCTCACGCCCAAGGACATCGCCCTGCTGACCGCAGAAGATGACCATGGCACCCACTAAATCCGCGCCTGACCACCGCTCCCTGACCCCCAAAGACCTGATGAATACCAACGCACTCACCAAACTCGCCATCACAGCGCTTGAGGACCTCAAGGCTGCGGACTTGCAGGTGATTGATGTCGCCCACCTCACCAGTGTCACCGACCACATCGTGATCTGCACCGGCACCTCCAGCCGCCACGTCATGGCGCTGGCAAGGGCAGTGGTGGACAAGGCCCTGGAAACCAAGATCAAGCCGCTCTCCGCCCAAGGTCTCGACACCGGCGAGTGGGCTCTGGTGGACCTCAACGGTGTAGTGGTGCATGTGATGCAAGCCAGCGTGCGGGCCACCTACCAGCTGGAAAAACTCTGGGATTTGGGCCAGCCCAAGCCCGTGCTCGACGAGCCCAAGGCCGCCAAGCCACGCGCGAAGTCGCCTGCCAAGCCCGCCCGCCCTGTTGCCCCCAAGGCGGCAGCCGCCGTCAAGACGCCCAGCGCCGCCAAGCCCGCAGCTAAGTCCAAGCCAGCGCTTGCAGCGGCCTCGGTCGCAGCTAGCCCGTGGAAGAAGCCAGCGCCTGTGCTTGCACCAGCAGGCAAAAAATCTGCCGTCGGCAAACCTGCCGCTGCCAAGCCCCTCGCCAAGCCCGTTGCCAGTAAAAAACCCAGCGCGCCGAAGCCCGTGGCGGATGCCGTCATGGCGCCCGGCTTGATCCGTGGCAGCACCAAAGCCGCCGCCAAGCCCGCTGCCAGCAAAGCGGCAGCACCTGCCAAGACCCGCACCCAAGGCGGCGTGAAGGTGGTGACGGCGGTTGAGGCGCGTGCAAACCCTGCCCGCAAGGCTGCACCCAAAGCCAGCATGGCGAGCAAACCGACGCCGACGGCTACTGCGAAAGCACCCGCCGCTGCCGTAAAAAAAACCGCCGCCAAAGCTCCGGTAAAGGCCGCTCAACCGGCAGCGCCTAAGGCAGTTGCTAAAGCCCCCAACAAAGCTGCCGTAGCGAAAACTGCCGCGAAACCTGCCGCCAAGCCGGTTGCCGCCGCCAAACCGGCGGTGAAGGCAGCGGCTCCCAAAGCGGCCGCAAAGGCAGCCGCAAAACCCGCTACCGTCGCCAAAAAGCCTGCTGCGGCCAGTGCCAAGGCCCAACCAGTCGCTGCCACTAAAGCAAAGGCCACGGCCAAGCCTGCGGCCAAACCCAGCAGCACGGCCGCGAAGCCGGTGACTGCGAGCCGTGGCCCCAAGAAGGGCGCGGGCGGCTAAAGCTCGGCAGGGCGGTCAGCGCGGATGAAGCTGCGCTTAGTCGCGGTGGGCACGCGGATGCCGGATTGGGTGGAGACTGCCTGCGCGGATTACCAGCGCCGCTTGCCGCCGGAATACGGCTTTAGCTTGGTCGAGCTATCGGTCACGCCACGCGGCAAAAATGCTGACATCGCACGGCTCAAGACCCAAGAGGGCGAAAAGCTGTTGAAGCTTGTCCAAGGCGGCCAGCGCCTAGTGGTGTTGGACGAGCGCGGCAGCGCCCACAGCAGCCCGCAATTAGCGGCGCGCCTACAGCGCTGGCAGCAGGATGGCCGCGATGTGGTGCTCGCCATCGGCGGCCCCGACGGCCACGCGCCGGAGGTGCTAGCGCGCGCCGATGAGCGCTGGTCGCTCTCCAACCTCGTGCTGCCGCACGCGCTGGTGCGGGTGGTGGTGCTAGAGGCGCTCTACCGCGCTTGGAGCCTCAACGCCAACCACCCCTATCACCGCGCCTGACAACACGGCGCTTAGGCGACGTGCGGCAGAAACCGCAAGAACTGCCCGCGTGCCGATTCGCTCTCGCGGAATTGCCCGAGCATGGTGCTGGTGACCATCGATGCACCCTGCTTCTCGACGCCGCGCATCAACATGCACAGGTGCCGCGCTTCGACGACCACCGCCACGCCCTCAGCCTTGGTCAGCTCCTGCACGCAGGCGGCGATTTGCTCGGTCAAATTTTCTTGAATCTGCAAGCGGCGGGCGAAGACATCAACAATCCTCGGGATCTTCGAGAGCCCGATGACGCGGCCAGCGGGGAGATAAGCGACGTGCACCTTGCCGTAGAACGGCAGGATGTGGTGCTCGCAAAGTGAGTAGAACTCGATGTCGCGCACGATCACCATGTCGCGATTGGCGGATTCAAAAATCGCGCCGTTCACCAAGGCGGTGACATCTTGCCGATAGCCAGAAGTGAGGAAGTCAAACGCCTTGGCGGCGCGTTGCGGAGTGCCGACTAAGCCCTCGCGCTGGACGTCCTCGCCCGCGCCCTTCAGCAGTGCGCGGTAGAGCGGCGCAAACGCATGCTCGGCGTTTGCAGGGTTGGCGCTGTCCGCGTCGTCGAGGTCCGATGCGGCAGTCGCCACGTGGTGAAAGTCATCCATGGTGCAGTCCTTATACAAATCATTGACGGGAACTCATCGTAACCTTTTCAACATTACAAAAGCTATACGCTTACGATACTATCCACTGCACAGAAGGTCGCCGCACGGTGCAACGGCTATTAAGGTCTCAAGAATCCGCCCCATGGCTACACACAGAAAACCCGCCGCCAAGGCCACAAGCCGCCGCATCAGCAACGCGCCCGGTGTCGCCGACGCTGCCGTCAGTGCAGCGCCTACTGCCGCCGGCGACAGCTACCGCATTGCCGCGGTGTCGCGCCTATCACGCATCCCGGTGCCCACCATCCGCATGTGGGAGCGCCGCTATCAGGTCGTCGAGCCCGCGCGCAGTGCAGCCAATGGTCGCCTGTATTCGCGCGAGGATATTGCCCGGCTCACCTTGCTGAAAGCCGCAGTGGACGCCGGCCATGCGATTGGCACGGTAGCGGGCCTGAGTGACGCCCAAATCCGCGCCCGCTTGGGCGAGACCTCAGCCATGCCCTTCCAAGCGAATACCGGCGAGCCGGTGCCGGTGCTGGTGTGTGGCGATGCGCTCGGCGCGCGCCTGAAGCAGCAATGGGCTGGCCGCCGCGATCTGGCGCTGGTCGACATCTGGCCCAGCCTGGATGCACTCAATGAGGTAGCGCCGCCAAATGCCGAGGCGGTGATCGTCTCGCTGCCAACGCTACAGGCCAGCCATGTGCGTGCGCTCCGGCAGTTGCGTAACGAGGCGCAAGCTCGGGTACTGCTGGTGGTGTATGGCTTTTCCAACCGCGCGGCGCTCGCCCGCTTGGATCAGGAGGGCATCATCGCCCTGCCCAGCACCTCAGACCCCAGCCACTTGGCCAGGCTCTGCATCTTGGGCCACAAACAGCGCAGCGACGCGCGGCCACGCTCGCTAGAGCGCGAGTTGATGCACCCCGCAGGCCCGCGACGCTTTAGTGAGTTGTATCTGCAAACCGTGGCGCGCGAGAACACCGCAGTACGCTGCGAATGCCCGCACCACTTGGCGGATTTGCTCAGCAAGCTCAATGCCTTTGAGCAATACAGCGCTGAGTGCGAGAACCTCGACGCCGCCGATGCCGCCATCCACGCCCTGCTCTATGCCGCCGCCTCGCATTGCCGCGAGCTGCTGGAAAATGCCCTTGAGCGGGTGTTGGAGCACGAAGGCCGGCCAATACCAACAGCGCCCTGAGACGGCAGCGCTTTGACGCCGAACCCTGCGCGCTCGCTAGTTACTTTGGTCGGCGCGCAGCGCGGCACGCCGCCACACTCAGCCACTCGCCGCCCTAAGGCACACGCACCAAGGGGCGGATGCGCGTAAAGCCTCCGTCCACGGCCAAGACTTGGCCCGTCACCCAGCTATCGGCATCCAATAACTGTAAGGCCCAGGCAGCGGCCTCAGCCGCTCTGCCCAAGCGCTGCAGTGGGTACTGAGCAGTCACCGCTTGGCGTTGGCGATCGCCCTTGGTGAAGGCTTCGGTCATCGGCGTCTCGTGCAGGCCGAGCGCCACGGCATTGATGCGCCAGCCGCGCGGTGCCCAATCGGCCGCCAAGCCGCGCACCAAACCCTCCACCGCGCCTTTGGCAGCAGCGACGGCGGCATGGTTGGGCGTACCCATCTGTGCCGCCACCGAGCTAAACAGGAGTGCCGCGCCACCCGCCTCTGCGCCGCGCAGCTTGGCCCACGCCTGCAAGGGGTACCAGCTGGCGTCGAGATTCGCTGAGAGCACTTCGCGGTAGGCGGCCTCGGAGACGCGCTCGATGGCTCCTAATCGCACCGCACCGGCTGCCAGGCACAGGTGCGTCGGCCACTGGCCGAAGTGCGCCTGCGCGGCGAGCATGGCCGCCTCCGCACCGGCTGCGGTGCTCACGTCGGCTTGGACGGACAAGCACTGGCCATCGGCAGCCTCCGCAGGGGCCTCATCCGCCGCGCGGCGCGAGACCGCAGCCACCCGCCAGCCCCGCGCCAGAGCCAAGCGCTGGACGGCGCTGCCGATGCCGCCTTGGGCACCGGTGATCAGCAGCAACGGCGCAGCCGATTCTGCGCTCTCGGCGTTGGCGCTTTGGGGGGAGTGATCGGTAGTCATTGCAGCTCCTACGGGTGATTTCCGAATCCCTAGCAGCAGAAAAAAAGAAGGCCAGCCGGGAGACTGGCCCAAGAAACTGGCCTGCGCTGCAAGGGGAGGGCTAAGGCAGGCCAATCGAGGAGAGTAGATAGTGCCCGACACGGTCGATGTTGTAAATCATTTGTGTGTGTTTTTTTGTATTTTTCCTATACAGTTCCGCACGCGGATTGACTGATGACCTTCTTCTGTAGCGGTTTTTGGCGGCACTCTGCCCCCTGAGCTAGGCGCTCACTACGGCCTTGGCGCTGCGCATCGCCCTGAATCCGAGACTCATCGTTGATAGGTATCGCTGTCGCAGGATGCACCGCTTGCCCGCTAAACCCTGCCCTACCGGAGTCACCCTCGTGCTTGCCCTGCCTTTATTAAGAGAAGTGGTTTTTGACCGCTCGGTGGAGGATTGCTTTCGCTACCTAGCGGATTTTTCCACCACTGAGGAGTGGGACCCCGGAGTTTTTTCGGCGGTGAAGCGCACAGCGGGTGCCGTGCGCGTCGGCAGCGAGTTCGCGCTCAGCTTGAATGTGCTGGGGCGTTCGGTGGCGGCCCGCTACCGCCTGCTGGAGATCAAGCCCAATCGCCGCTTGCTGCTGGAGGGCGAAGGCCCAGGGTTTAAGGTTACCGATACGATCGACTTCCTCGCGATCGGCCCTGCCCGCACCCGCATTCGGTATAAGGCGCTGATGGAGCTGGGCTGGGCACCGCCTCTGGCGCGTGCGGCGATGAGCCCTTGGGCTAATCGACTGGGCGATGCCGCCATGCAGGGCCTGCGCAGCGCGCTGGAGCTGGATGGCCGCGAGCAACCATCGCCGCTCGCCCGCGTTGCAGAGCGCCTCGTGCTACCCGGGCTAGCCAACTACACGCAGCTTGGCTTCCGCCAACAGCGCTCACGCGGGCTATCGCGCCCGATGCACGGGCGGCGGGTAGCCATCACCGGTGCGACTGCCGGCTTGGGCTTGGCGGCCGCGCAGTTGCTCGCACGCTTAGGCGCGGACCTGTTGCTCATTGGCCGCAACCTAGAAGGCCTAGCCCGCGCCGCACAGGCGGTGGAGGACTTCGCCGGACCTAGCCGCATTGACACGGAAGTCGCCGACTTAAGCCTCCTGCGCGACACCGAGGCGCTCTGCCTGCGCATCACAGCAAAGTTCGACGGCATTG
>CAZHTI010000026.1:4094-6067 GCA_964535755.1 uncultured Salinisphaerales bacterium | reverse complement strand
CTGCGCGACACCGAGGCGCTCTGCCTGCGCATCACAGCAAAGTTCGACGGCATTGATGTGCTCATCAACAACGCCGGCGCTTTGTTTGCCGAGCGCGCAGAAACCGAGGAGGGCTACGAGCGTGCGCTGGCCGTCAATCTGCTGACACCGACGCTGATCGCGGAGCGTCTGCTGCCGCTGCTACAGACGCGTCGCGGCCGCGTGGTGAACGTCGTCTCCGGCGGCCTCTATGCCCAAGGGCTGCACCTAGACGACTACAACTATTTGCGCGGCAGTTACGACGGCAGCAAGGCCTACGCACGCGCCAAGCGCGGCCTCTTGGTGATGACCCAGCGCTGGGCCAGTAGCGCGGATCACCTCGGCGTGAGTTGGCATGCCGTGCACCCCGGCTGGGCCGCCACTCCCGGCGTGGCGAAGTCCCTACCGCGCTTTGACGCCGCCCTAAAACCTTGGCTGCGCAATGCCCGTATGGGCGCGAACACCATGGTCTGGCTCGCCAGCCATCCGGACCTCACCGACCCCCTGCTCAACGGCAAGTTTTGGTTTGACCGTGCCGCTAGGCCTGATGCCCTACTGCCGGGCACCCGCAGCAGCCCAGCACAGAGCGAGCAACTACAGGCACTGCTGGCAGACATCCTGCGCCGCCCGCACCCTGGGCCAGCGAGCCGATCAGTTGCTGCCCTAGCCGCCAGTGCCGATACGCCGGTGTTACTGCCGCAGTGAGTACGCACCACCAAAAAAGTTAGTCGCCAGCATTTGGCAGCAGCCTTCACTAAACTAGGTGCCATTCTCCACTGGCACATTGGCTTATGACGCACCCTGATCCAGCGCAGTTTGCGGTTGCCTCCGGCGAAGTCACCTTGCAGGTGGAAGTTTCCGGCCCACAAACCGCACCCTGCCTAGTGTTGCTGCATGGCTACCCTGATAACCGCAGTCTCTGGGGCTCGGTCATCGCAGCACTTGGGGATCAGTTCCGCATCGTGCGCTACGACGTGCGCGGCGCGGGCGGCTCCACGGCCCCGCGCAGCACCGCCGGCTACCACGCCCGCTACCTCATCGATGACCTCATCGCCGTCACCAATGTCACCTGCCCAGCGCGGAGCTTCCATCTCGTCGGCGTCGATTGGGGCGCGCTACAGGGCTGGGAGGCGCTGCTCAGTGGCAGGCTCGATGGCCGCATCGCATCGTTCACCTGCACCACCCCCGCCTTGGAGCACGCGGGCCATTGGCTACGCCAACAACTGCGGCCGCTCAGTCTGCGGGGCATGCAGCGCTTCGCCCAACGCTTGGCGCAATCGTCCTACATGCTGCTGTTCCAACTGCCCTGGCTGCCAGAGGCGGTGTGGGCACGCGTGATCGCGGCGCGCTGGCCGGCGCTGCTACACAAGCTGGAGGGGATTAGCGTGGCACCCGACCCGCAGCTGCGGCAGGACGCCCAGCGCGGCATCGGCCTCTACCGCGCCAATCTGCGCGAGAGCCTGCTGCGCAGCCCGCGCAGTACCTATGTGCCGGTGCAGGTCATCAAGCTCATGCAAGACCCGTTCGTAAATCCCGAGCTGTTCCAAGGCTTCCATCGCTTTGCGCCCGACCTCGTCCTCCAGCAGATCAACGCCGGCCATTGGGGCGGGGTCACCGCTCAGGCTGCGGCCTTTGCGCAGCATCTCGCGCGCTTCGTGCATGGCGTGGAGGCGCGTAGTGTGGCGGCACAAGCTGTTGCGAAAACGGAACCGCTTGCTGCTGACCAAGTCCGCCGCAAGCGCACTGCGGCAACGAGCACCCCACGCCAACGCCGGTCGGCTAAGCCCTAGTGCGGGCCATGCACGGCGTACGCCGCACCCACGCCATCTGAGTTACGGCGCAAGCGCCGGCGCATTTGCTCTCGCGGCGCTCGGCGTAGTCCCCGTGGTCAGGCGCTGCGCTCCCGCTTGTACGAACAGTGCGCGGGCGAAGGTTTCGGTCGCGGAGCGCACATC
>CAZHTI010000026.1:0-3994 GCA_964535755.1 uncultured Salinisphaerales bacterium | reverse complement strand
AGCACGACGACGTTCTCGATGGCGTTGTCCTTGATGTGCTTCATCACCGCGTTGCGGTCAAAGCGATAACCATCCCATGCGTCCTCGTTCAAGAAGGTGCCGCCCATGCTCTCTGGCAAGGGTGCCACTTTGATCGGCGCGAAGGTCATCTGTTGGGCGACGAACTTCCAGCGCGCCTTGCTCTGACTCAAACCTTGCAGCAAAAACTGCCGCTGGGCGTCGCCGAGCAGCGTGTGCTGCTCGCTAACAATCTCCGTTCCGTTTTGTATCGTGCGGGCGGCTAGGCGGGTGTCGAGCATGATGATGTCGAGCAAATCACCATAGGCGTACTGCCGGTAAATCGCGCCGTTACCCTCCGGCAAGTAACCCGACAGCGGCACGCCGGGGCAAGCCGCAGCAGTTGGGGCGTCGAAGGCGGTGCTGGCGTTATCGCGGATCGGCATCCACTCGAAGTAGGCGCGGATCGCCCAGCCCATGCGCTCTTCCCAGCAGCCCTCAGCGCCTTCCGTATGGTTGTCAGCGCTGGCGCGGAAGCTATTGTTGGTCGTCTCGTGGTCGTCCCAGACGCAGATGAAGGGGATTTGGCGGTGCAGCGCTTGCAGGTCGGGGTCGGTCTTGTACTGCGCATGCCGCTGGCGGTAGTCGGCCAGCGTCGTAATTTCCTTCGCAGGCAGCGGGTTTCTGCCGGGTATGCGCGAGTTACCGCCGGTTTCGTAAATGTAGTCACCCAAGAACAGCATCAAATCCAAATCCGCTGCCTTGGCGACGGCGGCCGCGTGGGCATTGAAGTAGCCGAAGGTATAGTTCTGGCAACTCGCGCTGACGATGCGCAGACGATCAGTCTCCCCAGCTTTTGGGGCCGTCTTGGTTCTGCCGATGGGCGATCGGGCGACGCTGCCATCCGCCAAGGTGACGGCGAAGCGATAGTAGTAGGTGGTGTAGCTCGCAAGCCCAGTCGCATCGAGCTTGACCGTGTAGTCGCGGCTGCTGTCGGTGACGCGGGTGCCACTGCCGACCAGCACGGCGAAGTCCGGCGTTAGGCTGATCTCAAAGAGCACATTGATTGGCGCAGTGGCGTCACTGCTGACCCGCGTCCAGAGAATCACCCGGTCTGCCAGCGGGTCGCCCGAGGCGACGCCATGGTCGAAGCGGACTGCCGCAGGCGCGATCGGCGGCATTCCGCTATCGACCGGCGCTGCCACCTTGCCGCCCGCCACCGCTCCACTGGAGTCACCACAGGCGATCAGTTGCGGCAAGGCTATGCTGGCTAGGCCGGTGTACGCGGCAAGGCGGAGGAAGTGCCGGCGCGAGACAGCAGTAGGCAGCGAGCGGCGGAAGCGGCGGCGATGGAGTGCACCCATGGTGTTGGTCTCATTCGGAAATTGATTTCCGAGAATGATTCCTCCGTCACATGACAGGAGTTCGACGACAGATGATCTGCCCCACTAAAAAATGACACTAATGTCAATCTTGCTGGCCGCTTGCCCGGTTTAGCCCCCCCCCTCGCTTTATCCCCTGCGTGCGCCTTAGTCGCCCTCGCCTTCCCGCACAAACGGCACGCCGATGTGTTTCTCGCCGCGCTCTGCGGCGAGCCGCACTTGCCGCTCGCGCTGACGGGCGGCGGCGCGTTGCGCGTCGCTACGCTCGCCAAAGCACTGCGGGCAACTCACGCCTTCTTCAAATTGCAGGCTTTTACGGTCGCCGTCCCTCAGAGGGCGACGGCAGGCGCGGCAGAGTTGGTGCGCACCGGGCTTGAGGTCTTTGTCGACTGAGACGCGTTCGTCGAACACAAAGCATTCACCCTGCCAAAGGTTTTCGCTGGGCGGCACCGTTTCTAGGTATTTGAGAATGCCGCCGCGCAGGTGATAAACCTCAGCAAAGTCATTGGCTTTGAGATAGCTACTGGCCTTCTCGCAGCGAATCCCGCCGGTGCAGAACATGGCGATCTTGCGCTGCTTCTGGCCAGCCAGTTCAGCCTGAACATAGGCGGGGAACTCGCGAAAACTGCGGGTATTCGGGGACACCGCGCGCTGAAAAGTGCCTATCGCCACTTCGTAGTCATTGCGGGTATCGATGACCAGCACTTCGGGGTCTTTGAGCAGCGCATTCCACTCAGCGGCGTCGAGGTAGCTGCCTACCAAGTGGCGCGGATCAACGCCGGGCACCCCCATGGTGACGATCTCGCGCTTCAGCTTTACCTTCATGCGATGGAATGGCGGCTCGGCCGCCCAAGTGCACTTGGCTTCAAGCTGCTCAAACCCTGACCATGTCCGCAGGTAGGCCAATAGCTGCTCGATGCCTTCCGCACTGCCAGCTACCGTGCCATTGATGCCCTCACCTGCCAGCAGCAAGGTGCCTTTGAGTGCTTGTTGCTCACAGAACGCGGCGAGCTGATCACGCAGCGCGGACGGCTCTGCCACCGGGGCAAAGTGATACAGCGCAGCTATGGTGACGGCGGCGCTGGGGTTGCTGGAGCTATCGGGGTTCATGGCGAATCACCTTAGACAAATCATCGGCCGAAGCTGGGTGGGGTGCAGAGTACGGCAGGCATAAAAAAGCCCCGCGACGAACATCGGCGCAGGGCTTTTCGGCAGCAGCAGCTTAGCGGACTTTCTTCAAATCCTGCACAAACTTCAGACGAGCCGTGGCTTCCGCCATTTCTTGCTGCGCTTGCACTAGGTCCATCTCGCCCTTGGCACCGGAGAGCGCTTCCGCAGCGCGCTGTTGCGCGGCTTGGGCTGCCGCCTCATCAGCGTGCTCGGCACGCAGCGCAGAGTCCGCGAGGATGGTGACCAGCTTGGGCTGGACTTCGAGAATGCCGCCGCCGACGAAGATGGCAGTTTCAGTCGCGCCATTCTTCACGCGCACCGCACCCGCCTTGAGTTTGGTGAGCAAAGGCGCGTGGCGCGGCAGGATGCCCAACTCGCCGGAGACAGCTGGGGCGAACACGGCCTCTGCCTCGCCAGAGAAAATCTGGCCTTCGGCAGCGACGATATCGACGTGGAGGGTGGTCATTGTTTGAAGCCGTGGGAGGTAGGACGTTGGACGTTGGGTGTTAGAGATGCTCGAAACCTAGGGCCGTTGGCGCGCTTGGGACGGCAGGTCACTCATCGCACGCCCCACGTCCCACGTCCGACGATTTCTTAAAGCTTCTTCGCCTTCTCGACCGCTTCATCAATGCCGCCGACCATGTAGAACGCCTGCTCAGGCAGGTGGTCGTAGGCGCCGTCAACGATGCCGCGGAACGCAGCGATGGTGTCCTTCAAGGGCACGTACTTACCGGGGCTGCCGGTGAACACTTCTGCCACGTGGAAGGGCTGGGACATGAAGCGCTGCACTTTACGAGCGCGGTACACGGTCTTCTTGTCGTCTTCGGACAATTCGTCCATACCCAAGATCGCGATGATGTCCTTCAGCTCTTTGTAGCGCTGCAGGATGCCCTGCACGTCACGCGCGGTTTGGTAGTGCTCGACGCCGATGACGTTGGGGTCAAGCTGACGGCTGCTGGAGTCAAGCGGGTCGATTGCTGGGTAGATACCCAAGCTTGCGATGTCACGGCTCAACACCACGGTCGCATCCAAGTGCGCGAAGGTGGTCGCAGGCGAAGGATCGGTAAGGTCGTCCGCAGGCACGTAAACGGCCTGCACCGAGGTGATCGAGCCCTTCTTGGTGGAGGTAATGCGCTCCTGCAACACGCCCATTTCTTCGGCGAGCGTCGGCTGGTAACCCACGGCAGAAGGCATACGGCCGAGCAGTGCGGAAACTTCCGTACCGGCCAGCGTGTAGCGGTAGATGTTGTCGACGAAGAACAAAATGTCGCGGCCTTCGTCACGGAAGTACTCAGCCATGGTCAAGCCAGTGAGTGCAACGCGCAGACGGTTGCCGGGCGGCTCGTTCATCTGGCCATACACAAGCGCCACTTTGTCGAGAACGTTGGAGTCCTTCATCTCGTGGTAGAAGTCGTTGCCCTCGCGGGTGCGCTCGCCGACGCCGG
>CAZHTI010000025.1:0-30364 GCA_964535755.1 uncultured Salinisphaerales bacterium | reverse complement strand
TGCCGTGATCGACGTGGCCAATGGTGCCAACGTTGACGTGCGGCTTCGCGCGGGAGAATTTTTCCTTGGCCATGAGTGGCTCCTGTTTACGGGTCTATGTGAGTAAAAAAGAAAGCGATTTTAACCTTAACCCTTGGCCTTCTTGGCAAGAGCTTCGATAACTTGACGCGGGGCTTCTTGGTACTTGAGGAACTCCATTGAGTACGTCGCACGGCCCTGCGACATGCTGCGCAGGCTGGTCGAGTAGCCAAACATTTCCGACAGCGGCAACTCAGCGCGGATGGCCTTTGCGCCGAAGTTGTCTTCTGCGCCCAAGATCATGCCGCGGCGGCGGTTCAAGTCGCCGATGACGTCGCCCATGTAGTCCTCAGGCGTTTCAACGTCGACGAGCATGATCGGCTCAAGGATGACGGGGTCAGCCTTGGCGCAACCATCTTTGAACGCCATGCTGGCGGCGAGGCGGAAGGCGATTTCCGAGGAGTCCACTTCGTGGTAGCTGCCGTCGGTGAGCGCGATCTTGATATCGACGACGGGGTAGCCCGCCATCACGCCATTCTTGATAGCGTCCTTGAGGCCCTTGTCCACCGCTGGGATGAACTCCTTCGGCACCACACCACCCACGATCTCGTTGAGGAAGGTGTAGCCGGAGCCTGGCTCGCCTGGCTCGATGCGAAGCCAAACGTGCCCGAACTGACCCTTACCACCGGATTGCTTGGCGTGCTTGCCTTCTTGGTTGACGGTGCGACGAATGGTTTCGCGGTAGGCAACCTGCGGCGCGCCGACGTTGGCTTCCACGCTGTACTCGCGCTTCATGCGGTCGACCAAGATTTCCAAGTGCAACTCGCCCATGCCCGACATGATGATCTGGCCGGTTTCTTCGTCGGTTTTGACGCGGAAGGACGGATCTTCTTGCGCCAAGCGAGACAGGGCGATGCCCATCTTCTCTTGGTCCGCCTTGGTTTTGGGCTCGACGGCTTGGCTGATCACGGGCTCTGGGAACACCATGCGCTCTAGCACGACTGGGTGCTTTTGGTCGGCCAGCGTGGTGCCGGTGAAGACGTCCTTCAAACCGATACAAGCGGCGATGTCGCCCGCAACCACTTCCTCAACGGCCTTCTGCTCGTTGGCGTGCATCTGCACGATGCGGCCGATGCGCTCGGTCTTGCCGGAGCGGCTGTTGTAGACGGTGTCGCCCTGCTTCAGCACGCCGGAGTAGACGCGAACGAAGGTCAATGCGCCGACGTATTTGTCGGTCATGATCTTGAAAGCGAGCGCGGAGAACGGCTCGGTGTCGTCCGCTTTGCGGAGGATGATTTGCTCGTAGTCTTCGATGTCATGCGCTTCAGTCGGCGGCACGTCGGTCGGCGCGGGGAGGTATTCCACCACGGCGTCCAACATCGCCTGCACGCCCTTATTCTTAAAGGCAGAGCCGCAGAGCATGGGGAACACTTCCAACGCCAAAGTGCGCTGACGCAGAGCGCCTTTGATTTCGTCCTCAGTCAGCTCGCCGCCTTCCAAGTATTTGTTCATCAACTCGTCGCTGGCTTCAGCAGCGGCTTCGACCATGTTGGCGCGCCACTTGTTGGCGGTCTCAACGAGGTCTGCGGGGATGTCGCCGTAGGTGAAGGTGATGCCCTTATCGGCATCGTTCCAGATGATGGCCTTCATCTTGACGAGATCGACCACGCCTTCGAACTTTTCTTCAGCGCCAATCGGAATCTGGATGGGCACGACGTTGGCGCGCAGTTTCTCTTTGATTTGCTTGACGACCTTGAAGAAGTCCGCACCCATGCGGTCCATCTTGTTGACGAACGCGAGGCGCGGAACCTTGTACTTGGTGGCTTGGCGCCACACGGTCTCAGACTGGGGCTGCACGCCGCCGACTGCGCAATACAGCATGCAGGCACCGTCGAGCACGCGCATGGAGCGCTCAACTTCGATGGTGAAGTCAACGTGCCCAGGGGTGTCGATGATGTTGATGCGGTGGTTGTCAAACTGGCCGCCCATGCCCTTCCAGAACGTGGTGGTAGCAGCGGAGGTGATGGTGATGCCACGCTCCTGCTCCTGCTCCATCCAGTCCATGGTGGCAGCGCCATCGTGCACTTCGCCGATTTTGTGGTTCACACCGGTGTAGAACAACACACGCTCGGTGGTGGTGGTCTTGCCGGCGTCAATGTGCGCAGAAATACCGATGTTGCGGTAACGCGCGATGGGGGTAGTGCGGGCCATAAAACACTCTTGAGTTTAGGGGTTTGGAAACGACAATCCGCAGCTTTTTGAGGGCTGCGGATAGTCAGAACAACGAAGGTGGGGCGAATGGCCCCACAAATCAAGTCACTACCAGCGGAAGTGGGCGAAAGCCTTGTTGGCTTCGGCCATCTTGTGGGTGTCTTCGCGCTTCTTGACGGCCGCACCGCGGTTTTCAGAGGCGTCGATCAACTCGCCGGCAAGGCGGTCGGTCATGCCTTTCTCGCCGCGCTTGCGGGAGGCGTCGATCAGCCAGCGCATGGCCAGCGTGGTGCGGCGTACGGCGCGCACTTCAACCGGCACCTGGTAGGTCGCACCACCGACGCGGCGTGACTTCACCTCGACGGAAGGAGAGACGTTCTCGAACGCGGTGGTCAGAACGGCCAGCGGATCGTCGGTCTTCTTCTTCGTGGCGATTTGGTCGAGCGCGCCGTAGATGATCTTTTCAGCGACAGACTTCTTGCCGTCTTCCATGATCATGACCATGAACTTCGAGAGCGTGACGCTCTTGAACTTTGGGTCGGGGAGGATTTCGCGCTTTTCTGGGGTGCGACGACGTGACATGAGGTTTCCTTTTAAACAAAGCCCCCGCTGAGCACGGGGACGACGCCTAGGCGTTCAGTTATTTCTTCTTGCCGGCGGGAGCAGCGCCAGCCTTGCCAGCGGCACCAGCCTTGGGACGCTTAGCACCGTACTTGGAGCGGCTTTGACGACGCTTGTCGATACCCGAGCAGTCCAAAGCGCCACGCACGGTGTGGTAACGGACACCAGGCAAATCTTTTACACGGCCGCCGCGAATCATCACGACGCTGTGCTCTTGCAGGTTGTGGCCTTCACCACCGATGTAGCTGGTGACTTCGAAGCCGTTGGTCAGGCGCACACGGCAAACTTTACGCAGTGCCGAGTTGGGCTTCTTAGGCGTCGTGGTGTACACGCGGGTGCAAACGCCGCGGCGCTGAGGGCTGCCGACGAGCGCAGGCGCCTTGCTCTTGTAGGCTTTACTGGTGCGCCCATCGCGCACGAGTTGATTGATTGTTGGCACAGTAGGAAGTCCGGCACAGGGTGGCGAAGACAACAACGGGCCGCCAGAAGCGCGACCCGTTTTTAGAGGGCGCGGATATTAAGTGCGCACCGGATACATGTCAACCACCAATTTTGGGGCCATGCGCACAATTCCTGCATGGGCTGCTACTCTTTTAACACTGTATCGGCTCGAAAGGAGCGCCTCATGCGTTGGACTCTCATTCTATTTGCTGCCCTTGGCCTGCACTTCTCCACCGCAGCGCAGGCAGAAGTGCTGGCGATGCCGCAGGGAGAAGAAACTACCGAGGTCGAGCTCGACGCCAGCCAATTAGGTCCGAACGTGGCAACCCCGCGCAAAGGCAGCAGCATGAAGGAGGTGGTCGCGCGCTTCGGCCAGCCAGTCAAAAAATACAAAGCGGTCGGCGGCAGCAGTCGGCAACAGCCGCCGATTACCCGCTGGGACTACGACCAGTTCTATGTGTTCTTTGAATACACCCATGTGGTGCGCGCGGTGGTGCCGGGCCGGCCGCCCAAGCTGGATCGAGTCGATGGCCTCCGCCCTGTCGCTGGCGGCTAGCGCTAGCCCCAACTGCTGCACACTGCGGGACGCGCTCATCCGGTGCGTCCCGTTTTTTATTGCCCCTAAGCGATTGAGTTGACCGCGTATGACCACCCCGTTTCTGCCGCCCGAGTGGGCCCCCCAAAGTGCTATACAACTGACCTGGCCTAGGGCGGATGGTGACTTTGGTCCTTGGATTGCCGAGGTGCGCGCCACTTTTTTGAGGCTCGCGGCACTCATCAGCCGCTTTCAGCCCTTATTGATTGCGAGCCCCGAGGCCATCGAGCCGCTGCGGGACGAATTACTGACTGCTGGGGCAAAACTCGAACACCTGCACCTCTACCCAGTCGCCTGTAATGACGTCTGGGCGCGCGACCACGGGCCAATCACCGTGCTGCGCGATGGCGTGGCCGTGCATCTGGACTTCCAATTCAATGGCTGGGGCGGCAAGTTCGACGCGAGCCTTGATAACACCGTCACCACGCAGCTAGCTGCCCATGGGGCGCTGACTGCGCCGGTGGCGACCATCGACTTCGTGCTCGAAGGCGGAGGTATTGAGGTCGATGGCCAAGGCGGCCTGCTGACGACCGAGCGTTGCTTGCTGGCGGATACCCGCAACCCTAGCCTCAAGCGCGAGCAAATCGAGGCCGTGCTCAAGGAGCAACTCGGTGTTACCCGCGTGCTGTGGCTGCGCCACGGCGATTTGCTGGGTGACGACACCGACGGCCATATCGACACCATCGCCCGCTTTTGCAACCCGCACACCATCGCCTACCAAGCCTGCGAGGACGAAAGCGACGCGCACCATGCCGATTTAGCATCCCTTGCGGACGAGCTAAGGGCGCTGCGCCAGCCGAACGGTGAGCCCTACCAATTGGTACCTCTGCCCCTGCCCAGCCCGATTTTTGACACCGAGAGCGGCCAGCGCCTACCGGCCGGCTACCCAAACTTTCTGATTCTGAATGGCGCGGTGCTGGTGCCGACTTACGGCGATGCAATCAACGATGCCGAGGCGCTGCGCCGCCTTGCCCCGCACTTCCCAGACCGCGAAGTGATTGGTGTCGATTGCCGCGCGCTGATCCAGCAATACGGCAGCCTGCATTGCGTCACCATGCAATACCCCGCCGCCGCACCCTTGGCGGCAGTCGCCCGCAAACCCAGTGAGTGAGGTAATCCCATGAGCACTCCACGCCGCAGGTTTTTTGGGTTCCAGCTGTGGTTTGCTCTGCTGGCAGGCTGCGCCGCCTCTGGCGCGATGGCCGCTACGCCAGCCTCCGGCAGCTTGAGTGCGATCGGCACCAGCCTGAGTTACAGCGCCGGGCCGTTTGCCGCCAACACCACGGCCAGCAGCGCTAACCCGACCTGTAGCGCGACCGAGTTCTGCGATGACTTTGCGTTGCGCATCAACCTGCCCACCAACCACGCCACCGCCAACCCGCGCGATGTGCTGAAGATCAGCGCGCGCTACCCAATCAACCAAAACACCTTCTCGATTTACCTGCTCGACGCGCAAGGCCGCGTGCTCGACTTCAGCACTGCTGCTAACGACCCGACCACGCTGACCATCCCCGCCGCAGCGGGCCGCTATACCGTCCGCTTAGTGCCGCAGCAGCCATCGGCGGAGACCGTCAGCGTTCGGGTGTTTTTGCTCGCCGATCAGACCCGCACGGCCAGCGGCAGCCCGCCGCGCTATTTGCAGGTGGCATCGCCCGCTGATTTGGGCAACAACACGGCGGCGGAGATGAACATTGGCTTCAACCCGCGCACCCGCAAGGTGCTGACGCTGGGCTACCTGCAAACCCTCCGCACGACGCTGCCGGAAGACCTGAGCCCCGCCCTGCCGGAAGTCTGTGACGCCCACTGGGAGGACGTGTCGTTCTCGGCGACCTCGCAAAACACCAATGACCCCATCCTGTTCACCGACCAAGCCACCGGCCGCACGCTCGTCAGCCAGTTGCAGGCAGGTGGCCCGGGGCAGTCTTTGTTCGCCTACACCGATGACGATGGCGACAACTGGACGCTCTCTCCCGCCACCTTGAGCGGCGGGATTGATCACCAATCCGTCGGCGGCGGCGCTTATGCCGCCAGCGCGCCGCCGCTGCTGCCTAGCGCCTACGGCAATGCGGTGTACTACTGCTCACAGTCCGTGGTCGCGGCGTTTTGCATCCGTAGCGATGACGGCGGGGCTACTTTTGGCGCACCCGCCACGCTGCGCACCGTTGCGGATTGCGACGGCTTTTTGGGCGCGCTACACGGGCATGTGAAAGTGGCACCCGACGGCACGGTGTATGTGCCGGACCGCAACTGCGGCGGCGTCGGCGCGGTGATGGTGAGCACCGACAGTGGTCAGAGCTTTACCACCCGCCGCCTGCCGCATGCCATCAGTGGCGAGGGCGACCCATCGGTAGCGATCGACGCGTCTGGACGACTCTATTTTTGCGCCACGGAGGCCGATGGGCGCGCGCACGTCAGCGTCAGCGAAGACCAAGGCCGGACTTGGCTGCGCGACCGTGACGTCGCTTATGCGGCGGGCATCCAACACACCGCCTTTGTCACTGCCGTAGCGGGCGACGATGGCCGCGCCGCCTGCGCGTTTATTGGCACCAAAACGCGGGGCAACTTCCAGAGCCCAGACTTCCCCGGCCTTTGGTACGCCGCCATCGCCAGCACCACCGATGCCGGCAATAGCTGGCACACCGTGATCCCCACGCCGGATGACCCAGTACAAGGTATGGGCGGTATTTGCCTAGGCGGGGCGACCTGCATCAGTAACCGCAACTTGTTGGATTTCAACGGCGTGACGATGGACCACCAAGGCCGCGTGCTGTTCGGCTACAGCGACGGCTGTGTGGGCGATTGCCTGCGCACCGGCATCCCAAATCGCTTGGACTTCTTCGGCGTCATCATCAACACCGCCGCCAAAACCACCTTCTTGCGGCAACTCGGCGGCAAGAGTCTGCGCGCCGCGTTTGACCCACCGGAAGCCGCCCCGCCCCGCGCAGCCTGCCTCGCCGGTTCCCGCGACCTCAGCGCCAGCCACTTGAATTGGCGCATCCCCGACCACGGTGGCCGCGACATCGTCCGCTACCAGATTTACCGCGGCACGACGCCCGAGCAGCAAACGCCGATCGGCCTGACCGCCGACGCCCAGCCGTTTTATAACGATCAAGCCATCGACCCGACGGTGAAGTACTGGTACCGCGTCACCGGCCTCAACGCTGCGGGCGAGGGGGTCGTGAGTAACCTCGTCGCGCTAGACCCTAGCCTAGTCCCTAGCGCGAACAACGCCCCCACGGCGGCGATTAGCGCCTCGCCGAACACTGGTACCGCGCCCTTGCGGGTGACGCTGCGCTTGGGCGGCAGCGACCCCGATGCCGGTGATCGCCTCGCCCACTACCGCATCGACTTCGGCGACGGCAGCCCTGTGGTCATCGGCACTTTTGCGGCGGCGGGCACTTTGCTGGAGCACCGCTACGACCGCATCGGCCGCTATTCAGTGCGGTTGCAAGTGACCGATAGCCGCGGCCTGAGCAGTGCCGTAGAGGCCGCCACCGAGATCGTCGTCGGCAGCGGCATTGCCGCTTGGGAGTGGATTGAGCGCCTCAACGTGCGCGTCAATACCTTCATCACCTCAGAAGAAAAAGTGCTGACCGGCTTCGTCGGCGAACTACCCATCAGCATCGACAACGGCGGGCAGTACCGCATCAACGGCGGAGCCTTCACGTCCGAGCCCGGAGCCGTGCGCGCGGGGGACTCCATCGCCGTGCGGCATGTATCCGCCGCCACCGAAAACACCCGCAAAACCTCACTGCTTACCGTCGGCGACTACGCCACGCCTTTTCATACCGTTACCACCAGCATCGACCGCATCCCAGACCCCTTCAACTTCGGCGAGAAGAGCAATCAGGCACCGGGCCAGTGGGTAGAGTCTGAGGCGATCCAACTCACCGGCTTTGACGCAGCCAGCGTGGTGGCTGGCAACGGCATGGAATACCGCATCAACGGTGGTACCTGGACGCGGGCATCCGGCACGCTGCTGTTTGGCCAAACCCTGCAAGTGCGCCACCAAAGCAGCACAGCGGCCTTGGGCTACAAAAAGTCCGTCATCAGCGTCGGCGGCGTGCGCGGCGAGTTTGTCACTCGCACGCGCGCCTAGCCGCAAGCCCACTCGCGCAAAGGCCTAGACCCGCAACTTCAGCGACGCATATGCATAGACGCTTTTGCGCAGGTGGGGCGCAAGGCGCGGGTGGCTCCCTATAATCCGCGCCCCAAAGTCCCCATTTGGAATGGACTTGCCGCTGGAGCCGCGTATGACCCTCGACCTCGACCGCATCAATGCCGAACTTGGCGATCAGCCCGATGCCCTGTTGGACTGGGCCCTAGGTTTAGGCAAGAAGCCGCTAATCACCAGCAATTTCCGGCCCTTCTCCGCGCCCATCCTGCACATGGTCACGCAGAAGGCACCGAATATTCCGGTGTTGTGGATGGACAACGGCTACGCCACGCCAGAGACCTACCGCTTTGCCGATGCGCTCACCAAGCAACTCAAGCTCAATCTGCACATCTACCACCCGCGCCGCTCGCGCGCGCATCGCGAGGCGGTCGAAGGCCCCTACCCCGCCCTCGACGACCCGCGTCATGCCGCGTTCACGGAGGAGGTCAAACTAGAGCCCTTCGAGCGCGCGTTGGAAGAAATGAACCCCGAGGTCTGGATCACCGGCCTACGCGGCGAGGACACCGCAGAGCGCTCCGCCATGCAGGCCGTGAGCCGCAACAAGCGCGGGATGATCAAGGTTGCTCCTATCCTCGCCTGGACCAGCCGCGACCTGCACGAATACTGCAAGCGCCACGGCCTACCCAATTATTTCGAGTATTTCGACCCCACGAAGGCTGATGATCACCGCGAATGCGGGCTGCACACGATGACCTGAAGCCGCAAGAACACGCATCTGACTCACCCAAAAAAGCCGGTGCGAGCACCGGCTTTTTTTGTTGCCGCAACTGACCTCACCAAATGGTGATGCGCTCGGCCTCAGGCTTGTACATCTTGTCCGTCTCTTTGATGCCAAAAGCGGAGTAGAAGCTAGGAATGTTCAAAGGTGTCCCGTTGGCGCGGAACTCGCTGGGGCTGTGCGGATCGGTCTTGATGCGGTTGATCAGGTTCTCGTCGCGATACTTGCGGCGCCAAACCTGCGCCCAGCCCATGAACAGGCGCTGCTCGCCACTCAAGCCGTCCATCACCGGAGCTGGCTGGCCGTTGAGCGAGAGCTGATAGGCCTTAGCTGCGATGGTTAGCCCTGCTAAGTCGGCGATGTTCTCGCCCAGCGTGAACTTGCCGTTGAGCTTGTAGCCCTTGATGGGCTCGTAGGCGTCGTACTGCTTGGCTAGTGCGGCGGTGAGTGCGTCAAACTTCTTGCGGTCCTCGTCCGCCCACCAGCTCTTGAGATTGCCGTCGCCATCGTACTGGCTGCCTTGGTCGTCAAAGCCGTGGCTGAACTCGTGGCCTATGACCGCACCGATGCCGCCGTAGTTAGCGGCATCCTCGGCGTTCAAATCAAAAAACGGTGGCTGCAAAATCGCCGCAGGGAAGACGATTTCGTTCATCTCCGGGTTGTAGTAAGCGTTCACCGTTTGCGGCGACATCAGCCATTCGTTGCGGTCGAGCGGCTTGCCGAGTTTGCCGATGTTGCGCTGGTACTCAAACTGCGCCGCGCGCTTGAGGTTGCCCATCAAATCGCCGCCCTTGATGTCCAGCGCCGAGTAGTCGCGCCACTCGTTGGGGTAGCCGATCTTGACGCGGAACTTGGCGAGCTTCTCCAGCGCCTTTTCCTTGGTCGCGTCGCTCATCCAGGTCAGGTCTTTAATGCTCAGCTCGTAGGCTTTACGCAGGTTTTCGACCAAAGTCAGCATCCGCGCCTTAGCCTCCGGCGGGAAGTGCTTCTCGACATAAATCTTGCCGACGGCCTCGCCGAGTGCGTTCTCAACTGCCTCAACACCACGCTTCCAACGCGGGCGGTTTTCTTGCACGCCGTTGAGGATTTTGCCGTGGAAGGCGAAGTTTTCATCGACAAACGCCTTCGACAGGCTGGGCGCTGCGGCATCCAGCACATGCCACTTGAGGTAGATCTTCCAAGTATCCAGCGCAGTATTTTTGAACTCCTTGCCGACTGCCGTGATGTAGCTCGGCTGGCTCACCACGATGCCGGGTTGGGCGTCAAAACCTACGGCTTTCAGGTAGAGGGGCCAGTCGATGTCACGGCTCAGCTTGGGCAAATCCGCGACCAGATAACGGTTGTAGGTCGCGACCGGGTCACGGTTTTTGACCTTGTCCCAATGCGCTTTGGCGATGCGGGTTTCCAGCGCGAGGATGTCCTTCGCCGCCTTGGCTGGGTTCTCGATACCAGCCAAGCCCAGCATGGCCTCCATATGCTTGAGGTAGTCCGCGCGGATGCCCTTGAACTTCGCCTCATTGAGCAAATAGAAGTCGCGGTCGGGCAGCGTCAGGCCGGCTTGGTAGAAGTCGCCCGTGTATTGGCTGGCATCTTTGGCGTCTTGGTGCACATAGGGGTAGATCGGCACGCCGACGCCGACGCGCGCCAGCGCACCCATGCCAGAGAGCAACCCAGCGCTGTCTTTAATGGCATCGATCGCTGCGAAATCTTCTGCGATCGCTTTCACGCCCAGGGTTTCGATGGCGGCCTCATCCATGAAGGATGCGTAGAGATCGCCCACTTTTTGCTCTTCGGTGCCCGCTGCTTTTTCCTGCTTCGCCGCCGCTGCTTCGATGATCACCCGGAGGTTGGCCTCGGAATCATCGTCGAGCTTGGTAAAGGAGCCGTAGTTGGACTTATCCGCTGGGATTTCGGTCTTGGCGAGCCAAGCGCCGTTGACGGCACGGAAGAGGTCGTCCTGCGGGCGCACGGCGGTATCGAAGTTCGATTTGTCGATGCCCGAGGTGAGCACCGCAGCGGGTGCTTTCTGCTCAGCCGGGGCCTTATTGGCGCTTACAGCGTCTGCCGGAGGGGTGGCGGGTTTGGAGCAAGCAGCAAGGGCGGCGAGTGCGAACGCCGTAAGCGCAAAACGCACTGGAGCGCGCTGAACGAAGTCAGTCATGGGAGTCCTAAAAAGGGATTACTGGGTGGCAACTTGGGCGCAATGCTAGCGCGCTGCGCTACAGATGCCGCGCAGCGTACGATGGTTTATTCGGCTCATTTCCCGATTGCTCGGGGCGTTTGCGGCCCCGCTAACGGCTGCGCCCCTACAATGCCGCTATTACTGACTTGGATTAATCACCATGAGTGCACACAATCCCATGGGCACCAAGGGCTTTGAGTTTGTCGAATTCACCGCCCCTACCCCTGCTGGCATCCAGCAATTGCATACCCTGTTTGGCATGATGGGCTTCACTGCGGTCGCTAAGCACCGCAGCAAAGACGTCACCCTGTTCCGCCAAGGCGACATCAACTTCTTGGTCAACGGCACGCCCTACACCCACTTCGCCCAGTTCGCCAAAACCCACGGCCCCTCTGCCTGTGCGATGGGCTGGCGCGTTGACGACGCCCCTGCGGCACTGGCGTATGCCGTCAGCCAAGGTGCGGTCGAGTTCGACGCCAAGCCCGGCTATATGGAGCTGAAGCTGCCGGCCGTTTATGGCATCGGCAATTCGGTGCTCTATTTTGCCGACGCGGCCACCGGCAATTCGATTTACGAGGTGGATTTCAAGTTCTTTGAGGGGGTCGAGAAGCACCCAGCGGGTGTGGGCCTCACGGTGGTCGACCACCTCACCCACAACGTCGAGCGCGGCAACATGGACGTGTGGAGCGGCTTTTACGAGCGCATCGCCAACTTTAAGCAGATCCGCTACTTCGATATCGAAGGCAAGCAGACCGGCTTGTTCAGCCGTGCGATGACCAGCCCCTGCGGCAATGTCCGCATCCCGATCAATGAGTCGGCCGACGACAAGAGCCAGATCGAGGAATTCCTGCGCCAATACCGTGGCGAAGGCATCCAGCACATCGCGCTCGCCACCAAGGACATCTACGCCAGCGTGCGTGCGCTCAAGGAGCGCGGCGTGGTGTTTATGGACACCCTCGACACCTACTTCGACAAAATCGACGCCCGCCTGCCCGAGCACGGTGAATCGGTCGCCGCACTCAGAGAGCTGAAGATTTTGATCGACGGCGCGCCGGTCGAGGGCATCCTGCTGCAAATCTTCACCAGCACCGTCATCGGCCCGATTTTCTTCGAGATCATCCAGCGCAAGGGCAACGAGGGCTTCGGCGAGGGCAACTTCCGTGCGCTGTTTGAGAGCATTGAAGAAGACCAAGTGCGGCGCGGCGTGCTGCAAGCTGCCTAGGCGGCCTGCGTTCGCGGCTTCTTGCGGTCGTTAAGGGTTGCCGACGAATTGGTAGGCCACGGCATAGGCTGCAAAAAGCAATAGCAATGCCGCCGAGCGCAGCAATAACCATCGAGATGGTGCGGGCTGAAGTGTCAGCACCACGATGATCAACAAGGGCAGCAGGTTGACGTCGTAGTATTTTTGAAACACATAACGATGCGGCAGGGTGGTGATCAAAAAGCACAACACGCCGAGCACCCCGAGATGCCTAGGTGCTACCCGCAACAGCCAAAGCATTACGCAAGCGCCGAGCGGAATCAGCAGGAAAAACAGCGGCGAACTGCCTGCAATTGAGGGCAAAAATGTCGATAGCCGCCAGAGGAATCCATCGTCATTTGGCAGCCTTGGCATGGGCAGCAAGCACTGCACGATGACGGCGATAGCGGCAGCGGCAAGGTAGCCCCAAGCTCCGTGTTTGAGGTCCGCCACAAAGCGGTTCCCGACCAAAAAAGCGCCGTAAAACCCGATCACGGCAAATCCAAATTGAACGCTTTTGATATGCACCGCGCTATCGCCCGTGTGTTCCGCCTGAAAGCTCGGTGGCGTAAGCCCCTGCCAGAGCCAAAAAAAACCGACTAGCGGCAGCATGGGCAACAAGGCCATTGAGGTGGCCGCTAACCATTGGCGGCGTTTGAGCCCAGCAAACAGCAGGCTCAGTTGCAATGCCCCGAGTGCGTACAGGAGCGTCTGCCGAGTCAGTAGCGCCAGCGTCAAAAACAGCAGAGCCAGTGCCAGTGTCGTCAAATCTCGGTGCTGCTCATAGCCGAGATAAAAATACAGAAACGCCATCAGCATCAATACGGCAAGGTTGTCCGTCAGCAATATGAAGGACACCCCAAAAAAGTAGGGCGACAGCGCAAATAACAGGCCGAATAGCAGCGCCGGTTTTGGCGCGACCTGCACCCGCCGCACCAGAATGGCGTAGAAGACGCATGCTGCCAGCCAAGAGATCAACACATTGATCAGCCGTAGCTGCGGCAACTCTAAACCGACGACGGTGCTGGCAACCGCCAAGCTGAGGTGGAACAACGGGGTGGTGGCCGATTGATAGTCGGCGAGTGACGGCGTTGGCAGCGCTTTTGCAAAACCCTCGATGACCGGAAAGTGGAACCGGTATTCGTCCGAACCATGGAAGGTCGCGAAGGCCCGAGTCAGCCAATCGGTATAAATCACCCCGGCAAGAAACGGCAGCGCCAGCACCAAGGCGACAAACCATGCGCTGTGCGCATAGGTGCGGCCTGAGCTCGTTGTATGGTTCATCCTATTGCCTCGCTGTTTTTTATGCTGGAGCGCCTGCGCGCGTGCCAAACACTTACGCAATAAACACGCGCTAGAGTGGCAGCCTCGGGAGCGATAGCCTCGGCTCAACGCTACCGAGGCTGCGGCAAGAAGGCGGCCCCTACCGCACTCTGTTGGGTACTAGCTCAGCGCGCGGGTGAGCAGCATCTGCACCACTTTTTCTTCCATATTGGCGGGTGCACCGAGCTTTAAGCGCTCGAAATGTGGCATGAGCTCGGCGGGGATGTCGCGCTCAGGGTGGAACTGCCAAGCCTGTAGCGCGAGCTTCCACTTCGGGGTCGATGCGGCTAGAGCTTTGACGGTCTTCAGTGCCTTGCCCAGCTTGAGCTCCTGCGCAGTGAGGTCGCAGCCCAAGGGGAAGGCCGGGAACAAGCCCTGCTTCTTGAATGCGGCGAGCTTGGCTTCTAGCGCTTCTGGCGTGTTATTGCGGAAGGCCTCCGGCACTTGGTAGCTCTGCTCGATTTTGCCGTTGGCTTTGGCTTGGGCGAGTAGTTCTGGTTGGAAGCGCGAATCCGCGACGTTGATGAGCGCCTTCGCTACTTCGCGGTCGGTGCGGCTGCGCAAGTCGGCCACGCCGTACTCGGTGATGATGATGTCGCGCAGGTGTCGCGGAATAGTGCAGTGGCCGTAGTTGAAAACCACGTTGCTGCTCGGCGCGCCCTTGCCTTCTTTGTCGCGCACGGCGCGGATCATCAGGATGCTGCGGCCGCCTTCGGTGAAGGAGCTGAGCTGGTGCGCCATGGCGACGAAGTTGTACTGGCCACCGACACCGCTAACCACCCGACCATCGGCGAGGCCGTCGCTCACCACCGCACCGGTGAGCGTGACCATGATGCCGGTATTGATAAACCGCGCGTGGATGCGCTGGGCGATATAGAGCCTGGGGTTCAAATCCAGCTGGTTGATTTTGTCGACACCGGCCATGCAGATCAGACGGCGCTCTGCGTCGGGCATCTGCCGCAGCGCCTCATAAAAGGCGTTGGGGCCTAAAAAGAAGCCGCCGTGCAGGACGATGCCGTTTTTAAGCGCGCCGCCCAAGCAGTGCTCAGCCATCACTTTGCGCGCAGCGGGCTCGGCAACGTTGGCAATCACCCGCTCGCCGTTCGGCGCGATGATGTAACCCTGCTCGTAGCGGGTCTCGGCGTTAAAGAAGCCGTGGTATTGCAGGGTTTCAAAATCTTTGGTGCGGATCACGCGCACACCCAAGGACTCCAGCGCATCGAGCACCGAGGGGTCGAGTTTGTTTGGATTGCAGCGGCCATCGTTGATGACTTGCTGTAGCGCCCAGAAGTCGAACACCTGACGCTTCAAGATGCCGCTGGCGTAGAGATGCTGGAAGCCGTCAACAAACATCTCGGTAGCCCCGTAGAGCCCCTTCTCAAACGGTGCGACACCACCCCAACGCTCGATCAGCGCTTGGTTGTGGGTGGTGGCCCCTACTGCCGCCAGCGCCTGCTGATACGCCGCGTTGTTGTTGTGGCGCGCTTGCGCGGCATAGACGATGGCATCACCCAAAGCACCGATGCCGATCTGCAAAGTGCCACCGTCCTTAATCAGCGAGGAAGCATGCAGGCCGATGGCGTAGTCCGGCGTGGTGACGGCCATCTTGGGCGTCGAAAACAAACGCTTGGTGTAGCTGGGGTGGTCCACCACCATGTGGAAGTTGTCGGCGCCCACCTCGGCGTCGTGCTCCATGAACGGCAGGTTCTGGTTGACCAGCCCCACTGAGATAAATGGCCGCTTGCTCTCGATGAGCAGCTTCATCAGCTCTGGGCCGGTGTCCGGATTGCAGGAGAGCGAATAGCGCGTTTGGCCTGCCGCCTCGCGCTTGCAGATCATCCCGGCTACTACGTTGCAGCCCTGGTTGAAGACATCACGCGCGGCGTGGGTGTAGTTGGTGCTGATGTAGTCCGCCTGCGCTTGGGCCGCAGTCAAGCGTGAGCCGGGTTTGAAGAAGAACTCCACCACGCGGACGTTCGCAGGCACCTTGCCCGCGGATTGATCTTTGGCGTAGTCAAGCTCAGGCGCATCGGCAAACACGCGCTCCAAAAACGGCCCCAAGAACGCAGCTTCTAAGCCCTTGCCCGGCTTAGGCTTCTCTAGCGAGAGCGCAGTGAGGATGGTCAATTGCAGGCTGCTATCGGCCTTGGCCATGGCATACAGGGCATTGACCAACTCCACCGGCTTACCAAGCCCTAAAGGCATACCAATGCGGATGTCCTTGCCTAAGCGCGCGACGATGGCCTGAGCGCAGGTGTCAACGGAATCAAGAATTTCAGGCTGGGAGGCGAGCATGGGGAGCGTCTGGCGTTGGGCAAAGTCGCAAGCTTATCGGCAGCAGCCCGCCAACGCCTTAGGTTTTCTGCCATCCCGCCGTTTTCGGCCGCCCTGCGGCGCTGCCCGAATCGATATCTCAGGAACCTTTTCGCGCTTAGACGCACAATCAGCTTCTAACAGCGGGCAGAGAGGCCTGCGAATAAGCTCACCGCAGCAGCTCAAGGAGAATTCATGAACTACTTTGTCACCGGCGCCACTGGCTTCATCGGCAAATTTTTGATCGAGCGCCTGCTCAAACGGCCTGAGGCGCACATTTGGGTGCTGACGCGGGCCAATTCGCAGGACAAATTCGCAGCGCTCACAAGCCGCTTTGGCGACGACGGCCAGCGCCTGAAGATGGTGGAAGGCGACATCACCACGCCCGGCTTGGTCTCCGCCGCCGTCTTCAAAGAACTGAAGGGCAAGGTTGACCACCTGTTCCACCTGGCTGCCGTCTACGACATGAATATGTCCGACGAGCAGGCCGACCAGATCAATAACCAAGGCACACGCAACGTGGTGGCGTTTGCCAACTCGCTCGGCGGCTCGGTGGTGCTGCACCACGCCTCCAGCGTCGCAGTGGCAGGCGGCGACTACGACGGCCTGTTCAAAGAAACCATGTTCGATGAGGGCCAGAGCACCGACCACCCCTATTACCGCAGCAAGTTTGAGAGCGAGGCCATCGTCCGCAACGAGAGCAAAGTCCCTTGGCGCATCTACCGCCCAGGTGTGGTGGTAGGCCATAGCCAGACCGGCGAGATGGACAAAATCGACGGCCCTTATTACTTCGCCAAGGCCATCCAAAAAATCAGCTACAAGCTGCCGAAGTGGATGCCCCTGCTAGGCATTGAGGGCGGCAAGGTGGCGATTGCCCCAGTGGACTACGTGGCTGCTGCGATGGACGCAATCGCCCACAAGCCTGACTTGGACGGCAAGTGCTTCCACCTCATGCAGTCGCAAAGCCCGTCCGTAGGGGATTTGCTGCAAGCGTTTTTAGAGGGTGCGCACGGGCCGGACTTTGCCAAGAAGTTTGAGCTGCCCAACCTGCCGAAGCCGATGCGCGCGCTGGCACAGCGGATGAGCAAGCGCATCCCGCAGGCACTGCAACAGAAAGTCGCCGATGCGATTGGCGTGCCGCTCTCGGTCTTAGGCTATGCCTTCAACCGCGCGGTGTTCGACGACCGCGAAGCGCGCGCCGCACTCAAGGGCACCGGCATCACCTGTCCGCCGATCCGTGACTACGCCGACAAACTTTGGGCCTATTGGGAGCTGCACTTAGACCTCACCACCAATGCGCCGGAAAAACTGCGCCGCCGCCTCGCGGGCAAGGTGGTCATGATTACCGGCGGCTCCTCCGGCATCGGCTTTGCTGCGGCGAAGCAGATTGCGGCTGCGGGCGCAAAAGTGTTGCTCGTCGCGCGTGGCATTGAGAAGCTGCAAGAGAGCCAAGCGGTGCTGGAAAAAGCGGGCGGCGAGGTACACATCTACCCCTGTGATCTCTCCAACCTGCAAGACATCGACCGTATGAGCCAAGCGGTGCTGAAAGACTTTGGCCACGTCGACATCCTCATCAACAACGCCGGCCGCTCGATCCGCCGCGCGGTGTTCGAGAGCTTCGATCGCTTCCATGATTTCGAGCGCACCATGCAGCTCAATTACTTCGGCGCGGTGCGGCTGATCATGAACCTGCTGCCGGGCATGGCCGCGCAAAAGTCTGGGCAGATCATCAACATCAGCTCGATTGGCGTATTGGCCAACGCCGCGCGCTTCTCAGCCTATGTGGCGTCCAAATCCGCCTTGGATGCCTTCAGCCGCTGTCTGTCTGCGGAGGTGAAGAACCTCAATATCGACATCACCGCCATCTACATGCCGCTGGTGCGCACGCCGATGATCGCGCCGACCAAGATGTACGACTACATCCCCACTTGGAGCCCTGAGGACGCCGCCAACACTGTGGTCAAGGCGATTCTGGAGAAACCCAAGAGCATCGCCACGGTAGTCGGCACGGCAGCGGCCGTGAGCTACGCGATTTGGCCTAAGGCGAATGATTGGGTGCTGTCTAAGGGCTTCCAATTGTTCCCATCGAGTGCGGCTGCCAAGAGCAAGAAGGAAGGCAGCAAGCCAACCTTGGAGCAGGTGGTGTTCGCCAACGTCTTCAAGGGCGAGCACTGGTGAGGCCTGGCTGCGCCGCCGACGTTTCAGCGGGTATGAAGCCAGAGCTTGGGGCATGCGAGAATCGATGAAATTGAGCATGCCCCAACCGCCTCGTCATGTCCTCCACTTCCAAACGCTTGCGCTGGGCCATCGGCATTGCCCTTGGGCTACACGTCCTATTGGCGCTGCTTTTGATGGGCGAGGCACGCAGCCGCAAACTGCCTGAGGCGGGCAAGGCGGCTGCCAACGGCGGTTTGCCGCAGGTCGTGCAGGTCGATGCCCAAGCGCCCGCTGCGCCGACGCCGCCGAGCCCTGCCGCAGCGCCCAAGCCTGCACCACTCACCGCACCGACTCCGACCGCAACGGCCCCTGATGGCCAATTGCAGCTCGCAGCGCAAGGCCGGCTGGAGGCTACCAAGCCGCCGGAGCTGCGCCCACTGAGTGCTGCGGCGGCGACTCGCCTAAGCCTGACGACACCGGAGCCGGCCAAGCTGCCGACGCTGGCGGCCTCGCCAGAGCCACGGCCCAAGCGCATCCAAGCGCCGACGGCAGTCGCCAAGGTCGAACCGCCGAAGCCACCCGCTACCAAGCCCGCTGCGGTGGCTGCCGCAAAGCCCGCCGCGACACCGCCGCGCGCCGAGCCCACGCCGCAAGCGACGCGCCGCGAGCCAAGCCCTACCGCACGAGAAGAAGTGCGCGCCGCGCGCACGCCTGCGGTCGCCCCTCCCAACTTACGCATCCTGCCGCGCACGGCGACGTCTGGGCCAATGGCTGCACCGCCGCCTGCACCCAGTGCGGCACTGCCGGAGGTGATCGCAAGAGCACCTGAGGTGGTCACCCAGCGCCGCGAGCCGGTAATCCAAATCCCCAGCGGCAAACTCTCGCTCAAACTCTCTCGCCCACCGCCGCGCCCATCCACCAGTGGCAACGGCTCTGGCCTGCCGGTAGAGGCAGCACCCATCGTGGCCAGCCTGCCGCCGCCCGCTGCGGCACCGACGGGTGTCGTCGCCAGTCGGGTGGCTCCCAGCTTTGATTTAGGCATCCCCGAGCGCGATGAGCTTGCGGCCAGCAACGGCAACAGGCCGCTGTTCCCACCGCCGGACGCGACGCCGCGCACCGACGGCAGCGCTGCGGAGCCCAGTGAGCGCTTCCCGCCGGTGACGATCTTCCAAGCCGACGACAGCTCCAGCGTCTTGGATGAGGCGCTGCTGCCGCCGGAGGCCGCAGCGCCGATCCCCCTACGCGCCGCACCTGTCGCCCCCACCAGCAACCCTAGGCTCGCGTACTTTCAGGACGTGACGACGCTGGTCAAGGCCGCCAATGCTGTGGCGCTGAGCGAGGCCAGCGGCGCTGGCAGGAAGCTCTCCGTGCGCATGAAGTTCAGCGTCAAGCGCGACGGCAAGTTGCTGCGCGTGGCCTCAGCCGTGCCGACTCCCGATTGGGCCGTGCGGCAGGCGAGCCAAGTGATTCGCTCGGCCGCCCCCTTCCCGCCCATCCCGGCGGAGCTTGAAGGCAGCACCGTTGAGCTCTCCTTCCCGGTGGACGTCTACGCGCCGTAACGCGGCCAATGCCGAGCTTGGGCTAGCCGCCGCCATCCGGCGGAGCGGGCGTTTTGCCTTATGGATGGTCGCGGCTTGCTTGTCGGCCTGCGCCACCACGCCGTCCCCAGAGAGCCCCATCGAGCGCGCCCAGCGCGAACTGCGGCAAACGCCGCCGGTGCTGGTCGCCGAGGGCTGTTTGTATTACCGCGTCCTGCTCGGCTTCAACCATTACCTGCAAGCGGAATCCCGCAGCTTGGCGCGCGACGCCAGCAAGCGCGTCGCGGCGGAACTAGGTAGCTACGGCGTCAGCCCCAAGCATTTCGCCGCGCCTTTGATGTGCGCGAGCAGCCTGCCGCCGCGCGCACTCGACGCCAAGGGCTTGGTCGCCGCCCGCGACGGCGCGCCGCACAGCAGCGAGGCCGTAGCCTTCCCGATTGCCTTTGACGCCAGCCTTGCCGAGGACGCCACCCTCGTCGCTGCCTACCAACAAGTGTTTGCGGCTTGCGATTCCGACCGCTATCGGCGTGAGCGCCGCTACGACTGCCCCCTGCTGGGCAAAGACCAAGCCGCGCTCTTGCGTAGCCGCCTTGCGACTGACTATCTCTTGGCCTTGTCCGTCGGCGGCGATCACGCCAGTGCTGCGCACAAGACCGGCACCGTCGGCTTAGGTCTCTTGCTCGGGTACATCAGCATCCCGCAGAACCAAGCCACTGCGCGCCTGCGCCTAGTGGATCTGCGCAGTGGGCACTTAGTGTGGAGCAGCTTCCCAGACGAATTTCTTGGCCGCGACCCCGGCCGCCTGCGCTACGAAATCGGCGAAGGCGGCAAGGCCGCGGAGAGGACTTTGATCGTGCGTGAAGGCTGGGAGAAAAAGCTGCTCAAGACTTTGTTTGCAGCGCAGCGCTAGCGCAATTACCAGCGCGCTTAACGCTTCTCGATCGATGCACGCGCACGCGCAATCGCCGCACGCACTTCGCTGGGCGCGGTGCCGCCGTAGGTAGTGCGGGCAGCCACACTGGCCTCCGGGGTGATGTGGGCAAACACATCCTCAGACACCAAGCTACTAAAGCTTTGTAGCTCAGCGAGGCTCAGCTCAGCCAGATCGCAATTCTTGGCGGCAGCAGCTCCAACTGCCGCACCCACGGCATGGTGGGCATCACGGAACGGCAGGCCCTTTTTGACGAGGTAGTCCGCGAGGTCGGTCGCGGTGGCAAATCCTTGGGCGGCAGCCGCACGGCATTGCGCGCGGCGCACCACGATGTGCGGCACCATCTCGGCGTACACCGCGAGGCAGTCGTGCGCGGTATCGAGCGCATCAAACAAGGGCTGCTTGTCTTCTTGATTGTCGCGGTTATAGGCCAGAGGCTGGCCCTTCATCAGCATCAGCAGGGCGTTGAGATCGCCCACCACTCGGCCCGTCTTGCCGCGCACCAGCTCCGGCACGTCGGGGTTTTTCTTCTGCGGCATGATGCTGCTGCCGGTGCAGAAGCGATCCGGCAAGGAGACAAAGCCGAACATCGGCGTGCTCCAGAGAATCAGCTCCTCGCTCCAGCGGCTCAAATGCACCATGATCAGCGCGCATGCACTCACCGTCTCGATGGCGAAATCGCGGTCCGACACGGCGTCGAGCGAGTTCTCGGTGATGCCGTCAAAGCCGAGCAAATCGGCAACGTAGTGGCGGTCTAAGGGGTAGACCGTGCCGGCCAGTGCAGCCGAACCCAAAGGCAAAATATTGACGCGCTTGCGGGCGTCCGCGAGGCGCTGACCGTCGCGCAATATCTGCTGGCGCCAAGCCAGCAGGTGGTGGCCAAACGTCACCGGTTGCGCGACTTGCAGGTGGGTAAAGCCGGGCAAGATGCTGTCTGCCTCGGCCTCGGCCAACTGCAACAAACCGTCCGCCAAGCGGGCGATGAGTGCTTGCAGGGTATCGATCGCCTCACGCACATACAGGCGCACGTCGGTGGCGACTTGGTCATTGCGCGAGCGCCCGGTGTGCAAGCGCTTGCCGGCATCGCCAATGCGCTCGGTCAGCGCGGATTCGATGTTCATGTGCACGTCTTCGAGCTGCGTGCTCCAAGTAAAGCGCCCTTCCGCGATGTCCTTGGCGATGCCATCCAAACCCTGGTGGATTGCCGATACATCCTCGGCACTCAGCACAGCAATCTTGCCGAGCATGCTGGCGTGGGCCTTGGAGCCTGCGATATCCACTTGCCAGAGACGTTGATCAAATGACACGGATTCTGAGAAGCGCTCGACCAACGCAGAGGTGGACTCGGCGAAACGGCCACCCCAAAGTTTTGTATTGCTCATGGCATTTTCCGGAAAAAGGCGCGGCATTATAGGGAGCACCGAAGCGCGCACTTTTTCGCGGCGGGGCATGCGCATTGCATCCGTCTCACCGCACGGCCCCAGCAGCAACCATGGAACTGAAAACCCCGCAGCCCAAGAGCCAAATCAATCTGATCCCCAACTTCTGCAAAGGCGAAGCGGTGTTTCAGTTGATGGTGGTGATGGAGCTGATTGCCATCATCCTGACCGCCGCCGCCAAGATTCCTCAGGGCCAAGCCTTGAGTCACATCGTGCTGCTGTCCATCCATTTGCAATGGGTCGCCTTATCCGGCGCGGGCGTGCTGTGCCTCTCCCGCCGCTGGCTGACGATGGCGCGCGCCGGCGTGGTGTTCTTTGTCAGCTGGGGGCTCTTGGTGGTGATGACCTTGCTCACCGCAGACATCATCTGGTGGCTCACTGGGGTGGTGGAGGCGCTGCCGGACATCGAGGGCGACCGCGAGAGCTTCTTGCTGCGCAACGTGCTGATTGGGGCCATCGTCGGCTTGCTGCTGTTGCGCTACTTCTGGAGCCGCGCCCAGTTGCAAGCGCAGGCGCGGGTGCATTCGGAAGCGCGCTACTTGGCCCTGCAAGCCCGTATCCGCCCACACTTCTTATTCAACTCGCTCAACTCCATCGCCTCGCTGATCCAGAGCAAGCCCGACCAAGCCGAAGAGATGGTGATGGACTTAGCGGACTTGTTTCGCGTCAGCCTCGATAGCTCTAACCGCTTGGTACGGCTCGCAGATGAGGTGGAGTTCGTCAAAACCTATGTGCGCATCGAGCAGGTGCGCTTGGGCGACAAACTCTGGGTCAACTGGGAGATCGCGCCTGATGCGATTGATGGCCGCGTACCGCTGCTGATTCTCCAACCCTTGGTGGAGAACGCGGTGTACCACGGCGTATCACGGCTGACCGCGCGCGGCGGGATCACCGTGGCCGTGCATCGGGAGCTCGGTGCCTTGGTCATCGACGTGGAAAACCCCCTGCCGCCGGAGGATGCCCCGGAGCGCAAAGGCACTGGGGTCGCCATGGAAAACATTGCCCAAAGGCTCAAGCTCATTTACGGTGACCAAGCCAAATTGATCCAAGGCCCGCAGGAGACCGAGACAGGCAAGGTTTATCGGGCGCGCGTGCAGGTACCGTTCAAAACCGAAGATACCGGGCAGCAGACAATGCTGCCGGAAGACTCTGATCATGGGGAGTTGATATGAGAGTAGTGATCGTTGATGACGAAATGCTGGCCCGCGAGCGCCTGCGGCGCTTGATGGTGGAATTCCCCGGCTATGAGATCGTCGGGGAGGCGGCTGACGGCGAATCCGCGTTGGATTTAATTGAAGAAGAAGAGCCGGATTTGGTGCTCTTGGATATCCGCATGGGCGGCACCGATGGCATCTCGGTAGCGCGCCAATTAGCGCAACTCGACATGCCGCCGGCGGTGATCTTCACCACGGCTTACGCCGAGCACGCCTTGTCGGCTTTTGATGCCGGCGCTGATGCCTACCTGCTCAAGCCGGTGCGCAAAGAGAAGCTGCGCGATGCCCTGCTCAAGGCGCGCAAAATCTCACGCGCGCAGCAGAGCTTGGGCAAAACCATGCCGCGCAATTCCAAGCCTAGTCGCGAGTTCATCTTAGCCACCACCCGCGACGGGCTGCTGCGTATCCCAGTCGAGGACGTGGTGTATTTCCTCGCGGATCAGAAATACACCACCGTCTGCCACTTGCACGGTGAGGTGCTCATTGAAGAGAGCCTGAAGACGCTCGAAGAAGACCTCGTGCCGCACTTCATTCGCGTCCACCGCAAGGCCTTAGTCGCATCCAAGTTCATCGCCAGCCTAGAGCGTCGCAAGGGCGATGAGTCCGACGACGACAGCCAGCACAGTTTGCGCATGCGCCATTCCTCGGCGCTGCTGCCGGTGAGCCGTCGGCGCTTGGCGGAAGTGCGCCGCTGCCTCACCCAAAACGGCGGCGAGGCTTAAAGCCCAGCAGCACGGAGGGCGCGTGGTGTGCGCGCTCTGTGCCGGTTTTGGCGGCGCTCAGACGGCCTAGCGCCTAAACTTGGCGGCATGCACATTCTCCGCATCGCCACCCGCGAATCCCCGCTTGCCCTCTGGCAGGCCGAGCACGTCCAAACACTATTGCGCCAAGCCCATCCGCATTTGGATGTGCAGCTAGTGCCGATGACCACCACCGGCGATCAACGCCTAAGCGGCCCGCTATCGGCCTCTGGCGGCAAGGGTTTGTTCGTCAAGGAACTGGAATCAGCACTGCTCGAAGGCCGCGCCGATATCGCCGTGCACTCGATGAAGGACGTGCCGGTGCAGCAACCGGACGGCCTGAGCCTGTGCAGCTTTTTGGCGGGCGAAGACCCACGCGATGCCTTCGTCAGCAATCAGTTCCCCACCCTCCTCGCCCTGCCCCAAGGTGCGCGCCTAGGCACCGCCAGTCTGCGCCGCCAGGTTCAAGCCAAAGTGCTGCGGCCAGACCTTCAGATCGAGGTGTTGCGCGGCAACGTCGGCACCCGTTTGCGCAAGCTGGATGAGGGCCAGTTCGACGCCATCCTGCTCGCCTGCGCTGGGCTGATTCGGCTAGGCCTCGCCGAGCGAATCCGCAGCACGCTGGGCCCTGAGGACTTCATCCCCGCCATCGGCCAAGGCATCGTCGGCATTGAGTGCCGGACTGCCGATGCGGCGACGCAAGCACTGTGTGCGGTGCTGGATGACCCAGAATCGCGCATCCGCCTCTCTGCCGAGCGCCGCTTCAATGCGGTGCTGGGCGGTGCCTGCCAAGCACCGATTGCTGGCCATGCGACCCGCCTGCCTGATGGCCGACTGCGCCTGTGTGGATTGGTCGGCACGCCGGATGGCCAGATCGTGCTGCAGGGCGAGTGCTCTGGCCCCATCGAGCAAGCCGAAGCACTCGGTGAGACCTTGGCGCAGGAATTACTCCAGCGCGGCGCTGAGGATATTCTGCGTGGCCTGGGCCACGAGCGGGCTCTTGGAGCGAGCGGGGAGTAGGGCGTGAGCTTTGAGCACGCGCTCAGTGGCCTGCGGGTACTCAACACTCGCCCACTGCACCAAGCTGCCGGATTGACGACTCTGCTGACTGCCCAAGGGGCACTGGTGCAAGCGCTGCCGCTGCTCGCCATCGTCCCTACTCCGAATCCACAGGCTGCCCAGCAAGCACTGGCCGAGGAGGTCGATGCCGCCATCGTCACTAGTGCGAATGCCGTTCGCGCGGCTGAGCACTTCGGCCTGCGCTGGCCATCTCAGGTGTTCGCACTAGGGCCCGGCAGCGCGGCGGCGTTAGCCCAACTCGGTGTCGCAGCGACGGCATTGGCTGGGGGCGATAGCGAAGCCCTGCTGCGCTTGCCGGCGCTGCGGGCAATGCAGAGCCAACGCTGGTTGCTGGTCACGGGTGAGGGCGGGCGCGAGGTGCTCGCCCATGGTTTGCGCGCGCACGCGGCGGCACTCCACGTTGCGCGTGTCTATGCCCGAGTCGCAGTGCACTACCCGCCGCAGCAACTCGCCGCTGCGCTCGCGTGGGCAGACCTAATCCTCCTGACCAGCGCTGAGGCCTTGCAAGCCCTGCACGGCCAGTGTCATGGCAGTAACGCTCTGCGCTGGGCGCAGCTACCGCTGTTAGTGCCCTCGGCGCGGGTGGCGGAGCGTGCGCAGCAATTGGGGCATCAGGCGCTGCGGCTGGTGCCCGAGGCCATCAACGACCAAGCGTTTGTCGATTGCCTCGCCCGCGAATTTAGCGGGCGAGCACGCGGCTAAAAAAGCCAAGTTGCGCGCTGAGGCACTGCGCGAAACCATCGCCCACATAGACGTCGAAGTGGCCGATTGGATAGCGGCAGACGGTGGCTCGATCCCCTGCGCGGCGGGCGGCGTCTTCGATCGCTGCGGGCGGCACGGCGGTGTCCTGCTCGGCGATGCAAAACAGCACTGGGCAGGGCAGCTTCGCCGCCATTAAATTGGGCCGGTAGAGCGGCAAGCGCAGCATCCAGCTCAGGGAGATTTCGTTGCGCCAGCCGCGCGGGGCGATCGCCAAATAGCCGGGCTTGCTGTCTGCTGCGGTGAGCACTGCGAGACTGCCGGGCTCGCCAACCACCGGCAGTAGCACGCGGGGCCGCCCAAGCACTGCGGCGAGCGCATCGCGAACCGCGTAGCGCATGACTTTCGCGATCTGCGCCACCCCTTCTTGCTGCAACAAATGACGCACCGCAGCGAGGCCATCGAGCATGCCGCCTTGGCTGCTCACCGCAGCGATTTGACCATCCCGCACGGCTGCTGCCACTGCATGCCCGCCCGAGAAGGAACTGCCCCAAGTGGCGATACGCCTGCCGTCGATACCCTTGAGCGCACGCGCATAGGCGATGGCGGCAGCCCAGTCCTCTAGCTGCATGGCGACGTCCACTACCTGCCGCGCCTGGCCTTCGCTGTCGCCAAAGCCTCGGTAATCAAAACAGAGCACGGCGAGGCCGGCATCCGAAAACGCCTGCGCAAAGGGCGCTAGCCCACAGGTGCGGGTGGCTCCCAAGCCATGCGCCATGACAATGCACGGCGCTCCGCTTTTGCTGGTGAGCGCCTTGGACTTCGGCACCCAGAAATCTGCGGTGAGGCGGTCACCGTGACTCAATATCTGTAAGACCTGGGTGCCGGTTGTGGGCATGGGCTGCTCCTCTCCAAAAGCTTTGTCGTTGTGGTCGCAGTGTAGTGCGCAGCAAACCCAAACCCGCTGCAATGCGCGGCCGACCAGCAGGCGCTAGCGCGCCGCCCCCGGCACCGGCGCGGTGTCAAGCGCCCCCCTTGCCAGAATGGCGCGGTCGCGGCCAGATTGCTTGGCCTCATACATCGCTTGGTCGGCGGCGTGCATCAGAGCCTCTGGCAGGGCATTGGGTGCAGGCACCGTGGCGAAGGCACCGGCACTGATCGTGACAATGCCTAGGGGCACGCCAGGGTGAGGAATCCGCGCGTCGCGCACCACGCGGCAGCATTCCTCAGCAATCTGCAAGGCATCAGCACCCGAGCCGTCCATGCTGATGAGCAAAAACTCCTCGCCGCCGATGCGCCCCACGAGGTCCATAGGCCGCCGCAGCACTTTGCCCAAACACAGGGCGACACCCATCAAGGCGCGGTCGCCGAACGCGTGACCAGCGAAGTCGTTAAGGCGTTTAAAGTGATCGATATCGACCATCACCAGCGTCAGACTGCGGCGCTCGCGCTGAGCGACGCGCAGGCAGCGGTCCAAATGCGCGAGCGTCGCGCGGCGGTTGGGTAGCGCGGTGAGCACATCCTCCAAGGACATCGCCCGCGCCTTGCGCTCGGCAAAAAAGAGATCGCGCAGGAGGCGCTCAAACACCATGCCTGAGGCCAAGCCGGCGGCGTTTGCGAGCACCAAGCTATGGAAGTGGACGTAATTGACTTGTCCGTAGACGAGTTCTTCCATCACCAGATAACAGACACTGCTGAGCACGCCGATGAACGCGCCTCGACGCAAACCCACTGCACTCAACATGTAGAAAAACACGATCGATAGCTGAAACGCCGCGTAAGGCACGGTGTTTTGGCAGGCGTCAGAGGCCAAGATGCCGTGTACGGCGACTTGCACTAAGCCGACGACTAACAGTGCGGCTGTCAACAGATTGCGGTGCCATCGGCTTGCGCGGTCAATAAAGGTGAGGCCGCAGGCCGCGAACAGTGCGGGGGTCAGGATGCCCAGTCGAATCAGCCACACATCCTCACGAACGGAGGCACAGATTCCATCCCTTTGGACGAACGCGAGCACGGTGGTCATGAGGCCAGCAATTCCGGCCACCCAGCGCACCGCCATCCGCTGTGCGTGCCAGTAAAACTGGACGAACTGGTGGTAGTCCTCGGGTGCAATCGCCGCTCGGCTTAGCCGCTCCGGCGGCGGCATTGCCGGCTCGTTGTTCCGCGCTGGATGGTCTTCCATGTCGTCCTTGTGCTGTGGCGATCTACGTCGCTGCTCCCGTACTCGCACGTTATACGGCGAACCTGCGGTGGCGGGAAGCGGCAAGCGAATCAGCGGTAGCGGATCATGTGTCGGCGCGCAAAAAAGCCCAGCCCGAGGTGCTCGGGCTGGGCTTGGTGCAGCGAGTTGCTAGGTCTAGCGGAAGTTCCAGCGGGCACCCAAGCGATAGGTGTTGAGGTCATCGCCATAGGCGTATTCACCAACCGCCGCAAAGGCCGGGGTGAAATTGAAGACGCCACCGACGCGAGCCGTGGTCTCGCTCTCGTCAAACACCTTGGAGTACTCAAAGCCGCCATTAACCTCTAAGGCTGGCAGCACTTTGGCACGCAAGCCGCTGTTGAGGTAATAGCCGGTGTCGTCGTCAGAATCTGCGAACTGCGCGATCGGGCCACGGGGCTCAACTTTCGCAAAGATGGCACCGCCGCCGAGGTTGAGGTCGAGCTTATCGGTCAGCGGGTGGCGGAAACCAGCACCGGCACGGAAGACGTCGAACTCCGCAAAGCTCCCGGCGACCTTATCCGTGGTGGCGGCGTCGTAAGTGGCTTGCAGATAAACCTTGGGCTGAATCAACAGGCTGCCGGAGGCAAAGTAGCCGTCGGCGTCAATATCGTCTTCGTCGCCAAAACGTTGCGTGGACTTCTGATAGCCGCCTTCTAGGTAGTCGTAAGAGAGGTTTTGCGCCAGTGCCGCGGTGGGCAGGCTCAGCGCAGCGGTCAACAGCAAGCTTTGTTTCAACATGGGTTCACTCCATTGATTGTAGGGACGCCAAATCGCACTACTGCGCGCTGGTTAGGCTAAGTTTGGCGCCTAGGAATCTTATGAGGAACAGCTTATTACCTACTGAATATAAACAGTTTTTTAGTTCACGATGGATTCATCTTGGCCGCCGACTTGCGACCACTTTTGCGGATGTAGATTTGCTTTTCTACCCGCGCCACCCGTTGCCCATCGGCGGCCATCACCTCCACCACATAAGTAGGCGTATACGCAGCACCAGATTCCGTGGCCGCTTTGGCGGCGTCGATATCTGCCGTCGTCAACTGGAAGCGCGCGGTGACCGTGCCGGTGCCGGGGCGCTCAAATTGGATCGCGGCGGCTTTATCCCAAACCACATACCCCTTGCCGAGGTTGGCGATAAACATCAGCACAAAGAAGGGATCAGTCATCGCGTACAGGCTGCCGCCGAAGTGGGTGCCCAGCGCGTTGCGGTTGTAGCCACTGAGCTTGAGCGTCACCACCACCTCACGGAAGTCCTTCGCCACGCTTTTCACACGGATGCCGGCACCCAAGTAGGGCGGGTAGAGGCTCATAACGCGGCGGAACAAGCGCGCGTCGCTGAAGACTTTGTCGCGTAATGACATCGAGCAAAACCAATCCGAGGGCGGATGCATACTATACGGTATGCATCAACGCTCGCCTTGGCGCTAACGCATCTATGCCGCGACCAGCTGTCGGGGTTTTGCGAGTAAAGGCTCGTGGGCGGGGGCTTGATTTAAGTGCCCTAACTGCACCCAGCGGACCAGCTCCATGCGGCCATCGAGGTGCTCGACCAAGGCGGTGCAGCTCTCCACCCAGTCGCCACAGTTGTGGTACTGGATGCCGTCAATCGCACGAATCTCCGCGTGGTGAATGTGGCCGCAGACCACGCCATCCAAACGGCGGCGCTTGCAGTCGCGCGCGACCGCTGCCTCAAAAGTGCTGACCACACTCACCGCGCTCTTGACGTGCTGCTTGGCGAACGCCGAGAGGCTCCAGTACGGCATGCGCAGGGTGCGGCGTGCGCGGTTGAACCAGTAATTGAAGCGCAGCGTGTTCTCGTAGAGCGCATCGCCCGCCACCGCCACCCAGCGGTGATAGCGGGTGATGACGTCGAAGGCGTCGCCGTGGCAGACCAACCAACGCTTGCCGTCGGCGGTCGCGTGGATGACCTCATTCACCACCTTGATGTTGCCTATCTCCAGCTTGAAGCCGACGAACTTCCGCAGGAATTCATCGTGGTTGCCGGTAACGTAATAGACCTTGGTGCCGCGCTTGGAGCGCGTCAGGATTTTGCGGATGACGTTCGTGTGTTCCTGAGGCCAATAGAAGCTCTGCTTGAGCTTCCAGCCATCGATGATGTCGCCCACCAAATAGAGGGTGTCCGAGGTGTGGCTCTTCAGGAACTCCACCAGATGCGCGGCCTTGCAGTCCACCGTGCCGAGGTGCACGTCAGAAATCCAGACTGCGCGGTAGTGGGTTTTGCCGGGCTCTCGTTCTGCGGAGCCGACGCGGGCAAGCGCTGGAGACTTGCTGGCCATGCTTAAACGAATATTGGGCGGTTCATGCCGAGTGAGCATCCCACCGCCCCATGACCGGCGTGTGACAGGCCGCCCTCAGCGCCCTACAGAAAAAGGCCGGTCGCCCGGCCCTTCTCACTACACAGCCAAAACCCAGACCTAATGGCGGAAGTGGCGCACGCCGGTGAACACCATTGCCATGCCGTGCTCGTTGGCCGCGGCAATCACTT
>CAZHTI010000024.1:2318-30851 GCA_964535755.1 uncultured Salinisphaerales bacterium | reverse complement strand
AATCCCCGTGTTGCACACGGGCTACACCGTGGCTTTTGATGGGGCCGTTGGCGCGGGAACGTTACTCCCGATTGCTACCGCGCAACTGCTTCGCCAATACCCCCACCAGCAACAGCGCCGGCAGGCCCAAGACGGCGGTGAATGCAAAGAACGCGGCATAGCCGCCCATCGCCCCGTAGATGGCCTGCCAGTATTCGACGAGAGCCCCTGAGAACCCTTTTAGGAACTTGCCCGGCAGCGCGTAAAAACTGCTCAGCAGCGCGTATTGGGTAATCGTGTAGCCCTGCGTGGTAAGGCTGCTCATGTAGGCGACGAGTGCCGCACCGGCGAAGCCCGTCGCAAAGTTATCGATCGAAAGTGCTACGGCAAAGACCTTGAGACTCGGCCCCAGCAGCGCCATCGCGGTGAAGGCGAGGTTGCTCGCGGGGCCCAAGACCGCGCCAAGCAAGAGCGTAGGCACGAAGCCCAAGCGCACCGCAGCCAAGCCGCCAGCCGCAATGCCGATCAAGGTGGCGACTAGGCCAATTGAGCTGCGCATTCCGCCGACCACCTCTTTGGCGAGCCCCAAATCTGCGTAAAAAGGATTGGCCATTGGGCCCATCATGAAGTCCGGCAGTCGGTACACGCTGACCGCCACCAGCATCAGCAGCGCCCACTGGCGGTGGGTGCGGAAGAAGTCCACAAACGGGCCGACCACGGCATCGAAGAGGCCGCGTGCGGACCAAATCGCCGCTTGCTGCGGCGCGTGGCGGGTGGGCTCGGCGGCGAGCAAAGTAGCGGCAATACCTAAGCCCATGAGGGCAGCCATCAACCAATACGAGATGGCCCAGCCCTGCCAAGCGGCAAAGATGAGGATGAGCGAATCGGTGACCAGTAGCGCGCCGCGATAACCAAGCTGCGCAGTGGAGGTGAGCAGGCCTTGCTCCTCGCCATTGGCCGCACTCTCAATGCGCCATGCGTCGATGACGATGTCTTGAGTGGCGGAGGCAAACGCGACCAAGAGTGCCAACAGCGCGAACTGAGTGAGCCCGCCCGAAGGCTGCCACCAGGCCATCCCCGCTAAGCCCAGCAGCACCAGCACCTGCGCCAGCAGCATCCAACTACGGCGCGCACCCATAAAGCCCAGGCCCGGCGCACTGGTGCGATCCATCAACGGTGCCCAGAGGAATTTGAAGGAATAGGCAAGCCCGACCCAAGACAAAAAGCCAATCGCGGAGAGTGCGACGCCGTACTCCCGCAGCCAATAGCCCAAGGTATTGCCGACGAGATAAAACGGCAGGCCGGAGGCGAAGCCCAAGCCCAGCATCGCCAACACTTTGCGCTGGCGCAGCGCCTGCCAGACGCTCGGTTTTGCCACGGCAGCCTCAGACATAGTCCACCACCAGCGGTGCGTGGTCAGAGAAGCGCTGCGCCTTGTAGACGCTAGCCGCTTGGGGCTTTAGGTTGGGCGTGCAGAGTTGGTAGTCGATGCGCCAACCGACGTTGTTGGCGTAGGCGTTGCCGCGATTGCTCCACCAGGTATAGGCGCAGCCTTCGTGCTCCGGGTAGAGGCTGCGGTAGGCGTCCACCCAGCCGCTTGCGAGGGTCTCGGTCATCCACGCACGCTCGTGCGGCAAAAAGCCGGAGTTCTTCTGGTTGCTCTTCCAGTTTTTGAGGTCGCGCTCGGTGTGGGCGATGTTGTAGTCACCACAGACGATGACCCGACGCCCGCTCTGCCGCAATGCGGATTTCACCGGCGGATAAAAGCTCAAGAAGCGGTCTTTGCTGGCCTGCCGCTCGGGGCCGGATGAGCCGCTGGGCAGATACAGAGACACCACGCTCAAGTCGCCAAAGCGGGCTTCGAGGTAGCGGCCTTCATCATCAAACTCAGCCGCACCGATTTGCCGGATGAGCTGATCGGGCGCTTTGCGGCTGTAGATGGCAACCCCCGAATAGCCTTTTTTGACGGCACTCTGAAACGCCACATGCCAGCCTTTTGGGTGGAAGAGCGCGTCCGCTAAATCGGCCTCCTGCGCCTTGGTTTCTTGGATGCAGACGACGTCCGCGCCGCAAGTTTCTAGGTAGTCGAAAAACCCCTTCTTGGCAGCGGAACGCAGGCCATTGGTATTGAGCGTGAGGATGCGCATGGAGCCGGAGCGAGCACAGGTTGCGGGCAAGCCGCGAAGGTTAGCAGCGACTCGCACTCGTGGTGCTGGCTCGCTCCTGCTGCGTTGCCTATCGCCGCACTCAGCGCAGCGGCTGAGCGGCGAGCCACTGCGCGAAGGCGGCTTCGGTGATTTGGCCTTCTGCGAGTTGGACCATGGTTTCGACCATTGCGACACTCGGCGCGGGGACTGCGACGCCATTGATTGCGAGAAATATCAAAGCGCTGTGCAGTGCAGTCCGCTTGTTGCCGTCGAGGAAAGGGTGATTTCGAGCAATGCCAAAGGCAATGGTGGCAGCCAGGGCGTGGAAATCGCTGACGCCATAGGCATATGCGTTCTGTGGACGGGCGAGTGCTGAGTCCAACAGGCCGTGGTCGCGCACACCCGATAAACCCCCATATTGGGCAATCTGTGCATCGTGCGCGGCGATGACCACCGCCTTGTCGAGAAACTTCATGGCTCTCGGTTAGCGTTTGGCGAGTGCTTGGAATACATCGCGATGGCTGCGCATGATTTCCTCCGCCACGCTCATCTGCTGGGCAAAGGTCGGGTCATACGGCGTCAGGCGCACGCTGCCATCAGGGGCTTTGGTGGCGAACAAGGTGTCGCCCTGTTGCACGCCCAATTCGGCCAGCAAATCTTTGGGGAATACTGCGCCGCTGGAGGAACCCACGGCGCGAATTTTGAGGGTGTGCATGAATGGGCTCCGGATTTAGGGACACAAATATTATAACTTCGCTACTCGCTCCCACCACAGCAAGCGGCAGGCCCGATAATCCTGCAAGCCCTTAGCAGACCCTAGAGACCATGATTACCGTCCACCACTTAAACAATTCACGCTCGCAACGGGTGCTCTGGCTGCTCGAAGAACTCGGGCTGCCCTATGAAATCCGCCATTACCAGCGCAATGCCAAGACCATGCTGGCGCCGCCGGAGCTCAAGGCCGTGCATGCCTTGGGCAAGTCTCCGGTCATCACCCACGGCGCGGTCACGGTGGCGGAGACGGGTGCAATCATCGAATACCTAGTGGACCTCGCCGGTGGCGCTCTGAAGCCAAAGCCCGCAGAGGATGCGCGCCGCTACACCTACTGGCTGCACTACGCGGAAGGCAGCCTGATGCCGCTGATGATTGTTGCCTTGCTCATGGGGCGGATTGCCGCCGCACCGTGGCCGGTGCGGCCGATTGCCAAGGCCATCGCCGGGCAGGTGCGCAAAGCCTATCTAGGCCCCAATTTGGAGTGCACTCTGGCGTTTGTTGAATCCGAACTCAGCGAGCGGCCTTGGTTTGCCGGTGCTGACTTCAGCGCCGCAGACGTGCAGATGAGCTTCCCGCTGCAAGCCGCCGCCGCGCGCGGTGGGATGGATGCTCGCTACCCGCACATCCGGGCTTGGCTCGCACGCGTTGAAGCGCGCCCTGCCTACCAAACCGCGCTGGCCAAGGGTGGGCCGTTCCAACTGCTGAGTTAGGGCAAAACGGGCGGCGGCGGCCCAGTGCGGGGATAATCGCGGGCGAAACCCCACTGTGCCTTACATCCATGCTTCCGCATCAAACCGCTTTTCTGGAATTAGCTCTCGAACACGAAGTGCTGAAGTTCGGCAGCTTTACGCTTAAGTCTGGTCGCGTCAGCCCCTACTTCTTCAACTTAGGGCGGATAGCCTCAGGTGCGGCGATGGCGAAGCTGGCACGCGCCTATGCCGCAGCACTGGCCAGCAGTGGCTTGGAGTTCGATGTGCTGTTTGGGCCTGCCTACAAGGGCATCCCACTCGCGACCGCCGTGGCCTATGCCCTCAGTGAGCAGGGCCGCGACCTCCCCTACGCCTACAACCGCAAAGAGGCGAAAAGCCACGGCGAAGGCGGCAATTTGGTCGGCGCGACCCTGACCGGCAAGCGGGTGCTGATTGTCGACGACGTGCTGACGGCCGGCACGGCGCTGCGGGAAGCAGTAGCCATGATCCGTGCGGCTGGCGGTACGCCGGTCGCGGCTGTCATCGCCCTCGACCGTATGGAGCGCGGCAACGGCCAGTTATCGGCGGTTGAGGAAATGCAGGCGGATACCGGCGTCCAAGTGCTGTCTTTGGTCAGCGTGCGGGAAGTCTTGGCCTACCTCGAAGCGCAAGGCAGCACGGCGCAGGGTACGGCGGAGGCAATCCGCAGCTACCAAACGGCGTATGGCGTGCTCAATGCGCGTTGATTTTTTGACGCTTTACGGCGTTTTGCATAGGCACAAAAGTTGATTCAAGCTCAGAACTCTTTCATCGGCGACTAGGATTGTTCCGACTCATGCCCCATCCGCTCAGGAAGCACTGGATCCCCGCGATTTTGCTGGGTTTATCGCTGTTGCCGGGCGCGGCGAGCGCAGCGGGAGAGAAGAAGTTGTATCGCTGGACCGACGCGGAAGGCCGCGTGCATTACGGTGACAAAATTCCGCCACAGGACGCCAAGCAAGGCAAAGCCGCCATCAACAAGCAGGGTGTGGTGACCAAAGTCGTGCCGCGCGAACTGACCCAGTCCGAGCGCGTCGCCGCCGATGCTGCCGCCAAAGCTGCGCAGGACGCCGCCGATGCGCATGCGCGCTTGGTCGCGGCCGACCGTTACCTCGTACAGGCCTATGCCTCAGTGGCGGATATCCAAGCGGCAAGAACCGAGCGCCTCGCCGCCATCGATTCGCGCATCGCCCTAGTCGGCAAGGCGGTAGTGGATACCGAGGCCACGCTGGGTAAGTTGCGCAAGCGCGCTGCGGAGCCAGGCGTCGCTCCGCAAATCGTGAGCTTTGAGCGCGCGCTGATCGAGAACCTGCAAGCCAACGCCAAGCTGCGCGATGAGCGCGCTGCGACGGTCAGCAAGTTCGCCTCCGACATCGACCGCTACAAGCGTCTGAAGGCCGGAACGCTCCAGCCCGGTGGTTGATTTTCTACTCGCCTCCGGCTCGCCTCGGCGGCGGGATTACCTGCGTGAAGCGGGCTATGCCTTTGCGGTGATCGCAGCGGAGGTCGAGGAAATCCCCGCCGCCCATGAAGCCGCACTCGACTACGCCCTGCGCGTCGCTGCGGCCAAGGCGGCGGCGGGCTTTGCGGGTAGCGACAACCCGCTGCGGCTCCCCGTGCTGGGCGCTGATACCGACGTCGTGCTCGACGGCGATGTCTTGGGCAAGCCCAACGACGCCGACCACGCCGCAGCGCTCTTACGGCGGCTCTCCGGCCGCAGCCATGAGGTGATCTCTGCCGTGGTGCTGCACCATGCGGGCGGCAGTGCGCATCTCACTACCCGCAGCAGCGTCCTGTTTGAGCCCTTGAGCACTACGGAGATAGCGCGCTACATCGCCACCGGCGAGCCCTTCGGCAAAGCCGGTGCTTATGCCATCCAAGGGCGATTTGCGCGCTTCGTGCGCCGCGTGGAGGGCAGCTATACCGGCATCGTTGGGCTGCCGATGGCGGAGGTGGGTGAATTGCTTAGCCAATTCAGCATTTACCCGCGCGACTGAACCGCTGCCGCGCTGGCGGGTCAATCTTTACCTCCTCTCTTCGTGACGGCTTTTCGTGCACTCAAACTGCCGCCGCTGCGGCCATACTGCGCGCACTCACTTTCCCAATTGATGCCTTCATGACAACCGAGATTCTGGTCAATATTGGCCCGCAAGAGACGCGCGTCGCAGTCGTGGAGGGCGGTAGCGCGCAGGAGATCTACATCCAGCGCGCCAACCGCCACGGGCTGGTTGGCAACGTCTATAACGGCGTGGTGAAGCGCGTGCTGCCCGGTATGCAAGCAGCGTTCGTCGATATTGGCCTCGCCCGTACCGCGTTTCTGCACGCCGCCGATATGCGCAGGCCCGATGGTTTAGCCGCCGATGCGCCAGTCCCACCGGTTGAGGGTTTGCTGCACGAGGGCCAGCAAGTGGTGGTGCAGATCATCAAAGACCCCTTGGGCAGCAAAGGTGCGCGGCTTACCACGCTGATCAGCCTGCCCGCACGCTACTTGGTGATGCTGCCGTTTGAGCTGCACGTCGGTGTGTCCGCAAAGATTGAGGACATTGCCGAGCGCGAGCGCCTCAAAGAGATCATGGAGCGCTTATCGCCGGAGCTAGCGCCCTATTGGGGGATGATCGCGCGCACGGCCGCCGAGGGGGCTACAGAGGATGCCATCGCGCAGGACATGCGCTTCTTGGTGCGGCTCTGGAAGTCCGTCGATGAAGCCAGCAAGACCGCCAAGCCCGGCACCATGATTCACGGCGATCTGCCGCTCTCCATGCGCATCATGCGCGACCTCTTGGGTACAGAGATCGAACGCGTGCGCGTCGATAGCGCGAGCGAAACCGAGCGCATGAAAGCATTTGCCCGCGACTTTTTGCCGGGTGCCGATGCGCTCGTTGAGCATCACAGCGGTGCCGCGCCGATCTTTGATTTGTATGGGGTCGAGGACGAAATCGAGCGTGCCCTCAACCGCAAGGTGGAGCTGAAAAGCGGTGGGCACTTGGTCATCGACCAAACCGAGGCGATGACCACCATCGACGTCAACACCGGCGCTTTTACCGGCCACCGCAACCTCGAAGAAACGGTGCTGAAGACCAATCTTGAGGCCACCCAAGCCATCGCCCGCCAACTACGGCTGCGCAACTTGGGCGGCATCATCATTTTGGATTTCATCGACATGCCCAGTGCCGACGCCCGTGCCCAAGTGCTGCGCTCTCTAGAGCGCGAATTGGCGCGCGACAAGGCGCGCACACAGGTGCATCCGTTCTCGCCCTTGGGCCTGATCGAGATGACGCGCAAGCGCACGCGCGAGAGCTTGGGCCACATCCTCACCGAGACCTGCCCTACCTGCGGCGGTCGTGGCTTCATCAAGACCGTGGAGACGGTCTGCCACGACATCGCGCGTGAGGTACAACGCGCCGCGCGCCAATACGATGCCAAGAGCTTCTTGGTACTCGCCGCACCGGCAGTCATCGAGAAACTGCAAGAGCAATCCGGCGGGCTTGCCGAGCTAGAGGCACAGTTCAAGCGGCCAATCCGCCTCCAGAGCGAGGTGTACTACCCGCAGGAGAACTTCGACGTGGTGCCGGTCTAGCCGCCGAGCCGCTCGCTGATCTGCCTATGGAAGCCGAACTGAGTCCGCGCCGCTGGTGGTCCCGAGGGCTCATCTGGGCCTGCTTGGCCTTGGCGTTTGTGCTCACCGTCGCCATTGCTTTTCAGCTCGCGGTGCGGATGCTCCCCGGCTATCGCCACCGCATCGAGGCAGAGGTCAGCCGCAACTTAGGGCAGCCGGTACTGATGCAACAGATTGGCCTCACCTGGCGTTGGGCGCAGCCGATGCTGGAGATCAGCGACCTACGGATTTTGTCCGCCGACTCCGAGGCCACGCTGCTCAACGTCGGCAAGCTCAGACTGGGCTTTGCCACCTTGGGCATGCTGCAAGGCGAGTTCGTCCCAGCGGAGATCAATCTTGAGTCCTTCGCGTTGACAGTCGCGGTCGATGCCCAAGGCAAATTCACCCTGCGCGGCTTTGCAAGCGGTGGGGCTGAGCCAGAGCTCGAACAAATCCTCCAGCAATTGCAACGCTTCAAGCGCATCAAAATCGCTGAGATGAGCCTGCTGCTCGACGATGCCCGCTACCCCACAGCGCCCTTGGCGGCAGTGTTGAAGAAAGCCGACTTGCGCATCCAAAAAGCCGGCATGGAACTGCGCGCCGTGGTGCAAGCGCCCTCGGTGATCGCCGAAGAAATTGATCTCAAAGCGGGCTTTGCAGGGGATGCGCGTCAATGGGAAAAACTGCACGGCCAGTGGCGATTGGAGGCGACCGGCCTAACACCAAGCGCGCCGCTCGCTGCACGCTGGCCGGCCTTCGGCAAGCTTGGGGCTACCGGGGCGGACGTCCAAGCCTTTGGCAGTTGGCGTGGCAAGCGGCTGGGCGAAACGACGCTCGACTTCCAAGCCCTCAGACTCGAATTGCGCGACCCACAGTACCCGGCTGCCTTGAGCAAACTCGCGTTCCATGTGCGCTACCAACCGGATGCCCAAGGCGGCAGCCTACAGTTGCGCAACCTGCAAATGGAAGGCACGCAGGGCGCTTGGCCGAAAGCGAGCGCGCGCTTGGCCTGGCAAAACTTGGGCCTGGCCTCCGAGGCTTGGGTTGCTAACGCCGACTATCTACGGCTGGATGACCTAGCCCCTTGGGCCAGCCTGCTGCCGTCGTCCACCCTGCCCGAGCGCTACCGCCCACTCATCCCCACCGCCAAGGGGGTGGTGCAGGGTTTGGAGCTACAGACCGAAGGCCAGCATGCACAGAGCTACAGCTACAGTCTGCGGGCGGAGAACCTGGGCATCGGGGCGAAAAACCTACGCCAAGGCGGCTTTGGCCTGCACCGAGTGAGCGGCGAGATTAAGGGCGATCAAACCGGTGGCCGCATGCAACTCAGCGCCAAGGATGCGCTGCTGCTGCTCGCGCCGCAGTTCACAGAGGCCATCCCGATCAGCACGCTGAGCAGCACCATCCACTGGGTGCCGCAGGCCAAGGCTTGGTTGCTCCGAGCCGAAGACTTAAAGCTGCAAACCTTGGGCATAGCCGCGGCCGGCGGCTTCAGCTTGAGCAGCGCCGAAGCCACCGACAAAAACCTCAAACTCAAGCTCGATTTCAGCGTCGCCGATGCGACTCGGCTGAAGCCCTACATGCCCTCGCACTGGAGCAACAACCTGCGCGATTGGCTAAGCCGTGGCGTGCAACGCGCAGCGATCCCCAAAGCGAGTTTGTGGATCGACGGCCCGCTGGCGGACTTCCCTTACCACCGTGCTGCCACCGGCACTTGGGGCTTGGATTTGCAGCTCAAAGATGCTGGCCTGCGCTTCCACCCAGAGTGGCCGGTGGTCGAGCAGCTACAGGGGGATGTGCAGTTTCGCGGCAATGGCCTAGTTGCCAAAGTACGCACCGCTGCGAGCGGCGGGGTCACCGCCACGGCTGCGCGCGCCGAGATCAGTAACTTTGGAGCAGCTGTGCTGGAGCTAAACCTTCCGCTACAGGGTGAGGCCGAGCGCTACTACCAATACCTGCGCAATAGTCCGCTCAAGCAGCGCCTGCGCGGCTTGATAGCGCACACCGACGGCAGCGGGCCGGTGCGCGCCGAGGTAAAGCTCACCCTGCCCTTGGATACGCGCCTCAACCTGCCGACACTGGTCTCCGGTAGCGTGCGCTTGCGCGATAACCAATTAACCGTGCATACGCTGGCTAAGCCCGTCGAGCAAATCAACGGCAGCCTGCGCTTTGGCGACGCCGCAGGGGTGGCCGCCGAGGGCATCACCGCCCGCTACGACGGCGTGCCGCTGATGGCCAATATCGTCGCCGAGGCCGGCGGTATAGACACCCTGAACGCCCGCTTTGAGGCCGACTTGGGCGCTGCCGATGGCCCTGCCGCCGACTACCTGCCGGACTGGCTGCGCGCCAAGCTCCGTGGCAGCACGGCGATCAAACTCAGCCTGCCCTTGGGCGGCAAGGACGCCGGCAATATCCGCCTCAGCAGCGCGCTCTACGGGGTGCAATCCAACTTGCCGGCACCGCTGGCGAAGTCCGCCAATGAGGGCATGCCGGTGCAGGTGGACGTGCAGAGTGACGAGAAAACCCCGCTGCGCCTGTTGGTGGACTTGCGCAATCGGCTCGGGCTGACGCTGCGCTTTGCCCGTCCGGCGGATGCGCCGCTGAAGCTCGCGGGGATGCAAATAGTGCTCGGCGGCGGCTATGCCGGTGCCGCCGTAGAGGACGGCCTGCGCATCAGCGGTGTGCTGGCGCGCACCGAGCCCCGTGAGTGGTCAGCCCTCATTGGCGGTATTGCTGGCGTCGGCGATAGCGGCCTCAAGCTAGTGGGGGCAGACATCAGCACCCAGCAACTGCGCTTGGGCAGCTTGGTCACTGGGCCGCTGCGCTTGCAAGCGGCGCGATCAGCAGAGCAGGACTTACGCCTGAGCCTAAGTGGTGCCAGCGGCAAAGGCGAGGCGGTGTTAAAGGCCGATGGCAGTGTGCTTACGGCCAACTTGGCGCGCCTGCAATTGCAGCCGCTCACCAGCACGAGCGGCGAGCCGACGGCCACTGCCAAAGCCCGCGACGGGGCGGCAAACTTTGACCCAGCGCGACTGCCTGCACTGGATATCCGCGTCCATGAATTGCTGGTCGGCGGCGCGGGCTTTGGCGAGCTACAGGTGAAGACCCAGCGCGAATCGGGTGGCCAAACCTTGAGCCTTGCACGACTGCATGACGGCATCGCGACCCTCGCAGCCAGCGGCCACTGGCGGCGGCGCGGGAATGCTGCCGACGCGGCTCTGGATTTCACCGTCGCCAGCAGCGACATCGCACAAATGCTGAAGGGCTTGGGCTTTAGCCCGTCCGTCAGCAGCCGCAGCGCAGAAATCAACGGCAAGCTCAGTTGGCAGAGTGCGAGCGGCGGTTTGGAATGGAGTCTCGCGCGCGGCAAGCTGATCGTCGCCGCACGGGACGGCACGCTGCACAGCGTCGAGCCCGGGGGCGCTGGCCGCGTGCTTGGCTTGCTCAACTTCTATGCCCTGCCGCGCCGACTATTGCTGGACTTCCGTGACGTCACCAACAGCGGCCTGAGCTTTGACCGCATCGACGGCCAGTACGATTTGGACGGCGGCATCGCGACCGCCAAAGAGGTCAACATCGTTGGCCCTTCCGTGCGGATGAACCTCGCAGGCACCCTCGATTTGCGCGCCCAAACCTTCGACCAGAACGTCACGGTTACCCCTAATACCTCCGGCCTAACCTTAGGCGCAATGCTGGTTGGCGGCGCGTCGCTAGCGGTCGCCCCGCCCGTCGGCATCCTCGCGCTGCTGGCGAATCAGGTGCTGGATAAGCCCATCGGCCAAGTGACCCAATTGAGCTACCGAGTCACCGGCCCTTGGGACAACCCAGAGATTGAACGGGTGCAGGCACTGAGCAGCCCCGAGCCGACGCCAGCAACGACCCCAGAACCAGCGGCCACTGCCGTGCCCACGCCAGCGCTTGCACCTGAGCCAGCGCCGACTGCCGCGCCCATCCCAGCCACTGAAGCGCCACCGCCACCACCGACGGAGCAACCATGAGCTGCCGCGCCGCCGTGCTGCAGATGAACAGCAGCGCCAGCCTTGAGCAAAATCTGGCGAGTGCCGCAGCGCTCTTACAGCAGGCGGCTGAGGCCGGCGCTGCGCTGGCACAACTGCCGGAGAACTTCGCGCTCATGGGCGCTACAGAGACCGACAAACTCGCGATTGCCGAGCCCGACGGCAGCGGCCGCATACAGGACTTTTTGGCTGAGGCTGCCCTGCGGCTGAAGCTCTGGATCGTCGCAGGCACCCTGCCGATTGCCGCTGCCGATGGCCGCGTCTACGCCGCCAGTTGTGTCTATGACGCCAGCGGTATGCGGCGCGCGCGCTACGACAAAATCCACCTGTTTGACGTCGATGTCGGCGACGGCGAGCGCTACCAAGAATCACGCAGCATCGCCCCTGGGGCAGCATCGCCCGTCGTCGTCGATACGCCGGTGGGCCGCTTGGGCCTCGCCGTTTGCTACGACCTGCGCTTCCCGGAGCTGTTTCGCGCCCTGCTCGACCAAGGCGCGACAGTCTTCAGCGTGCCCGCTGCCTTTACCGCCACCACGGGTGCCCTGCACTGGCACTGCTTACTTAAAGCGCGCGCGGTGGAGAACCAATGCTTCGTGCTCGCCGCAGGCCAAGTCGGCAGCCACGCCGGTGGGCGTAGCACCTACGGCCATAGCCTCGCCTACGGGCCTTGGGGTGAACTGCTTTGCGATGCCGGGCCGATTGAACCCAGCGTCGCTGTCGCCGAACTCGACCCGCAAGCCTTGGCGGCGGTGCGGGCGCGATTCCCTGCGCTTGAGCACCGCAGATTGACCCGCCAAGGCTAATTTGCAGGAGCACTTGATGCGCAGTCCGGAAGAAGTCGTCCAGCGCCAGCTTGAGGCGTACAACGCACGCGGCCTAGAGGCTTGGCTGTCAACCTACGCGGCGAATGCCGAACAGTTTGAGCTGCATGGCCCTTTGCTCGCAGCGGGCCATGCGCAAATCCGGGCACGTATGGTCGAGCGCTTTGCCGAACCCAATCTCCACGCGCAACTCTTGTCTAGGGTCGTCATGGGGCAGGTCGTCATCGACTACGAGCGCATTACCCGCAATTTCCCTGAAGGTCTGGGGACCATCGAGATGCTGTGCATCTACGAAGTGACGGCGGGCCTGATTCAGAAGGCAAGCTTTCGCTTGGGTGCGAAGACGCTAGGGCTAGCCTAAGCGCCAATCGAGGTAAGCCCAACACTGGACTAGCCAGACCTTCGCTGGTGCTCGGCGCTACACCGCTGCCGCGACCAAGCCAATCGCCAAGGCCGATGAGGCCCCGACTACACCCAGCGCCAGCAGCCGATTGCGGCGCAACTGCGTCCACATCAGCAGACCGGAGATCGACAGCAGAATGATGCTGCCGGCGAGGGTATCGACCAACAAAATCCAGCCGATGCCCATGCCTGAACCCTTGTGCAGATTGGTGACGAAGGCGAAGGCGTTGTGCTCACTGCGCTTGATTTCCGCCGTGGCATTACCCGCCCAGTAATCGACGGTGGTGGTCTCGTCGGGCGCGGCAAAAGTGATCTGCCAGCGCGCGGGCTGCATTACGGTCTGTGTGCCCCAGACCACTTCGCGCGCGGGGTCGGCCTTCATTTTGTAGGGCGGGTTGCTAAGCCCCAAATCTTTTGCCAGCACCGTGAGCAGGGCATCGGTGTCGGCCGGCAATGGCGTTGGCAGCGGGTACTGCACGGTGCTCTCTGGGCTCTTCGGCAGAGGCAGCTTGAGCAGATTGCGGTGGTTCAACAAAAAGCCGGAGATACCGAACAACAAGCCGAGCAGCGCGCCCCAGAGGCCAATCCAGCCGTGGGCTTGGCGCAACCAGCGCAGCGCGCGTTGGCGACGGCCACCATGACCGTCAGAGGATCCTTGCAAACGAGGCGCGGCAGATGTGGTCACGAATTTGCTCCAAATGTTGTTGATAATGATTCGCATTAACTATAGCATGTGCACATTGAAGTTCGTAGCCCATGCCTGTTGCACCGTTTCCGACCATCCAGAAAGCGACCTCCCTCATGAAGCTGTCTCGCGCACACACATTGATTGGCAAACCGAGTCTGATGCTGCTGGGCATTGCCCTGAGTTACCCAGCACTGGCGCAGGATGAGCATCTGCTCGCAGCGGCGGTGATGTTGGAGCCAATTACGGTGACCGGCAAAGAACCTCGGCCGGACTATCGCCAGTCTTCCAGCAGCTCGGCCACCCGCACGGAAACGCCGCTGCGAGATGTGCCGCAATCGGTGTCGGTGGTGACGCAAGAGCGCATTGCGGATCAGTCGCTACAGAGCATGAGTGATGTGCTGCGCTATACGCCGGGCGTCGCGGCGGCACAAGGCGAAGGCCACCGTGATGCGCCGATTCTGCGCGGCAACACCTCGACCTCCGACCTCTTCGTCGATGGCGTGCGCGATGACGTGCAGTACCTGCGCGATCTCTACAACGTCGAGCGGGTGGAGGTGCTGAAAGGCTCCAACGCGATGATTTTTGGCCGTGGCGGCACCGGCGGCGTGATTAACCGCGTGACGCGCCAAGCCGATGGCGATCGTCGGCGTGAAGTCTCGATCGCAGGCGGCAGCTTCGGCCACCAGCGCGTCACGGCGGACGTCAGCGACAAGCTCAACAGCAACATCGACGCCCGCGCAACCGCCGTGTTTGAGGACAGCGACAGCTATCGCGATGACGCGGAGCTGCGCCGCTACGGCATCAACCCCAGCCTGCGGCTAGCCACTGGTGCCAACACCACGGTGACGCTGGCCTACGAATACTTCAACGACGAGCGCACCACCGACCGTGGTGGCCCCTCGCAAGCTGGCCGACCGTTTGGGATTGACGAGTCGGACTTCTTCGGCGACCCGACGCAGAGCGAGTCGTTTATTGAGCTCAACGTGGTCAGTGCCAAGCTCGCGCATCGCTTCAGCCCTGCTACCACGCTCAACAGCAGCCTGAGCTACGGCAACTACGACAAGCTCTACACCAACGTCTTCGCTGCGACTTCCGTGTCCCCCAGCGGTACGGTGGGCTTTGATGCCTACCAATCGGCCACGGACCGCCGCAATCTGTTCAGCCAGACTGACCTCGTCCATAAGCTACACACCGGCAGCATCGGCCACACCCTGCTGGCGGGCGTCGAGCTCGGCCGCCAGGTGACCGACAACCTGCGCCTGACCGGCCGCTTCGCCGATGGCGCAGACGCCGACAGCAATCCAGACACGCGCTTCACGACGACCGTGGCCAACGCCAACTTCCGCCAGCCGCTGGTGGACTTCGTGCAAGGCGGCAGCAGCGACGGCAACAACGAGGGCACCACGACCGTTGCCGCGGTGTATCTGCAAGACCAGATCAGCTTGAGCCCGCAATGGCAGGCGATTGCCGGCCTGCGCTATGACCGCTTCTCGGTGGACTTCACCAACCGCCGCAGCGATGCCGGCAGCACGCCGAATGTCGAGAGCACCGACAGCTTCATCTCGCCGCGCTTAGGCTTGGTCTACAAGCCCATCGTGCCGGTGTCGATCTACGGCAGCTACAGCGTCAGCAGCCTGCCGCGCGCCGGCGAGCAGCTGAACTCCCTCACGCCCAGCAACAGCAACCTCGACCCCGAGGAATACCGCAACTACGAGCTGGGCGCGAAGTGGGACATCCGCCCCCATCTGAGTGCCACCGCCGCGATCTATCGCCTAGAGCGCGACAAGGTCCTGCTGGTCAACCCGACTCCAGGCGGCGCGAGCTTTCTGGGCGATGGCGCGGTCAGTGAGGGCTTTGAGCTGGAGCTGACCGGCAAGCTGACGCGCCACTGGACGATTGCCGGTGGCTACGCTTGGCAGGACGCCCGCTTGAGCGGCACCGCCAATGCCACCAGCGCCCGTGATGGCGCGGTGCTCGCGCAAACGCCGAAGCACTCCGGTGCTCTGTGGAACCGCTACCAAATCACCCCGAAGTGGGGCGCTGGTCTCGGCGTACTGGCCCGCAGCGAGGTGTTTGCGACCACCAGCAATGCCGTGCGCTTGCCCGGCTACGCCCGCGTCGATGCTGCGGCCTACTACCAGCATTCGCCGCGTGTGCAGTTGCAGCTCAATGCCGAGAATCTCGGCAACACCGACTACAGCGTCAGCGCCCACAACGACAACAACATCCTGCCCGGCGCGCCGCTGACGGTGCGGGCAAGTGTGGCCTTGAAGCTGTAGGACGTGGGATGTGGGATGTTGGATGTGGGATGTGGGAACTTGAGACGCCCATCGTCCTACGTCCCACATCCAACGGCCCCCAAGATACGGGACAATGGGCAATGACTAATCTCCAAATTGCCCAAGCCGCGCTGCTTGCTCCGACCAACCTCGATGAAGGGCAGATCGCCCGCCTGCTCGCGCGCCTAAGCCCAGCCGCAGCAACCGACGCCGACGCCTACTTCCAGCACAGCGTCAACGAGAGCTGGTTTTTGGAAGACAGCATCATCAAAAGCGGCAGCCACCACACCGACCGTGGCTGCGGCCTGCGCTGTGTCGCCGGCGAGAAGACCGGCTTCGCCTATTCCGACGACCTCAGTTTTGAGGCGCTGCTTGATGCCGCCAGTGCTGCCCGTGGGATTGCTGGCGCCGGTGCCGATGGCATCGCCCACCCTGCCCAGCCCATCGCCATTGCCAAGCCGCTCTACGCCGCGATCAATCCGCTCGAGAGCCTGCCGACACCCGACAAGCTGGCGCTGATGCAACGCGCCGATGTCGCTGCCCGCGCCGCCGATAGCGCAGTGAGCCAAGTGATGGTCTCGCTGGCCGCCGAATATGAGGTGGTCTATGTGCAGCGCGCCGACGGTGCCGCTGCCGCCGACGTGCGCCCCTTGGTGCGGATGAACGTGAGTGTGATCGTCGAGCGCGACGGCAAGCGCGAGCAAGGCAGCAGTGGTGGCGGTGGCCGTGGGCACTTCGTCGACTTCTTCCACGGTGACCGCAGCCCGGAAGCACTTGCACGCGAGGCGGTGCGCCAAGCCCTAGTGCAACTCGATGCCGGCCCCGCACCGGCGGGCAGCATGCCGGTGGTGTTGGGCCCAGGCTGGCCGGGCATCCTGCTGCATGAAGCCGTAGGCCACGGGCTGGAAGGCGACTTCAACCGCAAGGGCACCTCACTGTTCGCGGGCCGCATGGGCCAACCGGTGGCCAGCCCGCTGTGCACCATCGTCGACGACGGCACGCTCGCCAACCGCCGCGGCAGTTTGAGCATGGACGACGAGGGCACGCCCAGCCAATGCACCACGCTGATCGAAAACGGCGTGCTGACTGGCTACCTGCAAGACCGCATGAATGCCCGCCTGATGGGTGTGCCGGCTACCGGCAATGGTCGGCGCGAGAGCTTCGCCCACCTGCCCATGCCGCGGATGACCAACACCTATATGCGCGCTGGGCCCCATGACCCGGAGGAAATCATCCGCTCGGTGGACAAGGGCCTGTACGCCGTCAACTTTGGCGGCGGCCAAGTAGACATCACCACCGGCAACTTCACCTTCTCGGCGACCGAGGCCTACTTGATCGAGAACGGCCGCATCACCCGCCCAGTTAAGGGTGCCACCCTCATCGGCAACGGCCCGACCAGCCTCAACCAAGTCAGCATGGTCGGCCACGACTTGGCCATCGACCAAGGCGTCGGCGTCTGCGGCAAAGAAGGCCAAAGCGTGCCCGTAGGCGTGGGCCAACCGACGCTCAAAATCGATGCGATGACGGTGGGTGGTACGGCCGCATGAAACGTGCCCTCGGCGAACTCCGCATCATTGGTGGCGAATGGCGCAGCCGCCGCGTCGCCTTTGACGCCAACCCCAGCGTCGGCCTACGCGCCACGCCCGACCGCGTGCGCCAGCCTCTGTTTGATTGGCTTAGCCCCTTAATCACCGGTGCGACCTGTCTAGACTTGTTCGCGGGCTCCGGCGCATTGGGGCTAGAGGCACTCTCACGCGGTGCTGCGCATTGCACTTTCGTCGATACCGGTGCCGAGCAAATCGCCGACATCCGCAGCGCGCTCGATACCTTTAAAGCGACCGACCGCGCCACCTTGCTGCAAGCCGATGCGCTGCGGCTGCTGCAAAACCTCTCTGCGCGCTTCCCCAGGCCGGATGTGGTCTTCCTCGACCCGCCCTTTGATAGCCCGCTGCTGCTGCAAGTGCTGCCGCTGCTGCACCCGCTGCTACAGACCGGAAACACCCGGATTTTTCTCGAGTGGCACGGCGGCACTCCAGAACTACCTGCGCCCTACCGCTGGCTCAAGCAGAGCAAAGCCGGTGCCGTAAGCTACGGGCTCGCCACCACCGCTGCCGCCTAAAGGCCACGCTATGTCCGTCACCGCCGCCTATTCCGGCACCTTTGACCCGGTTACGCTGGGCCACTTGGACATCATCGAGCGCGCTGCGGCGATGTTCCCCAAGCTCATCGTCGCAGTCGGCTACAACGTCGCCAAGAGCCCGAAGTTCACGGTCGAAGAGCGTGTCGCCTTGATCGAAGATGTCACCCGCCACCTGTCGAACGTGCAGGTGGTGGCCTTCACCGGCTTGGTCGTGAACTTCGCGCGCGAGCACGGCGTAACGGTGCTGGTGCGCGGCGTGCGCAACGTCGGTGACGTCGATTACGAGCGGCAAATGGCAGTGATGAACCGCGACCTCTACCCCGCGCTGGACACCGTATTCCTAGCCCCCAGTCCGCAGTTTGAGCACCTGTCCTCCACGCTCGTGCGCGAGCTGGCAGGCCTAGGCGCGCCCGTCGAAAAGCTCGTCCCACCGGCGGTTATTCCGGCACTTTTGGAGCGCTTTGGCCGTAAATAAGGCCAAGCAAGAGTCGCCCGTGGCCCTAAAAATCCTCGACACCTGCATCAATTGCGACGTCTGCGAGCCAGCCTGCCCGAACACCGCGATTTATCAGGGCATGGACTACTACGAGATTGACCCCGCACTGTGCACCGAGTGCGTCGGCCACTACGAAGAGCCGCAGTGCCGCAAGCTCTGCCCGGTAGATGGCTGCATCCCGGTCGATGCGCTGCACATCGAAACCCAAGCCGAACTGCACGCCAAATTCCTCCGCCTCACCCAAGCCAAATCGCCATGACCACCGCCCTTCTGCGCGCCACCCGAGCAGTGGGCTTTGCACTGCTCAGCCTATTGCCGTTGGCGAGCATCGGTGCGGCTGCCAGCGCCAGCGGCCGGCTGCCCGCTGGGGTTTGCACCACCCCGCACCCGCAAGCCACGCGAGCCTGCGCGCAGGTGCTGGCCGAAGGCGGCAATGCCTTCGATGCCGCCGTTACTGCCTCGGCCATGCTGGCGGTGGCCGAGCCGTTTGATTCCGGCCTCGGTGGCGGTGGCTTCTTCCTGCTGCGGCAAGCGACAACGGGCCGCGAGGTGTTTTTGGATGGCCGCGAGCGCGCGCCGATGGCCGCGACGCGCGATATGTACATGCAGGGCGGCAAGCTCAGCGAGGACTCGCGCTTCGGCGTGCGCTCGGCGGCCATCCCGCACCAAGTCGCACTCATCAGCCACACGGCAGAGCGCTACGGCAGCCTGCCGCTCACGCGCCTGCTGGCACCCGCGATTACCGCCGCTGAGCAAGGTGTGGTGGTGGATGTGCGTTTGGCTGAGGTTATCCGCCAGATGCTGCCGCGCATGGACGCGAGCCTGAAGGCAATCTTTGCCCCCAATGGCAAACCCTTGGTCGAGGGTGAGCGCTTCCGCCAGCCGGAACTCGCCGCCAGCATCCGCCGTTGGGCAGCCCATGGCGGCAAAGAGTTTGCGACCGGCGAGACGGCGCAGCGCATGCTCGCTGCCGTGCAGGCCCAAGGCGGGATTTGGCGGGCGGAGGACTTAGCGCAAATCGCGGTCGTCGAGCGCGCGCCCTTGGTAGGTTACTTCCGCGATACCCGAGTCGTCACCGCACCGCCGCCATCCGCCGGTGGCGCTGCGATTCTGCAAGCGCTCAGCCAGCTAGAGGCCAAGGGCTATCGGGGCTGGGACAGCGAAGACGGCAAGCACTTGGTGATCGAGGCGCTGCGCCGCGCGTTTTGGGACCGCGCCCGTTATTTCGGCGACCCCGACCACGTCGACGTTCCGCTACAACGCCTGCTCAGCCGCAGCCATCTATTACACCTTGCGAGCAGCATTGGCGATGCCGCGACCCCATCGGCCCAATTGAGCGGAGCCGCTCGCGTAGAGCCTGCGCAAAACACCGCCCACTTCAACGTGCTGGATGCTGCGGGCAATCGCGTCGCGGCGACCCAATCGATCAACCTTTACTTCGGCTCCGGCGTGCTGCTGGCGGATACCGGCATCATCCTCAACGACACGATGGACGACTTTGCCGCTGACGTCGCGGGCAGCAATGCCTACGGCTTGGCAGGCTCAGAAGCCAATAGCATCGCTGGCGGCAGACGGCCGGTGTCGAGCATGTCGCCGACCTTCGCCGATGGCCCGAGCGGTAGCCTGCTGGTCGGCACGCCCGGCGGCTCGCGCATCCCCAGCATGGTGCTGATCGCGCTACTCCAATTCATCGAAGGTGCCGATGCCGCGACGATTGCCGCCACCCCTCGCCTGCACCATCAGTGGCAGCCGGACGTCGTGCAGTTTGAACCCGCAGCCTTGGACGATGCGACCCAGAAGGCGCTGGTCGCGCGCGGACACACGCTGAAACAGACGAGTGCTGTGTACGGCAACTTATCCGCGATTGTCGTGCGGCCAAGCCCTGGGGCGGTGAGTGCCTCGGCGGACCCGAGGCGGATTGGCAGCGCCGAGGTGGTCGAGCGGCGCTGAGGACTCGCTCTCAGTGGTTGCGCTCAGGCGGCGTTTCGCGCGTTCGCGCTCTGCTTTTCTCGTGGCGCTTAACTAACTTTAATTTCGCCTGCCGACGAGTTACTTCTCTTTGCAAGGGCTACAGAGAAGTAACCAAGAGAAAGCACCCCCTGATTCCGCGCCGGCGCTTTGCGCCGGTTCCCTGCGATGCGCGCCGCAAAGGGGCAGAACATCTACCGCATTCGCGCTGCGCCCTGATCAAGCGAGCCGCGCTGACATTGCGGTTGCTGTTGCGGTTGCTGTTGCTGTGGACGTCCCTCCCTTCGCAAGCGCCGAGCAGCGCAAGACCAAGGGGGTATGGAAGCCCGCGCATGTTTGAGCCGCCATGGGCGGCGAGTTCGCGGGCGTCCCCCTTGGGCTGAGCAGCGCAGGGAACCACCGCAAGGCGGTGGCGCGGCGCAGGGGGCGCTTTTCTTGCTTACTTCTTTTGCGCAAACAAAAGAAGTGAGTCGCCGTCAGGCGAAATTAAAGCTTTCGAGGCCCCTAAACGACGCCTAAAGCGCCCTAGGGACGGCACCCGCGAAGCCCGACTACAACCCTTAAAAATTCTCAAATTCCACAGACCACAAAACGCCCCACGGACGCGCAAGGGCGGGCGCGCCGTGGGGATTCCTAGCAGTACCTAGGTGGGCAAATCCAACCGCTCTTATCAGCCCGTCTTAGTCCGCCTGGCGGCGCACGTAGGACGGAATGTTGAGCTGTTCTTCATCAATTTCATCCAGCCAGCTGCGTGGATTTTTGCTGGCCTCAGAGCGCATACCGGCCATGCCGGGGTTCAAGTAGGGCGCGCTCGGCAAGGGGATGACGAAACCGCCGCCACCGGCCATCTGCGTGCCCATACCATGCTGCTGGTGGCTGGCCAGCGTCGGCACTTGGGGGATTTGCTGCAAAGGCTGCGGACGGTGGCTAGGCACGCCGGTGAGCGGCGCGCCCGGGCGGCCTTGGCGTTGCACTTGCGGCAGATGCAGCGGCGTGTGCAGCACGTCTTGCTGCGCTTTGCCGCCGCAGAGGCCGGTGGCCACCACGGTGACGCGCAACTCGCCGTTGAGGTTGGGGTCGAGCGCGGTACCGCACTTGATCTCCGCATTCGGGCCGGCGATGGCGGTGATGTGGTCGAGGATATAGCCCTGCTCATCGAGCGAGAGCGATTCATCGCAGGTGATATTGATCAGCAGGCCTTGGGCATCGCGGATTTGGATATCGTCCAGCAAGGGGCTGGAGAGTGCCGCTGAGGCAGCGACTTCCGCACGGTTTTCGCCAGTACCGATGCCCACGCCCATCATCGCCATACCGCGCGCACCCATCACCGTCTGCACGTCGGCAAAGTCCACGCTGATCAGACCCGGGCGGGTGATGAGATCACTGATGCCCATCACGGCATTCTTCAGCACATCGTCGGCCTTGGCGAAGGCCTCCTTCAAGCTCACCTTGCCGCCGAGCACCAAGCGCAGTTTGTCGTTGGGGATGACGATCAGGCTATCGACGGTCTCCGCCAATTTGCTGATGCCGGCGTTGGCTTGCTCCATACGCTTGCCGCCTTCGCCTTGGAACGGCTTGGTGACCACCGCGACCGTGAGAATCTTCATCTCGCGGGCGATTTCGGCGATCACGGGTGCAGCCCCGGTGCCGGTGCCGCCGCCCATGCCAGCGGTGATGAACAGCAAGTCCGTGCCCTTCAGCAACTCTGCGATGCGCTCGCGGTCTTCGTCTGCCGCCATGCGGCCAACCTCAGCGCGCGAGCCAGCGCCCAAGCCGCGCGTCAGCAGCGTGCCGAGCTGGATTTGGTTGGCGGTAACGCAGCCTTCCAAGTGCTTGCGGTCGGTGTTGGCGCAAAACAGCTCTACGCCCTCCACGCCACCCTTGGTCATGTGCTCTACGGTGTTGCTACCGCCGCCACCGACGCCGATCACGCGGATGACCGCGCCTTCTTTTAAGCCATCGGCGATTTCAAAAATTTCCTGCATAGTCCCAGCCATAAAATTGCTCCTGTTTGGATTGCCCTAAATCACTGTCGAATCACTTCCGAATTGCTTCGGTACTGCCTACCGCTTGGCGCGTATGCGCCGCCCTTGCACCACAAAACCCTCAGCCCTGCCGTCCTCCGGCAAGGCCCTTAAAAGCTGCTGGTGAACCAGTTCTTCACCCAGTTGACGGAGCGGGTCACCACGCTCACGCCATCGCCCCCGCCCGCCGTTGCCCGCGCCATATCGGGGCGCATGCGTTTGGCGTAATGCAGCAGGCCGACCGCGGTCGCCATGCTCGCGTCATGGGCGACTGCATCAATGCCTTCGGTGCCGGTCGGCAGGCCCAAACGCACGGGCAGCTCCAACACCTCCTCGGCGAGTTCGACCACGCCGGGCAGTTGCGCGGCACCCCCCGTGAGCACCAAGCCGCCGGGGATGCGGCCCAACATGTTGGACTTATGCAACTCGCGCGCGACGTAGCGGAATAGCTCCTCGTAGCGCGGACGAATCACGCCCACTAGGACATCCCGTGAGAATGCGCGGGGAGGCGCATCGCCGACGCTGGGGGCTTCGATGGCCTCACCCGGCTGCACCATCCACGGCTGCGCGCAGCCATAGTTCAGCTTGATTTCCTCAGCGTGCTGAGTCGGCGTCAGGAACGCCACGGCGATGTCATTGGTGACTTGGTCGCCGGCGATGGGCAGCACCGCCGTGTGGCGGATCGCGCCGCCGTGATAGACGACGATATCCGTGGTGCCGCCGCCAATATCGACGCAGGCAATACCCAGTTCGCGCTCATCGTCGGTCAGCACCGCATCGGCGGAGGCTAAGTGGCTGACCACCAGTTTCTCCGGCACCACGCCGCCTTTCTCCACGCACTTGCGCAGGTTCTCGGCCGCACTTTGCATGCCGGTGATGATGTGCACGTGCACGTCCAAGCGCACCGCGTTCATGCCAATGGGGTCAGAGATGCCCTCTTGACCATCCACCACATATTCCTGCGGCAGCACATGCATGACTTGCAGGTCGCCGGGGATGGCGAGCGCTGAGCCGTTCTCAACGGCGGCATCGACGTCTCGACGGCTGACTTCGCGGTGCTTGATGGCCACCACGCCGCTCTTGGTCGTGCTCTTGATGTGGGTGCCCGTAATCGCGACGTGGGCGCTGCGGGCTCGGCAGTTGGCCATGTGCTCGGCATTCTCGACCGCCCGTTGGATCGCCTGCGCGGTCTGGTCAATATTGGCGACCACGCCTTTCTTCAGGCCTTTATTGGGGTACTGGCCTAGGCCGACGATGCGCAACTTGCCATCGGCCATTACTTCGGCGATCAGGGCGGCGGCCTTGGAGCTGCCGACGTCGAGGGCAAACAAATAATTGGGTTCTGGTTTACGGCTCATGGGGTGTTCCTGCCTGCAGGTTGTGCACGGCTTTCGGGGTCATCAAATACGGAGGCGTCGTCCGCCGGTGCTGCGCGCCAAGACACGGCAAAGCCGTTGGCGTAACGCAAGTCCACGCGAGCGACTTGGTTCAAACGGCTGCCCAACTCCGGCAGCACCACGAGCTTTAAGCGCTCGACATAGTTCAGCGGCGACTCACGGCCAAAGCGCAGCAGCACGCCGCTCTTGGTGGTCGCACTCCAGTCGCCACGGGCATCTAGGCGCAGTGCGGTGGGCGAGAACGGCGTCTCGGCGAGGCGATCGGCAAGGCTCAAATACAGCTCCATCACCTCGCGCTCGCGGCCTGCTGGGCCTTCGAGCATCGGCAGCAAGTCGGGGAGTTTTTCATCGCCGACGGCGAACACCACACCCTCGGTGGAGACAGCTTCTGCCTTGCCCCAGCGGGCGAAGACTTCGCGCTCACGCAGTTGCACGGAAACCTTCGCAGGCCAGACGCGGTCAACCCGCGCGCTGGCGACCCAAGGGAGTTTCTCCAAGGCCTTGCGGGCTTGGGCTAGGTCGACCTGCAATAGCGAGACATCCAGCGCCGGCTCCAAGACACTGGCGACTTCGCTGGCGCTGACCCGTTGGTGGCTGCCGTTCACCGCGAGCTGCTCGACGGGAGTGTCCAGCCGCTTGAGTGCGTAGTGGACCGCCAGCGCCGTCGCCACCAAAGCCACGACGCTCAGCAGCGCATCGCGCACGAACGGCGGCAGCCCTGGGCTGCGGCTCGCATCGCGGTGATGACGCTGCTGTATGGCGGCGGCGTAGCTCATGGTTTAGGCCTTGCCCTCCTCTGGGAGCGTGGCTTCAAGCAAGCGCAGGCAGAGGTCGGCATAGGACAGCCCGCTGGCCTTCGCGGCCATGGGCACCAAGGAGTGCGAGGTCATGCCCGGCAGGGTGTTGACCTCCAGCAGCATCGGCACGCCGTCATCGCCCATCAGGAAATCCACGCGGCCCCAATCCTTGCAACCCAAGAGGGCGAAAGCCTTCAAGCACTGGGCTTGGATGCTCGCCTCAAGCGCCGCAGGCAGGCCAGACGGGCAGTGATAGCGGGTGTTGTTGCTGATGTACTTGGCGTGGAAGTCGTAGAACTCGCCGTCCGGCTCAATGCGAATGATCGGCAGTGCCGAACCACAGAGCACCGGGCAGGTGTACTCGCCGCCTGCGACAAAAGCCTCCGCCATCACCACGTTGTGGCCGCTAGTACCTAAGGCATCGGCATAGGCCTTAGCGATTTGCTCCGGGGCCTTCACTTTACTGACGCCGACACTGCTGCCGTCGGCGGCGGGCTTCAATATGAAGGGGTAGCCGAAGGCAGCGGCGGCGGCTTCGACCTCGGCGATGCTGGTGACGACGCGGAAGTCCGCGGTCGGCAAACCTTCGGCCTTCCAAATGCGCTTGGTGAACAGCTTGTCCATGGCGAGTGCTGAGGCCAGCACACCGGAGCCCGGGTAGGCAATGCCCTGCACATCGAGAATGGCCTGCACGGTGCCGTCTTCACCGCCGGTGCCGTGCAGGATGTTGAAGGCGCGCGTTACGCCTTGGGCCCGTAAGCCAAACAGTTGCTCGGGGCTGCTGACGTCGAGTGCCAGCACGTCTAGGCCTTTCTCGCGCAGGGCAGCGACGACACCTTCGCCGCTCCACAGCGAGACTTGGCGCTCAGCGCTCCAGCCGCCCATGAGCACAGCGACTTTGCCAAAAATCGCTGGGTCTTGGGATGTGGGATGTGGGACGTGGGAGGTACTCATGCGGGCTCTCCCACCATGCGCACTTCTGGGTGCAGCAGCACGCCGGTTTTGGCTTGCACGGTGGCTTGGATGTGGGCGATTAGGGCCTCGACGTCGGCGGCGGTCGCACCGGCTTCGGTAATCAAAAAATTGGCGTGCTGGCGGCTGACATGCGCGCCGCCTATGGCAAAGCCTTTCAGCCCGCAGGCCTCAATCAGGCGTGCGGCGTGGTCGCCCTCCGGATTGCGGAAGGTGGAGCCTGCGCTCGGTTTGCCGACTGGTTGGCTGGCCTTGCGCTTGGCAAGGGCATCCTTGGTGTAGGCCGCATGCGCACCGTCTTGGTCGTCGCTGGTGTCAAAGCGCGCAGCGAGAAAACCCGCGAAGCCTGAAGGCAGCTCGACATGTCGATAGCCGTGGGGGAAGGCGGCAGCCGGCAGCCACGCAGTCTCGCCGCTGCGGCTGATGGTTTCGACCTCAGCCACCACCGGCCAAGTCTCGCCACCCCAAGCGCCGGCATTCATCGCCAAAGCACCACCGACGGTGCCGGGGATGCCTGCCATAAAACCCAAGCCCGCGCGCTGCTGCTGCTGCGCGAACTTGGCGAGCCGCGCGCAGTGCACGCCAGCCTCGGCAGTGATGGTCGCGCCATCAATGCTGAGCGCATCGAGCGCGCCGTGCAGATGGATGACCGTGCCCGCAAAGCCGCCATCGCGCACCAACAAGTTGCTGCCAAGGCCGACCCAAAGCAGGGGTTCATCGGCTGGCAGCTCACGGACAAAACGAATCAGGTCGGCCCTATCGCTGGGCTCAAAAAAGCTGCGCGCAGGCCCGCCGACCCGCCAACTGGTGTGCTCGCTCATCGGCACGTTGTGGCGCAGGCTGCTCATGCGGCTTGCGCTCCCTCGACCAGCGCGAATTGAGCGCTCAGCAGACCGGGTGCTTGGCCGACATCGCCAGCACCCGCCGTGAGCAGCACATCGCCGTCCTGCACCACGCCGATGAGCGCATCGGGCAGCTCGGCAACCGTCTTCACCACCACCGGCTCGACTTTGCCTCGGGCGCGGATGCCGCGTGCTAAAGCCTTGCTGTCGTAGCCGGCAATCGGGGCTTCGCCGGCCGCATAAACCTCCAACAACAGCAGCGCGTCGGCCGTGGAGAGCACCTCGCAGAACTCATCGAACAAATCGCGGGTGCGGCTGTAGCGATGCGGCTGGAACGCCACGGCAAGGCGCTTACCGGGGTGGGACGAGCGCACCGCTTGGAAGGTCGCCGCCAGCTCGCGTGGGTGATGGCCGTAGTCGTCAATCACCGTGACTTTGCTGCCCTGCATATCCAGCACGCCGTGTGGCTCGCAACGACGGCCAACACCGGCGAATTTCTCCAGCGCGGTGCGGGCAGCAGCCATGCTCACGCCTAGCTCGCGGGCAATGCTGAGCGCCACCAACGTGTTTTGCACGTTGTGCAGGCCGGGCAGATTGAGGTGGAAGGGCTCGCGCACGCCGTCCTTTTTAAACACTGCGGTGAAGCGCTGGCCGCTGCCTTCGGCGACGACGTCCACCGCTTGCACATCGGCATCCTCGGCAAAGCCATAGGTGACCATCGGGCGGCCAACTTGCGGCAGCAGTTCGCGCACCACTGGGTCGTCAATGCAGAGCACGGCCAGCCCATAGAACGGCAGGCGGTGCAGAAACTCGATGAACGTCGCCTTGAGTTTGGCGAAGTCGCCGCCGTAGGTTTCGAGGTGATCGGCGTCGATATTGGTGACGGCGGAAACCATCGGCGAGAGGTGCAAAAAGCTGGCGTCGCTCTCATCGGCCTCGGCCACCAACACATTGCCCGCACCGAGTTTGGCGTTAGCACCGGCACCTTTGACCTTGCCGCCGACCACGAAGGTGGGGTCGATGCCGCCTTCCGCCAGCACGCTCGCCACTAAGCTGGTGGTAGTGGTTTTGCCGTGGGTACCGGCGATGGCGATGCCGTAGCGGAAGCGCATCAGCTCGGCGAGCATTTCTGCGCGGCGGACGATGGGCACGCGATGCGCGCGCGCCCACTCCAGCTCCGGATTGCCGACTTTGACGGCGGTGGAAACGACGATGACATCGGCACCGTGGGCGTTTTCCTCGGCGTGACCGAAGAACACAGTGGCACCCATCTCAGTCAGGCGCTGGGTGGCAGCTGAAGGCTTGAGGTCGGTGCCACTGACGCGGTAGCCGAGATTGATGAGCACCTCTGCGATGCCGCTCATGCCGGAGCCGCCGATGCCGAGGAAGTGGATGCGCTGGACGCTGCGCATCTGGGTTTGGGCGAGGTTCTTCATGCGGCCTGCCGTGGGACGTGTGAGGTTGGGCGCGAGGCGTTCAGCAGTGCTTCGACGATGGCTGTGGTTGCGTCGCGCCAAGCCTTGCCACGGGCGGCGTTGGCCATGGCGACTAAGCGCTCGCGGTCGCCCAGCAAGGTCTTGATTTCAGTCGCCAAGCGCGCTGGCGTCAGGTCTTTTTCGGTAATCAGCACGGCCGCACCGGCGTCTGCGAGGTAGCGCGCATTCGCCGTCTGGTGGTCATCCACGGCATATGGGAAGGGCACCAAAATGCTGGCGCAACCGGCAGCAGAGAGCTCGGCAATGGTGGAGGCACCGCTGCGGCAAATCACCAAGTCCGCAGCCGCGTAGGCAGCGGGCATATCGGTGATAAACGCTTCGACTTGGGCGCAATCGGCGACACCGGCTTGGGCGAAGCTGGCGGTGGCGACGTCCAGCGTGCGCCCCGCTTGGTGGCGCAGATTCGGGCGCTCGCTGGCAGGCAGAAGTGCTAGTGCGGCGGGCACGATTTGGTTCAGCGCCTTTGCCCCTTGGCTACCGCCGACGACCAGCACGCGCGCAGGGTTCAATGGGCTAATCCGTACGGTGGGCTCGGCGAGCTCGGCAAAGCCTGCGCGCACCGGATTGCCTACGGTATGGCCTCGGGCAAAGGTGTGGGGGAAGGCCTGCAACACCGTGTGGGCGATTTTGGCGAGCAGGCGATTGGTCAACCCGGCAGCGGCGTTTTGCTCGTGAATCACCAGCGCCTTGCCGCAGAGGCGCGCTGCCAAACCCCCAGGGCCGGCGACGAAGCCCCCCATACCGAGCACCACGTTGGGCTGCTCGCGGCGCAGGATGGCAAAGGCCTGAGCGACGGCTTTCAGCAAGCGGATGGGTGCTGCGAACAATGCCAGCGCCCCCTTGCCGCGCAGGCCAGTGATCTGCACATAGTCCATGGCGATGCCCGCAGCCGGCACCTTGCTGGCCTCAAAACTATTGGGCGCGCCCATCCAGCGCACTTCGTGCCCTTGCAGGCGCAATTGCTCGGCGAC
>CAZHTI010000024.1:0-2218 GCA_964535755.1 uncultured Salinisphaerales bacterium | reverse complement strand
CGCAGCATCAGGCCGATCATCGCGCTCACCGTGATGAGACTGGAGCCGCCGTAACTAATCAGCGGCAGCGTCAGGCCCTTGGTGGGCAGCGCGCCAAGGTTCACCCCCATGTTGATCAGTGCTTGCAGACCCAGCCAGCCGGCGAGGCCATAGCAGAGGTAGGCGGCAAAGCGACGGTCGAGGTTCTCTGCGACGCGGCCGATGACGAAGCCACGCCAGACCACCAGCGCAAATAGGGCAATCATCACCGCTATGCCCACCAATCCGAACTCCTCGCCATAGATGGCGAAGATGAAGTCGGTGTGGGTTTCTGGCAGGTAACCCAGCTTTTGCACGCTGTTGCCTAAACCCACGCCCCAGACTTCGCCACGGCCAACCGCGATCAGGGATTGCGAGAGTTGGTAGCCAGAGCCGAGCGCGTCCTTCCAAGGATTGGTGAAGCTGAACACGCGGGCGACGCGGTATGGCTCGTATTTAATCAGTGCCACCAGAATGCCTGCCAGGATCATGCCGATGCAGGTGATGTAGCGGATTCGTGCGCCCGCCAAGAACAACATCATCAGCGTGACGGCGGCGAGGATGACGGTAGCGCCTAGATCCCGGCCGATCAGGAAGAAGATCGAGACTAATCCCAAGAACAAAAAGGGATTAAGGAATCCGAACAGTGTTGATTGCACCTCCATCTGCCGCTTCACCAGATGCCCAGCGAGCCAGACGATAAAGCCTAGGCGGACGGGCTCAGAAACCTGCAAGCGGAACACCCCCAAATCGAGCCAGCGCTTAGCACCGTTGACGGTGACGCCCATGGTGGTCACCAGCAGCAGCAGCACAAAGCAGCCGAGCAAGATCCACCAGCGATGGCGCTGCAGGGCCTCGGTCGTCACGCACATCAGGCCGACACAGGTGGCGACACCTAGCAAAAAGAACAGGAGCTGCCGCCAGAAGAAGAACAGGCTGGAGCCGCCCAGTTTCTCGCCGGTGGCGACACTGGCCGAGGCGACCATCACCAAGCCGAGCGCTGCGAGTACGGCAACTCCAGCGCAGAACCAGCCGTCTAGGCCGTATTTGCTTTGCGGCAGGCTAAACGGTGACAGGCTGGCGTAATGGCTCATGCCCGTACCTCAGGGGCGAGCGCACGCACGGCGGCTTCGAACTGCTGGCCGCGATCAACATAGCTTTTGAATTGGTCGAATGAGGCGCAAGCGGGCGAGAGCAGCACGCTGGCCCCCTCCCCTGCCAAGCTGCGTGCGCGGGTGATCGCCGCAGCCATCGTCGGCTCGCGGTACACCGGCACGCTGCCAAGGATGGCGGCTTCGATCGCAGCAGCATCCTCACCAAAGACAATCGCGGCGTCGGCCTTAGCGGCGAGTGCTGCGGCGAGCGGGGTGAAGTCCTGCCCCTTTCCCTGCCCGCCGCCCAGCCAAATCACCGGCGCGGGCAGGCCGTGGATTGCAGCGAGCGTGGAGCCGACGTTAGTGCCCTTGCTGTCGTTGTAGTAGCGCGCGCCGTTGATCTCGGCGACGAATGCGCAGCGGTGTGGCAGGCCGTTGAACTGGCCGATGGCGCGCAGTGCAGCGGCGGCGTCATCCGAGGCAGAGGTTGCGACCGGGAAGGCAAAGCTGAGCGCCACGGCGGCCATCACATTGCAGAGGTTGTGCGAGCCGGCGATCTTCACCTCGGACACCGGCAGCAGCGGCTGGGCAATGCGGGCGGGGGCGTCGGCAAAGTGCTTGGGCGGGCGGGCATAGAGGCCGATGCAGTCGTCAGCAGCACCCTCCAGCGTGCCCTTGGCAAAGTAGGCCAGCGCGTGGTCGCCGCTCCGCATGGCCTGCCAATCGGGCGGCGTCAGGCCAAAGCTCCAGCGCGTTTCTTGCGCTGGGAGCAGCGCCATCACCGCAGCGTCGTCGCGGTTGCCGACGATGAAGCCGCAGCCATTGAAGATGCGCGCCTTGGCCGCGGCGTAGGCGTCCATGTCACCGTGGCGGTCGAGATGATCCTCAGAGAGATTCAGGATCGTCGCGGCCGTGCAGCGCAGGCTGTGGGTGGCCTCCAATTGGAAGCTGGAGAGCTCCAAGACGTAAACCTCGACGTCATCGGCCAATAGTGCGATGGCTGGTGTGCCCAAGTTACCGCCGACAGCAGTGACCAAACCGCTGGCTTTGGCCATTTCCCCGACCAAGGTCGTCACCGTGCTCTTGCCGTTGCTGCCGGTGATGCC
>CAZHTI010000023.1:0-30934 GCA_964535755.1 uncultured Salinisphaerales bacterium | reverse complement strand
TTTTAGACAGCGATGCCGTCCAAAGAACCGTGCTTGGCCTTCCACTCGGCAACCCAGACGGGCGAGCGGCCACGGCCGGTCCAAGTCAGGTTGCTGTCTTGTGGGTGGCGATACTTCACGGCTACGGTGCCTTTTGCCTTGGGGGCCTTGGCGGCCTTGCTGCCACCGGTGGAAGCGCCGGCGAAGCTCACAACCATGCCGTAACGCGTGGCCAGATCCATGATTTCCTTCTGGGCTTTTACTTTCTCCGCATTGCGGCGGGACTCGATTTCAACGCCGATTTGCTTCTCTAGACCGATCAGGTCGTCGAGGCTCATTTTGGAAAGATCGTTCATGGTTTCTCTCTATAAAGTGGGGAAACAGCAGGGAGTCGTGTGGGAATCACGATGCGGCATTATCTACAAATCGAGCGTTTAATCAACTTCTATCGCTTAATTCGATTAAATAAACCGCTTAGCCAGTGATACTCATGCCGCAATGGCGAAGTAAAGCATCCACCTCCGGCTTGCGGCCACGGAAGGCGATAAAGCTTTCCATTGCCGGCCGTGAGCCCCCGGCTGCAAGGATTTGATCGCGAAACCGATGGCCAGTTTCTAAGGAAAAACCTGACTCTTCGAATGCAGCAAAGGCATCCGACGAAAGTACCTCCGCCCATTTGTAGCTGTAGTAACCCGCTGCGTAGCCGCCTGCAAAGATATGGCCGAAGCTCCACGGCATGCGGTTATAGGCTGGCGCTTGGGTCACGGCGACTTGCTTGCGCACCGCGACCAAAGTTTCTAGCACCTGGGCCGCATCTGGTGGCGTTTGCTGGCAGTGCAAGCGCAAATCGAACAGGGCGAATTCCACCTGCCGCAAGGTGGCTAGGCCCGAGAGAAACTGCCGGTCTGCGCGGAGTTGCTCGATCATGGCATCCGGCATCGCGGCAGCAGTTTGCCAATGCCGAGCAAAGAGTTTCAGCGTCGCCGGCTCGTAGCAGAAGTTCTCCATAAACTGGCTGGGCAGTTCGACGGCATCCCATTCCACCCCGCGAATACCTGATACAGCGGCCTCATCGACTTGCGTCAACAAGTGGTGCAGGCCGTGGCCAAACTCGTGGAATAGCGTCAGTACTTCGTCGTGGGTGAGCAGGCTAGGGTCTTGCGAGCCATCGGCATTCGCTGCGGGCGGCGGCGTGAAATTGCAGACCAAATAAGCCACCGGCAATTGCAGGCCTTGGGCGAGCGAGCGGCGGCGAATCAGACATTCGTCCATCCATGCACCGCCGCGTTTTGTCTCAGGGCGGGCGTAGGGGTCGAGATAAAACGCGCCGACCCATTCACCGTCTGGGTGGCGCAAACCCCATGCGGTGACGTCCGAATGCCAAGTTTCTACCGCCGGCAGGGGTTCAATTTTTAGGCCGTAGAGGCGCTCGATCAAGTCGTAGAGGCCTGCCAAAACCTGCGGCATGGGGAAGTACGGGCGCAGTGCTTCATCCGATAAGCCCAGCGTGGCTTCGCGCAGTTTCTCGCTGTAATAGGCCATGTCCCAGGCTTGGAAGTCTTCTATGCCATCCTGCGCGGCGAGTGCTTTTAGCGCGGCGAGTTCCCGCTCGGCAAAGGGCCGCGCTTTGTGCGCCAGCTCCAACAGAAACGCTTCGACCTCCGTGACCGAGTCCGCCATCTTGGTCGCAAGGGATAGTTCCGCGAAGTGGGCAAAGCCCAGCATCTTGGCCTGCTCCTGCCGCAAGCTGAGGATTTGCTCGATGGCCTTGCTGTTGTCGAAGGCCGCGCCATGTTCGCCTTGATCGCTGGCCCGAGTCGCAAAGGCGCGATACAGCTGCTCACGCAGCTTGCGGCTCTTGGCATGGGTGATGACGGCGTCGTAGCTGGGGAAGTCCAGAGTCAGCAGCCAGCCGTGCTGGTTCTTGGCAGCGGCTTTGGCGGCAGCGGCGGCTTTTGCACTGCTGCTCATGCCGTCCAGTTGCGCCTCGTCGGTGATCAGCAACGCGTAGGCCTGTACGCAGTCCATCAGCCGCTCTTCAAACTGGCTTTGTTCCTTGCTTAAGTGCAGGGAGAGCTCCTTGTAGCGGGCTTTTTCCGCGGCAGGCAGGCTGATGCCTGAGAGGCGGAAATCGCGCAGCGCGTCCAGCACGATCTTCTGCCGCGTCGGCGATTCCTTGGCGAAGCCACGGGCATCGGAAAGGGCTTGGTAGGCCTGAAACAGCCCCTCGTTTTGAGAGATTTCAACGGAGTATTCGGTGAGTTTGGGCAGCGCATCGTTATAGGCAGCGCGCCATTCCGGCGTGCTCCACACGCCAAACAAATGACTGATCGGGCCAAAGCTGCGGCTCACCGCCTCGCCCATCGCATCTAGGGGTTCGACCAGCGCCGCCCAAGTTTGCGACTCGGCGGGGCGGGCGAGCAATTGGGCGAGTTGGGCGCGGTTATCGCTCAGGGTAGTGTCGAGCGCGGCCACACAGGCTTCCGGCTTGAGTTGGGCAAAGGCGGGCAATACGGGCAGCGACATAAAAGACCTTAGATAACCACGGTGGGGGCAATCGGCAGATTGCACAAGACGGCGCGTATTCAAACCGAATTCATCCGATGTGGGGATGATTAGCGATACGACAAGACCCATAGCTTTTGTTAATGCCGAGCAAAGGATTGCCTGCCGCGCAGGGTCTCTGTGTCGTGACTACGCTAATCATCTGCCCAATCTGAAAAAAGGAATTTATGAGCAAGACCACAAAACCCGCCGCCAGCCCTAAATCGTCGGTCAAAGAGCCAGATATCGGCCTTAGCAAGACCCAACGCAGCAACTTGGCCGATGGGCTCTCCCGCCTTTTGGCGGACGAATACACCCTCTACTTGAAGACCCATAACTTCCATTGGAACGTGACGGGGCCGATGTTCAACTCGCTGCACTTGATGTTTGAGACCCACTATTCCGAAGCCGCGCTCGCAGTGGATGTCATTGCTGAGCGCATCCGCGCGTTGGGCTTCAATGCGCCGGGCACCTACAGCCAATTCCAGCGGCTCTCCAGCATCAAAGAAACCGACGGTGTGCCAGAGGCTATGGAAATGGTCCGCTTGTTGATGGAGGGCCACGAAGCCTGCGTGAAGACCGCGCGCGCGGTGTTGCCGGTGGCCGATGACGCGGGCGATGAGCCCACGGCGGATCTGCTCACCCAACGCATGCAAGTGCATGAGAAAACCGCTTGGATGTTGCGCGCATTGCAGCAGTAACGGTGAATCGGCGCGGCGGTAGCGGTGAGCATCTAGGCGCTTACCGGTATCGCCGCGCCGCACGTTTGGGGCGCGCAAAGACCGGCGCGCGTGTGAAAATAGCGGGATGCCCATCTCCCCGCCGTTGCTGACTGTCCGCCGCCTCTGCGTACGCTTTGAGTTACCGCGTTACCTGCCCTGGCAAGAGCGCCGCGTGGCCCGCGCTTTGGACTACATCGACTTCAATCTGCGGCCTGGCGAAACCTTGGGCATCGTCGGCGAGTCCGGCTCCGGCAAATCCACCTTGGCGAAAACTCTGGTCGGATTGCAGCGCGCCAATGCTGGGGCGATCCAATTCAATGGCCGCGAGCTTTCACGGCTGACCGAGAAGCAATGGCAACCGCTGCGGCGCGATATCCAGCTGGTGTTTCAGAACCCCGCTGAGAGCCTAAGCCCTCGCCAGTCCATCCAAAAGGCGGTCGAAGCGCCGCTCAAAGCGCTGATGCCGGAGCTCTCCGCCGCCGAGCGCAGCGCCAGAGCGCTCGCCATGCTGCAAAGGGTGGGCTTGGACGCCAGCCTTGCTGCCAAGCGCCCGCGCGAGTTATCCGGCGGGCAATGTCAGCGCGTGGGGATTGCCCGAGCGCTCGTCGTCGGCCCCAAACTATTGATTTGTGACGAGCCCACGTCTGCACTCGACGTCTCGGTGCAGGCGCAGATCATCAATCTATTGCGCGAGCTACAGGCCGAGTTCGGCCTGACCCTGCTGTTTATTTCCCACGACCTCGCCGTCGTCTCCCAGCTGAGCGACCGCGTTTTGGTGCTCTACGCCGGCCGCGTCATGGAGCAAGGCGACGCCGGCCAAATCTTCAGCCAACCCGCGCACCCCTATACCCAAGCCTTGCTGAAGGCGGTTCCGGTGCTGGAGCGGGAAGCGACGGACGCCGAACCCGCTCAGGAGGCCACGGGCGCGCCGGAGCCGGCAAATGCGGTGGCTGAGCCCGTCGTCGCGCGCGCCGAAACCAAGGCCAAACTCGGTGCCGATGCGCCGAGCGTCACGGCCCCATTGCTGGGCTGCGTGTTCCGCAGCCGCTGCCCGATTGCAGACGACCACTGCGGCAGAGTCACCCCAGCGCTACGCCGTGTACGGGCTGGGCTGGATCAATTCTCCGCCTGCCATTTCTCCGCACCGGAGCTACCGTCGGAGGACGGCCCCGCCGCCAAGCCTTAAGCCCCGACTTGCATCAGGGCTCAAGCGCTTGGCTAGCTAGCTAGCTAGTTACTTGCCGGCTTTTTGTGCTTTGTCGCGCGCGGCGACGTTGGCATTGAGCTCAGCGATAAACGCATTCACTTCGCCTTGCAGCTTATTGGCAGCCTCGACATGCGCCTTAGCGAGTAGCTCTTGCTGGCGCATCACCGCATTGGCGGCATCGACCGACTGCTTGCGTGCCGCGTGGTAGGCCGCTGCACAGTCGGCGAAGGCTTTGCTATCGGCGTTGACTTTCTTGGCTTGCGCGTCGGTCAGGTTCTTATCGGCCGCAGGGATTTCCGGGCGCACGCAGGTCGGTGCGGGGACAGCCTCACTCGCGTAGGCCGCGGTGGCAGAAAGTGCGGCGAGGGCGAAGACGGCAACAGAGCGTGCGATGGTCATATCAGTAATGCGGGTCAATAAAGGGCTGGAGTGCCCAAGCCGGAGCCTAGGCATAGATGCGTAACCTTAGCACTCCGCAGTGCTTAGCCCATAGACTTGCAGCTCCCCAATTTGATTGCCCCACTGAGAAGCGCTGATGCGATTTACCGGCACCCAAGACTACGTCGCCACCGATGACCTCATGCTCGCGGTCAATGCCGCAGTGGCCCTAGAGCGGCCCTTGCTGATCAAAGGCGAACCCGGCACCGGCAAAACCCAGCTGGCTAAGGAAGTCGCCCGCGCACTCGGTGCGCCGTTTTTTGATTGGGGCATTAAGAGCACCACCAAGGCCCAGCACGGCCTCTATGAATACGACGCCGTGGCACGCCTGCGCGACGCCCAATTGGGCGAAGCCAAGAGTGCACAGATCAGCAACTACATCGTCAAAGGCAAACTTTGGGAGTGCTTCGAGAGCCCCGTGCGGCCGGTGCTGTTGATTGACGAAATCGACAAGGCGGACATCGAGTTCCCCAACGATTTGCTGCGCGAACTCGATCAGATGGAGTTCTACGTCCACGAAACCCAGCAAACCGTGCGCGCCGCCGTGCGCCCGATCATCCTGATCACCTCGAATAACGAGAAGGAACTACCCGACGCCTTTCTGCGCCGCTGCTTCTTCCACTACATCAAGTTCCCCGACAAGGAGACGATGCAAAAAATCGTCGATGTCCACTACCCGGGCTTGAAAAAGCACCTCATCAATGAAGCCCTCAACGTATTTTTTGGGCTGCGCGAAATCGCGACCTTGAAGAAAAAACCCAGCACCTCGGAATTGCTGGATTGGCTCAAGCTCTTGGTCGCCGAGGACATCCCCGCCGAAGCGCTGCACGAAACCGCCAGCAAAAAAACGCTGCCGCCGCTCTACGGTGCTCTGCTCAAAAACGAAGCCGACGTGCACTTGTTTGAGCGCGTGGCGTTTATGTCGCGGCGCGGCTAGGCCAGTAGCGTCATGCTGTTTACCTTCTTTGCGGCGGTGCGGGCGGCGGGCGTCAAAGCCTCGCTGTCGGAGTTCCTCAGCCTGCTGCAAGCGCTGAGCAAGGGCTTTGCGGCGTTTTCGCTCGACGAATTTTATGTGCTCTCGCGCACCGCCTTGGTGAAGGATGAGGCGCATTACGACCGCTTCGACCGCGCCTTTGCCGCCTACTTCAAAGGCGTGCAGGCGGTGACGGGCGAGCTCTTCGCCAGTGTGCCGCCGGAGTGGCTGCAAAAGCAGTTTGAGCGCACGCTCAGCGACGAGGAGCGCGCCAAAATCCAGAAGCTGGGCGGGCTGGAAGAGCTGCTCAAAACCCTGCAAGAGCGGCTCAACGAGCAAAAAGAGCAGCACCACGGCGGCAATAAGTGGATAGGCACCGGCGGCACTAGCCCGTTCGGCAACTCTGGCTTCAATCCAGAGGGCATCCGCATGGGCGGCAAGGGCGGCGGTGGCGGCGCGCTGAAGGTCTGGGAGAAGCGCGAGTTCAAAAATCTGGATGATTCCATCGAGCTCGGCACCCGCAATATCAAGGTCGCGCTACGCCGCCTGCGCAAGTTTGCTCGGGAGGGTGCGCCAGATGTTTTGGACCTCGAAGGCACCATCGAAGGTACGGCTAAAAACGCCGGCTGGCTGGACTTGCACATGGTCCCCGAGCGGCGCAACACGGTGAAGGTGCTGCTGTTTTTGGACATCGGCGGCTCGATGGACCCGCATGTGCGCGTCTGCGAGGAGCTGTTCTCGGCCGCCAAGGGCGAGTTCAAGCACTTTGAGCATTACTACTTCCACAACTTCATCTATGAGAGCGTGTGGAAGGACAACCTGCGGCGGCACAACGACCGCACGCCGCTGCACGAGCTGATTCACAAGCACTCGCCCGACACCCGCGTGGTGTTCGTCGGTGATGCGACCATGAGCCCTTACGAAATTGGCCAGCCCGGCGGCAGCGTCGAGCATTGGAACGAGGAGTCGGGGGCGACCTGCTTCGAGCGCCTTTTGCGGCAATTCCCACGCACGGTGTGGATCAACCCAACCCAGCAGGAATACTGGAGCCACACCCCGAGCATCAATATGGTCAACGAGTTGCTGGGCCAGAACCGAATGTTCCCGATGACCCTCAAGGGTTTAGAAGGCGCGATGAAGCGCCTGAATGTGCGCTAGCCGTGCACGGCTAACCGCCCGTGTTTACGGCACTCCCGCGCTGGGTTGAGGTTGGCGGTTTTTGGCTGGCGTCTATCGCTGGGGCGGTAAACGCCATTGGCTTATTGGGCTTTAAGCATCAAGGCATTTCCCATCTGACCGGCGCGTCCACTTTGCTGGGTTTGTCCCTAGTCAACTTGGATTTGGCAGAAGGCACGCATTTAATGCTGATCATGGTCTCGTTCATGCTCGGCGCGGCGCTGAGCGGGGCCATCATTGACGGTGCGGTTTTGCGTCTGGGCCGCAGATACAGCTTGGCATTATTGATTGAGGCCGGCTTACTCTTGTGGGCGATGCACGCATTGGGTCGCGGCTCTAATGTTGGCCACTTGCTAGCATCAGCAGCGTGTGGGCTGCAAAACGGCATGGTCAGCACCTACAGTGGCGCAGCCATCAGAACCACACACGTTTCAGGCCTGTTCACGGACCTTGGCACCATGCTCGGAGCTAGGCTGCGCGGACACCCGATAGACACCCGAAAAGCACTGCTTTTTGTGCTGCTGATCGTGGGGTTTATTCTCGGCAGCTCTGTCGGCGCATACAGCTATCAGCATCTGCAATTCACAGCGCTGGTCATTCCGGCAGCTGCCGCCTTCACACTGGCGCTTGTGTATTGGGTGTATCGAATTATCGGCGAAGCGCATCGCTGACTAGGCGCTGCTGCTTAGCGATATCGCCCGCCGCTTCGACGCGCGGCCGCCGCAGCGGAATGTGCGAGAACCGCTGTCGCGGCTAAGCCGAACTAAACAGAAAACGAAGACCCGCAGCCGCAGGTGCTTTGGGCATTGGGGTTGCGGATCACAAACTGCGCGCCTTCTGCGGTTTCTTTGTAATCGATGGTCGCACCTTCGAGGTATTGCAGGCTCATCGGGTCCACCACCAAGGTCACGCCTAGGGTGGTGACGGCGGTGTCGTCTTCTGCCGCCGCCGCATCAAAATTAAAGCCGTACTTGAAGCCGGAGCAGCCACCGCCGGTGACGAACACCCGCAGCACTTGGTCGGGGTTTTCTTCTTCGTTGAGCAGCGACTTCACCTTCTCAGCCGCCGACTCGGTAAACACCATTCCGGCGGATTCGGCGCTGACCGCGGCGGGCGGGGCGAGGCTGTCATTGAGGTCCATCAGAAAACTCCTGGTATGCGGCGGTTACGGCTTGCCACACCATGGGGGCGGTGCGGCGGTTTGCGAGGGGGCAGCTTATCAGTCGGGCGCGTCGCTGCTGCGCGGCTCAGCCGCTGGTTCTTGGCTGGGCGCTTGCGTGGTGAGCATCACCCAAGGGAATTCTTCGCTGGCCATCGGGCGGTCGTTCACGGCCTTGAGGCTGACGATGAGTTTCTCCGGCGTGAATTGCTCCGGCAGCTTGAAGCTGCCGCTGAATTCATCGAAGTACTTGAACGAAAACACCCAGTCCCGATCCCCCTGCTGAACGAGGCTGCCTAGTGAGAGGCTGACAGGAGCCTCGCCGCGGTGACCGATGATCTGGATGTCCGCCGTCCCAGCAATGCGCTCCTCAGCACGGTTGGACTGCATCAGCACCAGTTCGTAGCGCAGGGAATCGGCCCCGGTGAAAATCTTGAGACTCTGCACGCGCACACCGGCGCGCGCATCCTGCGGAGCGCTTAAGCCTTTGTAGTAGGCGAGTTGCTGGCGCAGGCTCGCGGTTTCGTCGTCCAGCTTGGTGACGCTGTCGCGCACGGCCTGGCAGATTTCGCGGTCGAGCTTGTGGTTCTGTTGCAGGGCAGCGAGCTCCTGCCGTAGCGATTGCTCCTGCGCTTTGGCCAACTGCAATTTGCGGCCAAGCTCACGCAAGCGCTGCTCCGGGCTCAACTGCGCAGCGAGTGCTTCCTGCGGGTCGCCACGGAGCTGCGCGAGTGCGGGCTCGGCTGCGCGGCTGCGGCGCTTGGCTTGCTGCCAGCCCAATACAAACGCGGCCGTGATCGCCACCAGCAATACCGCCCATGGCCAGCTGCGCCGCGCGGCGGTGGTCGGCGCGCGCTGCTCGCTCATTGCACGCGGCTGCGGCGCCAAATCAGGCCCGCAGCGGTCATCAAAAACAGCACGTGCACCCACCAAAGCCCGAAGGCGGGCGGCACCATGCCCTTGGCAAGCCAAGTCTGGCCTGCACTCAAGAGGTTGGAGTAGAGCAGATAGGCCAGCACGCCCCAGATCAACTGCGCGTAGCGGCCAGTGCGCGGCTTGGCGTGCGCCAGTGGCACGGCCAACAGCACCAGCACGAGCGCAGAGAGGGGTGCTGCGATCCGCCAGTGCAGCTCGGCGCGGTCTTTGGCATCGCTGGACGCCGCCAAAGAGGCCGTCGATTTAATCGCACGGCTATTGGAATTAAAGACAAATTCCGGCGGCGTGATGCGGGTAAAGAAGCGCTCAAAGCGAGCGACTTCGGTCTCGGCATTGCCGGGGCGCACCCAAACCCGCTGGCCTTGGGCGAGGGTGATGCCGCGCTCGCCGGTGCTGGTGTCGATGGTCTGGCTGCCGCCGCGCGCGGTGACGAGGCTGGTGCCACCGTCCTCCTCAATAAAGGCGAGCACCTCGCCCAGACGCTTGCCGTCGGCGCTCAAACTGCTGGTGTAGAACACCGCATCGCCATTCGCGACCGACTTAAACCGGCCCTCTTCAAACGGGGTGTACTGCACCAGCCGCTGCGCGTCTTTGCGCAGGTAGTCCGCCTGCTTGGCCGCCCAGGGGCTGATCGCAAACGCGAACACGGCGGTGACGGTAGCCATGAACACGCCCAGCAGTAGGTAGGGTTTGTAGAAGCTGCGCATGCTCACACCGCAGCCGGTCATCGCCACTACTTCGTTGTCTTTGTAGAGGCGGCCTAACGACAGCATGACGCCCAGCAGCAGCGATACCGGCGTCAATAAGACGAGGTAGCGCAGTGATGACAAACCCACGACCTTGAGCAGGAGGTCCGGCGGCAAATCGCCGCGCGCGGCGATCGCTAAAAAAAAAGCGAAGCGTGTCGCGGTGAGGATGGACAGCAGCACCAAGACGACGGCCAGCCAAGCGCTCAGGGCGTCGCGGATGAGATAACGGGTGAGCACCATGCGGCGTAGTTTAGCGGCCAGCGGTTGGGCGCGGCGGGCGCGTTCAGTTGAAAGTCAGCGGCAGAGATAAACTCGGCCCCGCTTTTTCACTTGATCTAGGGAGTTATGACGATGGGAATCTTGGCTGAGTTCAAAACCTTTGCAATGCGCGGCAACGTGGTCGATTTGGCCGTCGGTGTGGTGATCGGCGGTGCGTTTGGTGCGATCGTCACCTCCTTGGTGGGCGATGTGCTCATGCCGTTGATCGGCATGGTGACGGGCGGGATTGACTTCTCTAAGGCCGCGATAGTGCTGAAGGAAGGCGACGAGGCAGCAAAAGTGGCACCCGTGCTGCTCGGCTACGGCAAGCTGATCCAAGCCGCGTTCAACTTCATCATCGTGGCGTTCGCGATCTTCTTGTTGGTTAAGGCGATGAACGCGGCGAAGAAGGAAGAAGTAGCCGCGCCCGCGCCGCCCCCCGGGCCAACCAACGAAGAGAAGCTGCTGATGGAAATCCGCGACGCGCTGCGCAATAAGTAATTGCTGCTTAACCGCGTAGAACAAAAAGCCCGCCAATCGGCGGGCTTTTTTTGGGCTGCGGCAGCACTTATAGGCGCGGGTCCAGTCGGCGCAGTGCTGCGCCAACCTCAGCCTCGCCGGTGCGCTCCAAGTCCTCTTGGCTATACACCGTGACGCCGGGCGCGGGGTTTGGGCAGTCGCTGCCTTTGCTGGGACGAATACGCGACCCCGTGGGCGCTGGGCATTCCGCCAAGGCCGGAGAGTCTGGCTGGGCAGCTTCTGCTTTGCTGTCCTTGCCCTCACCAAACGCGCTGGAGCAGGCGAATACGGCAAACAGCAAGCAGGCGGAACTTTGGCGGGCAGTCAGCATGGCGCGCTCCTGTGCAGATTTGGGTAGAGCCTTCAGACCCCGAGCCCAGGTTTTTGTTCGCCGAGGTTTACAGCGCTGCCTGCGACCGCGCTTTTATGAAATCTCTAGCACTTGGCCCTAAGATGCAGCGGCGCGCTGTGGCAAGGCCGTAGTCACCAGAAGACCGTCTTCAATCGAGGGATTTTTTCGTTTGTCCTACCGCACAGTTATTGAACGGTTTTTTGCGCATTCCTTGCCACACGCGGTGGTCGCCGTGGGTTTGGTTCTGGCGATCGCGGCACCCCCTGCTCAGGCCCTTGAGTGGTCCGACGTCGAGCGGGTATCGAACTTCGGCGAGCCCTTAGAAGCACAGTTGCAGGTCTCGTCGCTAGACCCAGATGACGACCGCTTTCAGGTGCGCATCGCGACTGAGGCGGAGTACCGCGCGGCCAACATCACGCGCCCCGAACTTCTGCGCGACGCGCGCATTGAGGTCTTGGAGCTGGGCGACAAAGCCCGCGTGCGGGTGCTCAGCCAGAGCAAAGTGCAGGAGCCGATGGGCATCTTGTTGCTCAAGGCCCGCACCCGCGATGGCGAGTTCAGTGAGACCTTCACCCTGCTGTTTGAGCTGGTGGATTTGCCCACCACTGACGACGTCTACCAAGCACCGAGCAGCCTGCCTGCCAAGCCGGTACTGCTCGGCACCGACGGCACCGACACCACCTTGGCGCTCGCTGCCGCTGCGCTTAAGGAAGCGGCCATCGTCGCCAGCACGCCCGAGCGGCGAGGCCTCGCTTGGGCGACTAGCCTCAACCTCAAGCCGCAGCGGATTGATCGCCGAGTCGATACCCCCCTGTTGGCACTAAAGACCGAGCTTGGCCCGGAAAGCCGCGCCAAGCTGGGGCTATCCACGCCCGTGTTGGCGACAGGCGCGACACCAGTCCCCGCCGCAGCGCCCACCGCGCTGCCCCCCACCTCCGCCGAGCGCCCCAGCGGCCTGCCGACGCTGCTATTCGGGCTGAGCTTGCTGTGCTTCTTACTGGTGGGTGCCTACTTGGTGCGGCGGCGCATGCGGCGGCGTTCGGGACGTGCGCGCGTTCGATCCTATAGCGCAACCCGCCGCCGCAAGAGCACGGCCCGCAATGACGCGCGTGCGCACGACGCCGCAGTGTCGAGCGCCTCGGCAGCACGGCTGCGCCTGCAGGCAGCCGCTAAGAGCGCACCGACCATCCCCGCCGCTGCCACCGAAAACCCTCCCGCCCCCGACGAAACCCTGTACCGAGGGGCCGATCAAGCGGCGTTGATTCCACCCGCCAGCAGCTTCGCGGAGATGTTCGATGGGCCGCTACCGGCCGCGAATACTGCCGCTGGGCCAGAGTTCTACAGCGAGGTGGCGCGGCTGCTGCGCAAGGCCCTGCACGTCAATCCTGAGTCACTGGACTTGCGCTACAAGCTGCTGGAAGTGAGCTACACCGCTGGCGATGTCGAGAGCTTTTTGGAAAACGCGCGCCAGTACGCGGGAGTGAGCTCTGGCCAAGATGATCCGGCTTGGGAAACCATCGCCGCCATGGGCCGCGCCCTAGTGCCGCAAGAAACACTCTTCCATCACGATTTGTCGGCGCGCTGCGTCAAGCGCTCACGCCATTACGACGAGCTACTCGACGCCGGCCTGCGGCCCATGCTGCGCGCGCTCAAGGACGACTACACGCGGCTCGCCAACCACAGCGTCTACCTCAAGGCGCTGCAGGACCTGAACCGCCGCGATGGCGGGCGGCCAACCCCGCTGGTCGTGGCCGAGCGCTGCACCGCAGCGGTGCAGGGTGCGCAGATCTGGCTCAAGCGCGAGGACCTGCGCGCCCCACAAGAGAGCCAGCGCATCAACGCCTACGGCCAAGTGCTGCTGGCGCGGCAGTTGGGCAAGAAGAAGGTGGTGGCGAGTACCCGCAGCGGGCGGCATGGCTTTGCCGTCGTCGCCGCCGCCGAGAGTTTGGGCCTGCCGGTGGATTTGTTTGTGCCGCAGACCCTAGCCGCAGATACCGAGCAAGCACTACAGCGGCTCGCCCAACGTGGGCAATCGCCAGGCGTGCAGATCACGGCGGTGACCGGCGACGCGCGCGTCGAGGCCTTGCGGGCATGGATGCAGGATCCCGAAGCTAGCTTCTATATCTGCGGCTTGGATGCTGGCCCGCCGCCCTACCCGGCGATAGTCGCCGATCTGCAAGCGGTAATCGGCCTAGAAGCACGCCGCCAGTTGCTGCCGCATGCCGCTTCCGGTGTGCTCGCAGCTGTATGCGCACGCGATACCGGCCCGAGTGGCTTGGGCTTCTTGCAACCGTTCTTAGATGCCGACGAAACCCAACTCCACAGCGTGGCGGCGGCGGAGACCCCTGCCCGAACAGACGGCCACTACTTTTGGCGCGAGCACGCATGGCTGCGCGCCAGTGGTCGCGTCCGCTACGACGCGCCGAGTGAGGAGTCCCTCGCCCGTGCGGCCAGCCTTGCGGCGGAGGATGCGCTGCCGCAAGACGCCACCAACCTGCTCGCCCTCGCGCGTGCCTTGGAGCTTGCCGCCAGCGGCAGCGCCGAGCAGGCGGTCGTGGTGTTATTGACCAATCCTGAGGATGGGCCTGCCTCGGTCTGAGCGCCGCACGCGCGGCCGCCAGCTTCTGCCCGCTGCGGCCTGCCTGCTGCTGTCCGTTGCACTGGGCGGCTGCACGCGGCCCACCCCGCCAGCCAACGCCGGCAGCAGCGATCGCCCAAGCCCGCAGCCAGTCGCCGCCGCCGCGGTGCCGTATCAGGTGCTGCTGGATGAGATTGACCAACAGATCGCCCGCGCAACGGCGGCCGTTCAGACCGCTGAGGGCCAAGCAGAGGCCGCCCGCTTGTTTTGGCGGCGCGCGCAACTCAGTGGCGACTACCAAGACCTGCACGCTGGCTTAGAGCGCCTGCGTGCCAGCGATGCGCTTGCGACGAGTCCCGCGCAGAACTGCCCCTTGCGCACGGCACTGCTGCTGGCCGTCCACCGTGTAGCGGAAGCGCAGGGCGCTTTGGCCGGCTGCCAAAACCCGCAGTTTTCTGAGGCAGACCGCCTCGCTTATGTGGGCGAGATTGCCTACCAGCAAGGCGACAGCACCGCCGCACTCACAGCCCTGCGCGCCAGTCTGCGGCAGCAGGAAACCCTCGCAGCACTGACGCGGCTCGCCGTGCTGCATGCACGCAGCGGCAACGTCAGTGAAGCCCAAGGCTTGCTGGAGCACACCCAGCGGCTCTCGCCCAGCGCCGATGCGCAGTTCAAGGCTTGGCTGCACGTGCAGCGCGGCGTGCTGGCACTCGGCAAGGGCCGGCCCGACCAAGCCCGCGCGCTCTATGAACTCGCGGCGGCGGAGGTCGCTGGCTGGTGGTGGGTGGAGGAGCACATCGCCGAGGTGCTGGCGCTGGAGGGCGATACCGACGCCGCCATCGCCCGCTACCAAGGCTTGGCGGCCAAGCCGGGCCTGCCTGAGCACCACGACGCGCTCGCGCAGCTACTGCGGCAATCGGCCCATGCCAGCCGTGCTAACCCGCACATCGAGCGCGCTGCGCAGCTGCATGCCGCACGCATGGCGCTGCTGCCCGATGCGGCGATAGGCCACGCTTTAGAGCACGCCCTACAGTTCGGGCGCCCGCAGCAAGCGCTGGCTTTGGCGCGGCAGAACCTACGCCTCAGGCCGAATAGCGAGGCGCGGCTGCAACTCGCGCAAGCGCTCTACAAAGCGGGCGAGCCGAGAGCGGCGCTGGCGGAGGTCGAGCGGCTACTGGCCTCAGGCATCGACACCGCCCAAGCCCATGCCATCGCCGCCCAACTCGCCGCTGCACTGGGGCAATCCGACCGTGCCGACCGCGCCCGCGACGCCGCCCGCCTGCGCAACCCGAGGGCGATGCGCTACTACCCCTTGGTCGCCCCCGCCCAGCCGGAGCTGGCGCAATGAGGTGGGGCGCTTGCGACTAGCCCCTGCCGCCTGCGGATTCGCCTTGGCGATCGCGGCGAGCCTGTGCGCGGCACAAGCGCCGTACACGCCGCGCGCCGCCGAGCAGGTCTTGCTACAGCGCGCGGCAACCCGCCTGCCCGGTGCGGTACCGCTCGCCGAGCTCAAAGCCGAGCATCTCGCCCGGCCTACTTGGCTGCCCAGCGCCACGGCCTACGCCCGCAGCGCGCTGGAATTAGCGCGGCGCGAGGACGACCCGCGCTACCTAGGGATTGCCCAAGCCGCGCTCAAGCCTTGGTGGGCGAGCCCCGATGCGCCACCCGAGGCCCGCCTGCTGCGCGCCGCCATCCGCTTGGCGCGCAAGGACTTCGCCGCTGCACGCGCAGACCTCGACGCCCTCGTCCGCGCCCGAGGTCCCGAGGCCGCCAGCGCCGCCTTGAGCCGCTCTGCACTCGCCTTACTGCAAGGCCAGCCCGCTGCCGCATTGGCCGACTGCCGCGCCGTGGCTGGCCAAGTCCCACCCCTGGCTGCCGCCACCTGCCTCGCCGCCGCTGAGGGGCTGGGGCCAGAGCCGGGCACCGCACTGCGCCGCCTAGAGTCCGCCTTGCGCGCCGCCGATGACAGCAGCCTCGCCAGCCAGACTTGGGCGGCCAGTGTCGCCGCCGAATTGGCGCTGCGGGCGGGTGACGCGGCGACCGCAGAGCGTCACTTTGCGCGCGCCTTGCAGGCCCAAACGCGCGCCCAAACACGCGACCCTGGCTTGCTCGCAAGCTATGCCGATGCCGTTTTGCAGCAAGCCGCTCGCGCGCCGGGTGCAGCAAGCGCCCGCCCGTTGCAGAGCGCCATCCAGCGCTTGCAAGGGCAGGAGCGCATCGACGGCTTGCTGCTGCGGCTAGCCCTACTGCGCCAACAAATGCTCACCCTGCGCGCAGATGCAGGACAAGCCGCCTTGCTGGAGTCCGAGCGTGCCCAACTGGCCGAGCGCTTTGCGCAGCAAAAGGCGCGGGGCGATCTGAGCCACCTGCGCGAGCACGCGCTCTATGACCTGCATTGGGCGGCAGACCCTACCGAGGCCCTGCGCAGTGCGGCGCGCAACTGGCAATTGCAGCGCGAGCCCATCGACGCCTTATTGCTGCTGCGGGCCGCAAAGCGCGCGGGCCAAGCGCCAGAAGCCGCCCCAAATGCAGCGCTAGTCCAACAATGGCTGGCAGAAACTGGCTTGATGGATGCGCGGATTCAAAGCGCACTGGGCGCGACGAGCGCCAGCAATGCCCGAGCGCCGGACTAGCCCGAGCTGCCGTTGAGGTCACGCAGCGCGAGGGGCAGCGTCGGGTAGCGGAACTCGAAGCCTTGTGCCTCCGCCCGCACCGGCAGCACGCGCTGGCCAGTCAACAATAGCTCGGCAAATTCGCCCACCATCAGGCGCAGCACCGCCGCTGGCATCGGCACCACGGCGGGGCGTTTGAGTGACGCCGCCAAGGCTTTGGTGAACTCCGCGTTGGTGACCGGTGCAGGTGCGGTGCCGTTGTAGGGGCCGAGCGTGCCGGGGGTCTCCAGCAACCACTGAATCATGCGCACCAAGTCGTTGCGGCGGATCCAACTCATGACTTGCGTGCCGGAGCCCATCGGCCCGCCCAAGCCGAGCTTAAAGGGCGTGAGCATCTTCGCTAGCGCGCCGCCTTCTTCGCCGAGCACGATGCCAATCCGGACGATGCAGACCCGCACGCCGAGTGCGCGCGCCTTGTTGGCCTCTGCCTCCCAGTCGCTACACAGGGTGGCGGCGAAGTCGCTGCCGCGTGCGCTGGATTCGTCCAGCGGCTCATTGCCGCGCGCGCCGTAATAGCCAATCGCCGAGCCGGACACCAAAACTTGTGGCCGCTGCGCGCTTTCGGCCATCCACGCCAGCAGCTTTTGGGTGGTTTCCAAGCGGCTGCGGCGGAACTCCTGCTTGCGGGCGGCCGTCCAGCGACCCGCGCTTAGGTTCTCGCCCGCTAAGTTGACCACCGCGTCAATGCCCTTGAGCCCTGCGAGCGACTCCACCAAGCGCACGCCGGTGAGGTCTGACGGTGCCTGAGCACGGCTACGGGTGAGCACGGTCACCGTGTGCCCAGAATGGAATAGCTGAGTGCACAGGGCGCGGCCAATAAACCCTGTGCCCCCCGTGATGAGTACCTGCATGGACTTGACCTAAGGACGATTTCTGCGGCGCTGCAATTGGTGAGCCTAACCCAAAGCCCAGCCTAGTCCGCGTGCGTAGTTGACCAAGAGCTGCTGCATCAGTTGCACGTTGGCGGCAAAGGGCGATAAGTCATGCAGCACTTCTTCTGGCGTTTGCACATATTGCGCCGGCGGCGGCTGCTCGGTGGCGAACCAGTTGCGGGCATCGGCGGCGGTGACTTCGAGGTGGAACTGTATGCCCAGCACCAAGTCATGGACGGCAAACGCCTGCTGCGCACAGGCCTCAGAGCGCATCAAACCCTTGGCATCCGGCGGCAATGCGTAGGTATCGCCATGCCAGTGGAAGGGCGTGAAAACCTCGGGGAAGCCCTGCAACAGCGGGTGCTGATCAGCCCCGCGCAGCAAGTGCACCGGGTGCCACCCTAACTCAGGGTGCGGGTTTTTCGTCACCGCAGCACCTAGCGCGCGGGCGATGAGCTGTGCGCCTAAGCAAATCCCCAGCACTGCTTTTTTGGCGGCGATGGCTTGAGCGATGAAGCGCGCTTCTGCCGCCAGCCAAGGGAACTGGGCGTGGTCATCGACATTCATCGGCCCGCCCAGCACCACCAGCCACTCGACCTCGTCCACCGGCGGCAAGGGCTCGCCGCGCTGTAGGCGGGTCATCGTCACCGGCACGCCGCGCACGGCCAACCACGGGGCAATGCTACCCAGACCTTCGTGTTCCGCGTGTTGCAAGCAATGCACTTTCATGACGGCCTCGCGTTAGGGACTCAAGCACAGCGACTTTTTTAGGGCAGTTTTGGCGAACCCTTCGCAAGATTAGCGGCGCAGATACCCAATATTCATAAGCCAGTAGCACTTTTATTGCTAAGCTTTTTGCATGATTTTTCCGTCACTGTCGCTCGCTGCGCTGGGGTCTGGCTTGGTCACAATCGCCAGTGATTTCCACCAGCGCTATCCAAGCTTCTACCTCTTCAAGCCGCTTACCACCCTGCTGCTGATTGCCTTGGCATGGGCTTTGTTGCCGATGGGCGCACCCCGCCTGCCGATGCTCGCGGCCCTGCTGCTGTGCTTAGCGGGTGATATCGCCCTGCTCTGGCACGGCAAGCGGGCCTTTATCGCTGGCCTACTGGCGTTTTTGCTCGGCCACTTACTGTTTGTTTGGGCGCTGGTGCAGCACCCGAGCTTCCAAACACCGCCCTTGGCGTGGGGGTTGATCTGCCTGCCAGCGGCTGGCTACGTCGCCTACCTTGCGCCGCGCTGTGGGCGCTTACTGCCTGCGGTGGTGCTGTACGTCTGCGCGATTTTGGCGATGGTCTTGGCGGCGGCTGGCGTGCGCGGCAGCCCCGCACTCAGCGGCAGCGGCTTGGTGCTCACCGGCGCGCTGCTGTTTTTGCTCTCCGACGGCATTTTGGCGTGGCGGCGCTTCGTGCAGCCATCGAGCCTAGGCCAAGCCGCCACGCTCGCCACCTATTACAGCGGGCTCTGGTGCCTGATCGCGGGCCAGCTATGAAGCCCAGCATGCGCGTCCAGCGCGCGGCACTCGCCCAGCGCCGCAGCCGCAAGCGCCGCCGCCTGGCGCTGCTCATCGTCGCCGCGGTGGGCATCCCCTCCTGCGCCTATTTGGGCCTGCGCGCGCCGCCGCTGCTCGCCATCGCCAATCCGGAACTCGCAGAGCTCTCAGGCCTCGCCGTCTCACGCGCGGCGGAGGACTGGCTGTGGGGCTTGAATGACGGCGGCAACGCGCCGCTGCTCTACCGCATCGGCAAGAACGGTGAGGACGGCGGCAAGGTCGAGGTGCTCGATGCCGACGGCACGGCCATCGCCAATCAGGACTGGGAGGACTTGGCGAGCCTGCACTGGCAGGGGCAAGCGGCCCTGTTGATTGGCGATTTTGGCGACAACCTCGCCTGGCGGTCAGAGGTGCAACTGCATGCGGTGAGCGACCCCGGCAGCACCCCGGGGCCGAGCCGCCTGCTGTGGACGCTGCGCTACACCTACGCCGACGGCCCGCGCGATGTGGAAGGCTTCGCAGTCGATCAAGCCGCTGGGGAGATCTACCTGCTCAGCAAGCGCGAGCGCCCGCCGCGCCTCTACCGCCTGCCGATTCCGCAAACCGCCGATGCCGCCAGCACGATGCACACCGCGGAGTTCGTCGGCACCGTGCCGCACATCCCCAAACCCACGGGATTGGATTTGATGGACGATCCGGTCTACGGCCTCGCCCGTGATTGGGTGACTGCTTTTAACCTCAGCGACGACCGCCGTTTTGCGGTGGTCACCACCTATAAAGACGCCTATCGGTTTTGGCGCGCGCCAGAGCAATCGTGGGCGCAAGCGCTAGCGCAGAAGCCAGAGCGGATTGACCTCCCACAGTTCCGGCAAACCGAGGCCAGTGCGCTCTCGCTCGATGGTCAAAACCTGTGGGTCGCCTCGGAGAAGCACTCCGGTTTTGCCCGCATTGAGCTGCCGCGCCGCTAGTGCTGGAACATTTGTTGCACCTTGTCTTAGTCCTTCAGGGCGACTAGTCAAGCGCGGGGCAATCAAACTGCCGGACGGCGGTGGCAGGCCTGCGCTAACTCGCTACTCTTGACCCTTAAGTCCCGGCTTCGCGTTTGCCCGCACCCGCCGCTGCCTTTTGCTCCACTCACTGACCCTAGCCTTGGTTTTTTTGTCGCCATGACTGCCTCAGCGCAAGCGATCCGCCCCCAACTTGGGCTCTCCGTGGAGCACATCGGCGTGGATTTGGTCTGGGTCAAGCGCGTCCATGGCAGCCATAGCAGCGCCAGCAGCCTGCGCCACGAGGCACAACTGGTGCACGAGCTACCCGGCCTCTTGGGGCTGATCCCCTTGGAGCCTGCGGAGCAGGGTGGGGCGTACTTTTACCGCGCCTTAAGCGGCAGCGGCGAGGGCGATTTCGGCAACCCTTCCGCCGTCGTGCAGCGCGCCATCGAGCTCGCCCAAGCGCTGGCACCCTTGCACCGCGCCGGTTTGCAGTTGCGGGGCCTAGAGCCTGAGCAGCTCTGGTGGCAGGCAGGATCGGTGGCGGTCATCGACGTCCAGCAGGCCAGCTTGTTCTCCGAGGACCACAGCCTGCCGGTGCCGCTGCACCGCCTCACCGGCGACCTCCACTACCTCGCACCCGAGCAAACCGGGCGGATGAACGCGCGCTGCGATCATCGTGCCGACTACTACCGCTTGGGCGTGATGCTCTACCGCTGGCTGACGGGCCGCTTTCCGTTTGAGGCTACCGAGCCGCTAGAGCTGCTGCACCAGCACCTCAGTACCGCGCCCCTGCCGCCGACCGCGCTACGCCCGGACGTCCCCGAGCGGGTTTCGCAGATCTGCCTCAAGCTGCTCGCCAAGCAACCGAGTGCGCGCTACCAGAGTGCCGAGGGCCTGCTGCATGACCTGCGCAACCTGCACAGCCTGCAAACGCTCGGCAGCCGCGATCTCCCCTACCGCTGGGACGACGACTACCCCCTGCATAGCCGCCCGGAGGACTGCGACGCCCTGCGCACTGCGTTTAGCCGCTCTAGCTCAGGGGCGATTACCGGCTTCTTCCTCGGCGCGCCCTCCGGCATGGGCAAGACCACGCTGATCCGCGAGCTCTACCTACCCGCCGTGCGTGCCAATGCCGGCTTTTGGGCGGGCAAGTTCAACCAATTTGGCGCTTGGCAGCCCTACAGCGCTTGGCTGAGCTTGCTCGCCACACCGCTGCAAGAAGCTGAGGACGCCGGCCCTGAGGCCTGCGCCCAACTGGCTGCCAAGCTCAAGCCCGCGCTGGGCGATTCCAGCGCCGTGCTCTCCGGCAGCCTGCCCGCGCTCGCCCGCCTGCTGGGCCAAGAGCCGGCACCGCAGGAGCTCTCCGCCAACGATGCCCGCGCACGGTTTTTGACCGCCGTGCTGCGCTTCATCGCCGCTTTTGCCTACCAAAACCAGCCCCTGATTGTGTTTTTGGATGACCTCCAATGGGCCGACCCAGCCTCGCTGGCGCTGCTGCAAGGCGTCTTGGAGGCGCAACTGCCGCTGCCGCTGTTGGTGATCGCCGCCTACCGCGATAACGAGGTCGACGCGCACCATCCGATGCAGCTGATGTTGCAGCGCCTGCGCACTGAGCTACCGCCATTAGCGCTCTTGCAGCGCACGCTCAGCCCGCTGCGCTACCAAGACACATTGCAACTTCTGGCGCGCGCACTGCTGCAATCAGAGAGCGCGCTGGGGCCTTTGGCCGAGCTGCTCCAGCAGCACTCCGGCGGTAATCCCTTCCATCTCTGGCAACTCTTGCGGCGCTTGCGCAGCACTGGGGCTCTGGCTTACCAGCCGTCCCTAGGCCAGTGGCGCTATCAGGCCGATGCCCTGAACTTGGCGCTACCCGACCACGGCTTGCAGGGCTTGATGGCCGAGCGCATGGCCGAGCTATCCCCTTTTGCCCAGCAAGCGCTGGCCCGCGCTGCGGCCTTGGGCGCGAGCTTCGGCCTAGAGCCGCTCGCCGCCATCGCCGGCATTGGCCGAGGCATCTTGGCGCAGACCGTGCTGCAAGTGATGCACGCCGGCTTCGTACTCCCGGCTGCCGCCGACGTCCCGTTTGAAGGCAAGCGTCTGCCCAGCCGCCTGCGCTTCGTCCATGACCGCATGCAGCAGGCCGCCTATGCCAGCATTCCCGCAGCGGATCGCAGCGCGCTGCATCTGGAGATTGGCCGTCGCCTCTACGACCACGCGGTCGAGCACGGCGGCGATGAGCTGGATGCCGTCAGCCACTTCAACCAAGCCTTGGTGCTGCTCCAGCCGCAAGAGCGGCCCTTGGTGGCAAACCTCAACGAGGCCGCAGCGCTGCGCGCCAAAGCTGCGGCGGCGTTTGAGTCGGCCGCAGCCTTCGCTCGGCTCGCGGTCTTGCTGATGCCAGGTGCAGCCTTGGCCTGGCGGCAGGACGCAGCCTTGGCGCGGCGGCGCTACCGGCTGCTGGCGGAGATCAGCCCGCTGGCAGGGGCGATGGAGGAGGGCCTGAACACCATCGATGACGCCTTAGCGGTGGAAAGCGAGCCCAGCGAACGGGCGGAGTTCCAACTGCTGCGCATCAACCAGTTCACCTTGGCTGCGCGCTACGCCGACGCCATCGCCGCCGGGCAGGCGAGCTTGTTGGAGCTCAACGCCGCACTCAGCAAGCTGCCCGTGGCCGATGCCGAGGCAGCCGAAGCGACCACCCAAGCCATCGCCCGCCTGCCGCAATCGGCCCGCATGGCAGAAGGCAGCGCCGAGCTGCCACTGCGCGTGCTGTTGGCGATGGGCCCGCCCTGCTACCGCAGCAATCCTCCGCTCTGGCAACAGGTGGTGCACACCGAGCTCGCGCTGATGCTGCGCGCCGGCTGGGCACCTGCGGCGACCTACACCCTCCCCGCCTACGCCGGGCTGACCGCGCCGTGGACGGCGGCAGGCGACGCCGTCGCCCGCCACGCCGAGCACGCTGGCGTCATCGAACAAGCGACCCGCGCGATCATGAGCCGCTGTCTGCCGGTGGAGCAGAGCATCGGCCACTTGATGATCGGCAGCTCGCTCAGCCATTGGTTGCACCCCTTGGCGCGGGCCTCGCAGGAGTACCTAGACGGCTACCAAGTCGGGCTTGCCAGCGGCAACCTGCAATACGCCGTTTATTGCCACGGCCACAACGCCTACTGCCGCTACTACCAAGGCAGCAACCGGCCCGCCTTGGTGGCCGAGCTGCGCGCCGCCTATCAGTTCTGCCTCAAGCGGCAAAACCGCTGGGGGGTGGATTTGACCGAGGCGACGCTACGGGTGCTCGGTGAGGCGGCCGAGCCTGAGCAAGCGCTGCCGGACGAATCGGTATTTGAGGAGCGCTGCCAGAGCAACGGCAATGCTCAAGTCCTCTGCATTTACCGGCTGATGCGCGCCGATACCCTGCTGCTGCAAAACCAGACGGACGCCGCTGCCGGAGCACTGGCCAAGGCCAAACCTGACCTCGCCCTAGTCGCCACCCAAGGCCTACTGCCGGCGGCGCAAGCGCAAGTGGTTGAGGCCGTGCTGCTGGCGCGCAAGCCAGACCGCAGCGCCGCAGAGTCGGAGCGGCTGCGGCAATTGCAAGAATGGCTGCGCGCGCGCGCACTCATCACCCCCAGCAGCTACCAGCACGCAGCACTCTGGGTGGAGGCTGAAAGCCAATGGCAGCGTGGCGACCCACTCGCCGCCGCGCAGAGTTTCGACCGCGCGCTGGACGCCGCCGTGCACGCCGAGCACTACGCCCGCGCAGCGCACTTAGCGGGCCGCGCAGCCGCGCTCTACGCCTGCATCGGCCACCAAAATGCCGCCGCCGCGCTCCAGCGCTTGCAGCAGCAGCAACACAGCCGCTGGCAACTACCGACTACCGCCAGCAGCCCGCCGTTGCTGGTCGGCAGTGCCGACGACCACGAGCTGCTCCGCCTTGGCCCGATCATCGCTGCCACGCCCGATGGTTTAGGCGGGGATGGCCTAGAGGCCGACCTCATCCGCATGGCGGCCTTGGCCTACCCGCAGGCGCAAGTGCTGCTGCTGCGCCGCAATGCCAGCGATACCGGCTGGCGGCTGTGGCACCCCTACGGTACGCAGGCGCAACTCACCGAGCGGACGCTCGATGCCGCGAGCGACCTGCCCCGCGCTTGGATCAGCCGCGGCCTTGAGCGCGGCAGCCTTGCGCGCTGGCTGGCCGGCGATGCGCCCGCGCCTACGGGCTTGGCCCCTGGCATCCAACACCTAGAGCTGATTCCGCTGGGGCCTGAGGATCACTGCATTGGCGGCTACCTCTGCCTGAGCAGCAAACGCCCCGAGCCCCAAGCGCTGCCAGCGCTCGATGGCCCCTTGCTGCGCGTGCTGCGCCAGCAGGCAGCACTCAGCCTGCGCAACGCCGAGCGCGCTAGCCACTTGCTGCAGACCATCGCCACCCGCGAAGCACACGCCGCCGCCGCACAAAAAGCGCTCGCGGCTGCCGAAGCCGCTGGCCGCGCCAAGGTGGAGTTTCTCTCCGCCGTCAGCCATGAGTTCCGCACGCCCATCAACGGCATCGTCGGCCTGTCTGAGTTGCTGGAGCAAGCGCCCTACGCCAGCGACGCCAAGGCCAAGCTGCAACGCATCGGCCAGCTCAGCCACAGCCTGCTGCAACAGGTGGAGGACATCATCGAAACCACCCGCTTGGAGACTGCCAGCCCAAGCGCCGACCACGATGACTTCACCGAGACCACATTTGACTGGGCAGATCTGATCCGCCAGTGCGCGGCGCGCGCACGCGTGGAAGCGCTCGGGCGCGGGCTGGGGTTCCAGCTCATCGAGCAGCACCAGGGCAGCCCGTGGGTGCGTGGCGACGCCGAGCGGCTGGAGAAAATCCTGCGCCGTTTGCTCGACTACTGCCTGCACTTTGCCGACAGCGGCGACATCGTGCTGGAAGCGATTACTGACGAGCGGCACAACCAGCGGCAACTGCTGCTCAAACTCCGCAACGCCGGGCTCTGCATCGCGCCGGAGCTGCGGCGGCACCTGTTTGAGCCCTTCGCCCAGCGCCAAGCAGGCGAGCGTCTGGGTGGCATCAGCCTTGCCCTAGCCCTGTGCAACGGCTGGCTCGCCACCATGGGCGGCAGCCTGAGCTTGGACGAGAGCTACCACGGCGGCACCCAGTTCTTGCTGCGCCTGACGCTCGCTAAGGGCAGCACCGCCATCGCCGTCAAATCGCGGCCCAAGCTGCGTGGCGAGGTGCTGGTGGCCGAGGACAACCCCACCAATGCCATGGTGGTGCGCATCCAGTTAGAAAAACTGGGCCTCAAGGTGCGTATCGCCGCCAATGGCCGCTTGGCTTTGGCGGCGATTGCTGAGCAACCGCCCGACCTCCTGCTGCTCGACCTCCACATGCCGGAGATGGACGGTTACGGCGTGCTGCGCCAGTTAAAAACCCGCGAGGACTGGGCCAAGTTGCCGGTCGTGGTACTGACCGCCGATGCGCTGCCAGAGGTGCGCCAACGCTGCATGGATTTGGGCGCACAAGGCTGGCTGACCAAGCCGGTCAGTCAAGCACAGTTGGCCCAAGCCATTGGCCGCTGGCTACCGCCGGAATAGGGCGCGCACAGCGCCAGCGGCCACAGCGCCGTAGCGCGGTAGCGCGGCTGCCATAGCCAGCTACCCCTAGACCTGCGGCACTCTCGCGGGCTAGCGCTAAAAAGCGAGCAAAACAAAAGGAAGGTTTGCGATGCATAAGCCACAACTGGACGTGCTGATTTTGGGTGCTGGGCTCTCGGGCATCGGCATGGCTTGCCACCTAGAGCGCGAGTGCAAGGGCCAGCGCTACGCCCTCATTGAGCGGCGCCAAGCCATCGGCGGCACTTGGGATTTGTTCCGCTATCCCGGCATCCGCTCTGACTCCGACATGTTCACCTTTGGCTATCACTTCAAGCCTTGGACGGGCCTCAAAACCTTGGCCGATGGCCCCTCGATCCGCCGCTACGTGCAGGAGACCGCCGAGGAATATGGAGTCACCCAGCACATCCGCTTTGGTAAAAAGGCTGTGGCCGCAGCATGGAGCAGTAGCGACGGCTACTGGACGGTGACGGTGGTCGATGAAGCCAGCGGCCAGCAGGAGGCAGTCACCGCGCGCTTTCTCATCGGTTGCACCGGTTACTACAACTACGACGCCGGCTACCAACCCGACTTCCCCAATCAAGCGGCGTTTAAGGGGCAGGTGATCCATCCCCAGCATTGGCCGGAGGGGCTGGACTACCGGGGCAAGCGCGTGGTGATCATTGGCTCGGGTGCCACCGCCATCACGCTGGTGCCGTCGATGGCCGCAGACGCTGGGCACGTCACCATGCTGCAACGCTCGCCCAGCTATGTGCTGGCCCTGCCGTCCTTTGACGGCATCTCAGCAGCACTCGCCAAAGTGCTGCCGATGAAGTGGGTCTACGCCATCAGCCGCAAGCGCAATGTGCTGGTGGCACGCACGCTCTACAAAACTGCGCGTGCGCGCCCCAAAGCCATGCGCCGCTTACTGCTCGCACAGGTCAAAGCGCAGCTCAAGGGTGCCAGCGATATGCGCCACTTCACCCCCCACTACATGCCTTGGGAGGAGCGCCTCTGCGTGGTGCCGGACGGCGATTTGTTCACCGCCATCCGCAGTGGCAAAGCCAGCGTCGTCACCGACCATATCGAAGCCTTCAAGGCCGACGGCATCCGCCTGAAGAGCGGCGAGTTCTTGCCCGCGGACATCATCGTCTCCGCCACCGGCTTGGATTTGCAGCTCTTGGGCAAAATGCCGGTAACGGTCGATGGCAAGCCACTCGCCCTCAACGAAACCCTGGTCTACAAAGGCGTGCTGGTGGAGGGCGTGCCGAACTTGGGCTTCATCTTTGGCTACACCAACATCAGTTGGACGCTCAAGGCGGACATCGCCGCAGCATTCTTCTGCCGCTTGCTCAAGCACATGAAGCAGGGCGGCAAGCAAGTGGTAGTCCCGCGCGACCACATCGGTGCGGCCACTGAGCACACCATCTTGGGCTCGCTGCAATCCGGCTACGTCCGCCGCGCTGCCGCGCATTTGCCGCGTCAGGGCAAGGGCGCACCGTGGCAGGTCACTCAGGACTACGACTACGACCGCAAAGACCTCGCCAAGGCGAGCCTCGATGACGGCATCTTGGAGTATCGCTAGCTCGGGAATTAGGACAGCAATGGGTGCGGCGATGCGCCATTGCCACTGCGGTTGAGCGCTTTATCGCCATACATACGCGCATCGGCGGCGCCGAATACCGCATCAAACGGCGCGCCGGTGCTGGGGATTTCGGCAAAGCCAAAGCTCGCAGAGATTGGCTCACCGTGGATGAGCGGCGGTAGCTCGGCGAGCGCTTGCCGCATACGGGCGATCATCACCTCGCCCCAATCGCCGGCGGGGAGGTCATTGAACAGCACCACGAACTCGTCGCCGCCGATGCGCGCAAGCACGTCGCCCAAGCGCAGTTTGCTTTTGAGCGTAGCGGCGACCAGTTGGATCAACTCATCGCCCTTCAAATGCCCCAAGTGGTCGTTGACCTGCTTGAGCCGGTCGACATCCACCACCATCAAGCCACGACGCTCGGGGTTGCCGTTGCAGTCGCTGAAGTCCAACTGGTGATACATGTTGAGCAAAGCGCGCCGGTTGGGCAGGGCGGTCAGCGGGTCGGTCAGGGCATCGACCTTCGACCGTTTGAGGTCGCCACGCAGTTGGTTGAGCGTCCTTTGCCGCTCAAAAGCGAACTCTAGAGTCAGCAGCAGGGAGGCGGCGTCTAAGCGGTGCTTTTGCAGGAAATCCTGCGCGCCTTTGCGGATCAGTTGTCGGCCTAAGCTGGGGTTATAGCGGCCTGAGACGGCGACGATCGGCAGGTGCGGCCACTTTTGCACCAAGCGGATCAAGCCCTCGGTCTCCACCGCATCGGGCAGGTGCAAATCGAGAATCAAGCCATCGACACTGGCGGTGTCCAGCAGCGACTCAGCCATCGTCAGACGGCTGGCGTGGAGGACTTCCAGCTTAGGGGACAAGGCCTGGATTTCATTGATGAACAGCTTAGCCTCTGGCTCCGAGTCCTCGACCAGCAGGATGCGCTGAATCAGCCCCAAGCTATGGTCCCGGTGCGCGGGCATGGGCTCGCCCAGCCGCTGCGCTAATTCGTGGAACAAACTCACGGTGAGCTCGTAATCCGTGGGCTTGGACAGAAACCGAGCCGCGCCTGAGGCCTTCAAAAGCTGGTGTTCGTTGCCGCGCGAGGAATTGCTAAACATCCACACCATCAGGTTCCGGTTGACGTTCAGCACCTGCAACTGCAACAACACCTCCAGCCCGTTTTTGCCGGGCATGTTGAGGTCCATCAAGACGGCACGCGGGGTTGGGTCATGGTCGGGCAATTGCTGGACGTAGTCCAAAAACTCCTGACCACTTTTGAACAAGCGCAGCGACGTACCCACGCCCGATTCCCGATGCGCCATCACCGCCAAATGGCGGTCGGTGGCATCGTCATCCACGTAGATTATTTCGGTCATCCGCTGCCACACCGGGGAGAGTAGTTTTCTACCGCTCGTTCTAGTCACACTACGGCGAGATTTGCCAGCGCGCTGTGTCGAGATTCTCCACGCTCCGCGCCAGTTTGGGAATGGACAAAAGCTGTGCAGCGTAGACTTTCTCTACGCTGTGACCACGCATGAGGCCCTGCATGAATCGTTCCCGCATCACCGGCACCGGCAGCTATTTGCCGCTGAAGTCGATCAGCAATGCCGAGCTGGAAGGGCAGATGGACACCAGCGACGCTTGGATTTTCTCGCGCACCGGCATCCGCAGCCGCCACGTCGCCGCCGACGGCGAGACCACCTCTGATCTCGCACTTATCGCCGCGCAAAGAGCATTGGCAGCCGCTGGGCTAAGCGCCGACGCGTTGGATCTGATCATCGTCGCGACGACGACGCCGGATCAGGTATTCCCCTCCACCGCCTGCTTGCTGCAAGCGAAGTTGGGCGTAAAGCGGGGTGCGGCGTTTGACGTGCAAGCGGTCTGCACAGGCTTTTTGTACGCGCTGGCAGTGGCCGATAAGTTTGTCGCCAGCGGCCAGAGCCAGTGCGCCTTGGTGGTCGGGGCAGAGGTGTTCTCGCGGATTCTCGATTGGTCTGATCGCCGCACCAGCGTGCTGTTTGGCGATGGCGCGGGTGCTGTGGTCTTGCAGCCGAGTGCGGATGGCGGTGTGCTCTCCACCCATCTGCACGCCGACGGCAGCCACGCCCACATCCTGCAAGTGCCGGGTGGCATTGCCGGCGGCGGCATCCAAGGCAGCGCGTATGTGCAGATGGACGGTCAAGCAGTGTTCCGCTTCGCCGTGCGCGCACTGGAGAGCGTCTGCACCGAGGCTTTGGAAGCCAATGGCTATACCGGCCTTGACCTCGACTGGCTGGTACCGCACCAAGCCAATATCCGCATCATCAGCGCCACCGCGCAAAAGCTCGGGCTGCCGGCCGAGCGCATCGTCACCACGCTGGAGCATCAGGGCAATACCTCGGCGGCGTCAGTGCCGCTAGCACTCGATACCGCCGTGCGCGATGGCCGCATCCAGCGCGGCCAGCTGGTGTTGCTGGAGGCCGTCGGCGGCGGGATGACTTGGGGCGCGGCCTTGCTGCGTTGGTAGTTTTTGCCGTGGGGCGTGGGACGTAGGACGTGGGCGGCTAAACCGCCGCCTGCACCCGCCCGCCCAAGCGCCCCTGCTTCTTCAAATGCACCAGCAGCAGAGACACCGCTGCCGGAGTCACGCCGCTGATGCGCTGCGCTTGGCCGACGGTGGCGGGTTTGTGGGCGATGAGCTTGGCGCGCACCTCGTTGGACAACCCAGTCACTGCGGCATAGTCGAAGTCCAGTGGCAGCACAGCCGTCTCATAACGCTGCGCGCGGCCGACTTCTGCATGTTGCCGCTCGACGTATCCGGCGTACTTGATCTGGATTTCCACCTGTTCAGCGACCACCGGGTCGAGATCAGCCGGTGCCAGCCCGAGCTGGGTGAGCACTGCGTAAGTGCCCTCGGGCCGCCGGAGCAAATCGGCCCCGGAAGCACCGCTGGAGACCGGCGCTGCGCCAAAAATGGCGCTGACTTCCGGTGCGGCGAGTTGCGCGGGCTTCAGCCACAGCGCGCTGATGCGGCTTTGCTCTGCGCTGATGGCCTCGCACTTGCGGCTAAACGCCGCCCAGCGATGCTCATCGACCAAGCCCAGCTTGCGGCCCATTGGCGTCAAACGCGCATCGGCATTGTCCTCACGCAGCAGCAAGCGGTGCTCGGCCCTAGAGGTGAACATCCGGTAGGGTTCGGCCGTGCCTCGGGTGATGAGGTCATCGACCATCACACCGATGTAGGCCTCGTGGCGCGCAGGCGTCCAAGCCGCTTGGCCCTTGGCGGCAAGACCAGCGTTGAGCCCAGCCAGCAAGCCTTGGGCGGCGGCTTCTTCATAGCCGGTCGTGCCATTGATTTGCCCTGCCAAATACAGGCCGGGCAGCACCTTGGTTTCTAGGGTCGGCTGCAAGTCGCGCGGGTCGAAGTAGTCGTACTCAATGGCGTAGCCGGGCCGCGTAATGCGGACGTTCTCCAAGCCCTTGATGGTGGCGAGGAAGCGCTCCTGCACGGCGTACGGCAGGCTGGTGGAGATGCCGTTCGGGTAGATCTCCCGGGTGTTCAGACCCTCTGGCTCCAAGAAGATTTGGTGGCTGGTTTTCTCGGCAAAGCGATTGACCTTGTCCTCCACCGAGGGGCAGTAGCGCGGCCCCACGCCTTCAATCGCACCGGTGAACATCGGGCTCTCGGCGAAGCCCTTGCGGATTTCCTCGTGCGTGCGCTCATTGGTGTGGGTGATGTAGCAACTCACCTGCTGCGGGTGGTCTGCCACGCTGCCTAAGAAGGAGAACACCGGCGTCGGGGTGTCGCCCGGTTGTTCTTCCAACACGCTCCAATCAATAGTGCGGCCATCCAAACGCGGCGGCGTGCCCGTCTTCAAGCGGCCAACGCGCGGATGCAGCTCGCGCAGGCGCGCAGCCAAGCGGTTGCTGGGCGCGTCGCCAGCGCGGCCACCTTCGTGATTGGTCAGCCCAACATGGATGCGGCCCGCCAAAAACGTGCCGGTGGTCAGCACCACGGTGCGCGCAGTGAAGCGCAGACCTAAGTGGGTGACGATGCCCGCAGCGCGGTGGTTCTCGACAATCAGGTCTGCGACTTCCGCTTGGAAGATCTGCAAGTTCGCCGTGTTCTCCAGCGCCTCACGCACCACCCAGCGATAGCGCATACGGTCGGCCTGCGCGCG
>CAZHTI010000022.1:19661-31484 GCA_964535755.1 uncultured Salinisphaerales bacterium | reverse complement strand
AGGCGACCAGACCAATCACCGCTACGCGCACGAGTTTCATGTCTTCTCCTTCCCCAGAGTCTTGTGTGCCTAATCTTTCAGCAAACCTATGCTCAAAGTATTGGCCCGAGTGACAAATGGGCCAAAAAAAAGCGCGGACTCGTCCGCGCTTTTTAAAGACCTCGCAGCAAAGCGCGGATGAGCCCGCGTTGTTGCGCAACTTCGGCGATTAGCCGTTGAGCAAGTCTTCCACCGCAGCGCGCTCTTCGCGCAGCTCGGTTTCCGTCGCAGACATCTTGCCGCGGCTGAACTCGGAGACTTCCAGACCCTGCACGATCTCGTAGCCGCCGTCCTTGCAGATGCAGGGGTAGCCGTAAACGATGCCGGGGGCGATGCCGTAGCTGCCATCGGAAGGCACACCCATGCTCACCCACTTGCCGTTGCTGCCCAGCGCCCAATCGCGCATGTGGTCAACAGCGGCAGAGGCTGCGGAAGCGGCGGAGGAGAGGCCACGCGCCTTGATGATGGCCGCACCGCGTTGCTGCACGGTGGGGATGAAGCTGGTCTCGTACCAGTCGCGCTCGATCAGGCTCAGGGCTGGCTTGCCGTCGATGCTGGTGTGGTGGACGTCAGGGTACTGGGTGGAGGAGTGGTTGCCCCAGATAATGACCTTGTCGATGTGGTTGCCGTGCACGCCGGTCTTGGTGGCGAGTTGGCTCACCGCGCGGTTATGGTCCAAGCGCACCATGGCGTGGAACTGGCTGGCCTTCAGCGGGGTAGGGGCCTTGGTCGCGGCGTTGGCGGCGATCATCGCGTTGGTGTTGGCGGGGTTGCCGACGACCAGCACCTTCACGTCACGGCTGGCGTGGGCGGCCAGTGCCTTACCTTGGGGGCCAAAGATGCCGCCGTTGGCGGTCAGCAGGTCCTTGCGCTCCATGCCGGGGCCGCGTGGGCGTGCGCCGACGAGGAAGGCGTAGTCGGTGCCGTTGAAAGCCTCCGCCATATCGCCGGTGGCGGTGATGCCGGCCACGAGGGGGAATGCGCAGTCCTCCACTTCCATCACCGTGCCTTTGAGCTTCTCCAGCACCTCAGGGATTGGCACTTCCAAGAGCTGAAGGTGGACCGGTTGATCTGGGCCCAAGAAGGAGCCGTCAGCGATACGGAAGATGAGCGAGTAGGCGATCTGACCGGCGGCACCGGTGATGGCAACTTTGACGGGCTTTTTCATGGTGTGGGGCTCCCTTGAGAGCAGGCTGTAGAGAAAGGGGGCGACATTGTAACGAGGTAGCGGCTCAGGCTCAGAACCCCAGCACAAAGCGCCGCCTCAGGCTAGAGCTAAGGATTTGCGCGCGCCGCTTGGCAAGTGCGCCTACGACCTCTTACCTTTACCGCGCTCGTACCGCCATTTAAAACCTAGAAGATCCTAAAGCCCATGAAACTCATCACCGCCGTCATCAAACCCTTCAAGCTCGACGAAGTCCGCGAAGCGCTTTCCAACATCGGCGTTCAGGGCATCACCGTGACTGAGGTGAAGGGTTTTGGCCGGCAAAAGGGCCACACCGAGTTGTATCGGGGGGCCGAGTACGTGGTGGACTTTCTACCCAAAGTGAAGCTGGAGATTGCAGTCGCCGACGACATGGTCGAGCGCACGATTGAGGCGATCACCTCCGCCGCCCACACCGGCAAGATCGGCGACGGCAAAATTTTTGTGATGGCGCTAGAGCAGGTCATCCGCATCCGCACCGGCGAAACCGGCAACGAAGCCGTCTAAAGCTGCGCTCAGCAGCCTGTCTGATATCCCCAACCGCCTACTGAGGTAGGCGTTTTTTGTGCGCCTAGCCGCCACTCCATAAACCAATCCGCCCATGACCCCTAGCCTCGATACCGCCAACACGGCGTGGATGCTGACCGCCACTGCACTCGTACTGTTCATGACGCTGCCCGGCCTCGCCCTGTTTTATGGCGGCTTGGTGCGCAGCAAAAACATCCTTTCGGTGCTCATGCAGTGCTTTGCGATTGCCGCTTCGGTGTCGCTCCTGTGGCTGGCCTGCGGCTATAGCTTGGTGTTTAGCGGCACGGGCGATTGGCTGGGCAACCTCGATAAAGCCTTCTTGGCGGGCGTGGGCAAAGCCAGCCTCGGCCCCGGCAATATCCCGGAGGCCTTGTTTGTGGTCTACCAGACGACCTTCGCCATCATCACGCCTGCGCTGATCGCCGGTGCCTATGCCGAGCGCATGAAGTTCTCAGCCATGTTGGCCTTCAGCCTGCTCTGGACTTTGTTCGTGTATGTGCCCGTGGCGCATTGGGTCTGGGGCGGCGGCTGGCTCGCGCAATGGGGCGTGATGGACTTCGCCGGCGGCATCGTCGTCCACCTCACCGCCGGTGTCGCCGCACTGATCGCCGCCATCATGCTCGGCAAGCGCCAAGGCTTTGGCAGCACGCCGCTCACCCCGCACAACCTGACGATGACCGCCACCGGCGCGGGTATGTTGTGGGTCGGCTGGTTTGGTTTTAACGCCGGCTCGGCGGTTGCTGCCGACGGCAACGCAGCAATGGCGCTACTCACCACCCATCTCTCCGCCGCCACCGGCGCACTGGTCTGGATGGTCATCGAGTGGCGCAAGTACGGCAAACCCTCGGCACTCGGCACGGTGACTGGCCTCGTCGCCGGCTTGGGCACCATCACCCCCGCATCGGGCTCGGTCGGGCCGCTGGGTGCGGTGGTGATCGGCGCACTCGCAGGCAGTGTTTGCTTCGCCGCCACCAACTTCATGAAGTACAAGTTGAAGGTCGATGACAGCCTCGATGTCTTCCCGGTGCACGGCGTCGGCGGCATCATGGGCAGCCTGTTACTCGCCCTTTTCGCCCACACCGGCCTGGGCCTGTTCAGCGGCAGCGGCTACACCATCGCCGACCACAGCATGGGCAAGCAATTCATGGTGCAGCTGGGCGCAGTCGCCGCGTGCATCGTCTTCACCGTGGTGATGACGGTAGCGATCTTGAAGCTGGTGCAACTCTGGCTCGGCCTGCGCGTGAGTGTCGACCAAGAAATCGAGGGCCTAGACAGCGTGCTGCACAACGAGCGCGGTTACGACCTTTAATCGTCGGAGCGACCCCGCCGCGCTGCGTCTAACCCAAGACGCTGCGCGGCGAGACCTTCAGCACGCTGCGCATGGAGAGCCAGCCGAGCGCGGTCACCAAGGCCGTGCCTGCGACGGTGCCGATGACCCAGAGCATGGGCGAGAACTGGTAGTCGAGCTCCAGCACTTGCCGCGCTAGTACCCACGCGATGCCTTGGGCGGCGGCGGCAGACACCAAGCCCGCGAGCAAGCCCAAGGTCGCGTATTCGCTCAACAAACCCCAGCGCAGTGACGCCGTGCGAGCGCCGAGTGCGCGCAGCACGGCGGTCTCCTTCGCGCGCATCGGCCTTGTGCCTTGGATGGCGGTGAGCAGCACCAAGATGCCGGCGAGTAGGGAGAATGCGAAGACAAACTCAACGGCCCGCACGACCTTATCGACGATGCCGCGTACCTGCTGCATCACCGCGTCCATATCGATGACGGTGACGTTGGGGAATTGCTTGGTGAGCTCCAGCAGGAACTTTTGTGGCGCGTCTTTGGGTTGATGGAAGCTGGTCAGCCATTGGGCCGGGGTTTCTTCCAATACGCCGGGCGGGGCGACCAAAAAGAAGTTTGGTTTGAAGCTCTCCCACGCGACTTTGCGCACGCTCTGCACGGTGAGTGTGTGCAGGGTGCCGGCGAAGTCCAGCGTCAGCGTATCGCCCAACTTCAGGCCCAAGCGCTTCACCGCCGTGTCATCCACCGACAGCAACGGCTGGCCGTGCTCGGCGGGCGTCCAATAGCGGCCTTCGATGAGCGCGTTGTCGGCGCCGAAGCTCTTGGTCCAGCTCAGATTGAACTCGCGGTTGACCCAGCGCCGCGCTTCTTCGTCCTCGAACTGCTCGGCGTTGATCGCTTTGCCGTTGATGGCCGTGAGGCGCGCGCGGGTCATCGGCCACAGTGCTGGCTCGGGATAGCCTTGCTCGGTAAAGAACTGCTGCAAAGGGGCGACTTGCTCACGCTGGATGTTGATGAGGAACTGATTCGGCGCGTCCGCTGGCAACTTGTTTTGCCAAGCCATCAGCAGGTCTTGGCGCACCACGCTCACCAGCAGCAGCGCCAGCAATGCCAAGCCCAAGGCGACGACTTGCGCGACCGAAGCACCACGGCGGCGGGCGACATTGCCCAAGCCAAAGCGCCAGCGGCTGCCAACGCTGCGGCTCAAGGGCAGCAGGGCGCGCACCATCAACCAAGCGAGTAGCGCGAGTGCCCCAGCAGTGCCGAGCGCACCCGCCAAGGTGAGGCCAGCGAGGCGCACATCGGCGGTCTGCCACAGCAGCAATCCGGCGACGGTGGCGGCGGCGAGCACGGCCACCCAGTGGTTTTTGCCGTTGGTCTCGCTGCGCGCAAACACGCGGGTGGGTGGAGTCGCTACCGCCGCTAAAACCGGCGGTAGCGCAAACCCCGCCAACAGCACCAAGCCAAGCACAAAGGCACTGGCGAGCGGCAGCAAGGGCGTTGCGGGTAGCTCAATCTCCAAAAGACTGGCGAGCAGCTGTGCAATGACGCTCTGGCCGCCTAAAGCCAAAAGGCAGCCGACGGCACCGGCGAGCAGCCCTAGGAGCAGCAATTGCATGCTCAGGCTCTGCCACAAAAAGCTGCGCCGCGCGCCGAGCGCCTTCAGCAGGGCGATCTCATCGCGCAGGGACTCGCCGTGTTGGCGCGCGGCGAGTGCCACGGCAGCTGCGGCGAGCAGCGCGGTGGCGAGTGCTGCGATGCTCAAGAAGCGGCCAGCACGGTCGAGCGCAGATTTAAGCTCTGGCCGCGCGTTGCTGGGGTTTTGCAGTTGCACGCCGGCGGGGAGTTCGCTGGCGCTAAAGCGCGCTAGGGCGTCCGGGTTGCCGCCCAATTGCAGGCTATGGCTGACGCGGCTACCGGGGCCGAGCAGGCCGGTGGCTTGAAGGTCAGCCATGCTCATCAACAGGCGCGGGGCTAAGTCAGAAAACCCACGGCGGCCGGGCTCGTCGGCGATCAGGCCTGCGACCACAAAGCTGCGCTCGCCCAATTGCAGGGGCGCGCCGACGCTCAGTTGCAGCTCGCTCGCCGCGCGTGGGTCCAGCCACACCGTGCCCGCCTTGGGCGTGCCACTCGCCTGCCGCGTCGGGCCGAAGGCAGTGTCGCGCAGCAGCACGCGGCCGCGCAGCGGGTAGCCAAGGTCCACCGCGCGCACGGCGACGAGGCTGGAGTTCTCCCCCGCCAGCGCCACGCTATTGAACTGCTGCACAGCCAGCGTTTTTAGGCCGGACTGCCGTGCTTTTTGCGCCAGCGCATCGGGGATGGCATTGCGGCTATTGAGCAGCGCGTCCGCGCCCAAGGTGTCGCCACTTTGCTGCTCTAGGGCGAGGCCGATCCTCGCCGTGAACAAGCTGACGCTGCCGACGGCGGCCACCGCGAGTGCCAGTGCGGCGAGCAGCAGCCAAAGCCGCCCAGCGCGGGCGTTGCGCAGCAGGGATCGCAGTGCATGTTCGGCGGCTGCTCTCATTGCAGGCGACCGTCCGCCAACGTCAGCAAGCGGCTGCAACGCGCTGCTAGGGCTGGGTCATGGGTGACGAGCACCAAGGTGGCGGCGCGCTCTTGGTTCATCGCGAACAGGAGGTCAATGATTTTTGCCCCGGTGGCGGCGTCGAGATTGCCAGTGGGCTCATCGGCAAACAGCAGGCGCGGGTTGCCGGCAAAGGCGCGGGCCAGAGCGACCCGTTGCTGCTCGCCGCCGGAGAGTTGCTGCGGGTAGTGCTGCAGGCGGTGGCTCAAGCCGACGCTGGCGAGGCTCGCTTCTGCCGCTGCGCGGGGGGATGCGTGGCCCGCAAGCTCCAAGGGCAGCAGCACGTTCTCTAGCGCCGTGAAGCCGCTCAAGAGCTGGAAGTTTTGGAAGACAAAGCCCACCTGCTGCGCGCGCAGGCTGGCTCTGCCGTCCTCATCCAAGCGGCTCAGTGGCTCGCCCAGTAGCAGAACTTCGCCACTGCTGGCGCGGTCTAGACCTGCCAGCAAAGAGAGCAGGGTGGTCTTGCCGGAGCCGCTTTTGCCGACGATGGCGACGGTCTCCCCCGCTTGAACTTTTAGGTTGATGCCCTCAAGTAGGGTCAAGTGCTCGCCCGCTGCTGTGCGCACTTGCTGGCCTAAGCCCACCGCTTCAATTGCCGCTTTCATCCATGCCTACCTTGAAAATGCCGCTACAAAAACTGTTGATCGGATTGCTCGCGATGAGCTGTTGGTTGACTGCCTCAGCGGCCGATAAGTTGCTGGTGCTGGGCGATTCGCTGTCTGCCGGTTACGGCTTGGGTGCTCAGCAAACCTGGGTGTCACTGTTGCAGCAAAAACTCAAATCTCAAGGCCAAGCGGTAGAAGTCGTCAACGCCTCGATTTCTGGCGACACCACAGCGGGCGGGCTCGCGCGCCTGCCAGCAGCCCTCAAAGCCCACAAACCTAAGTGGGTGCTGATTGAACTGGGCGCTAACGACGGCCTGCGCGGCCTCAACACCAAGGCGATGCAAGCAAACCTCGTGCAAATGGCGCGCATGAGTCAGGCAGCAGGTGCGACACCCCTGCTGTTTGAGATGCGCATCCCCAGCAATTACGGCGCGGCCTATACCGAGCGCTTCACGCAGAGCTTCCACCTGGCGGCAAAAGAGGCCAATGCCAAGCTCGTGCCGTTCTTCTTGATGCCCATTGCGACCGATGCCAGCCAGTTTCTTGACGATGGCATCCACCCCAACGCGGGCGCGCAGCCCAAGCTGCTGGAAGCGGTTTGGCCGACCTTGCAGCCACTATTGGGGGCTTCGGCGCGCCGCACGAACGCATCTGCCAAACAGCGCTTGCCACAATACTGAGCCCCCACGCAGCGGGCTGACGCCTGCCTGTAGTGATTTTCAGGGACAATCGCAGGCAGTAGCGGCGCATCCGTGCCGCAACTCAGGCCGTAAGGCCTGCTCCTTTGCACCACTTTGTCGCCACACATGAAAATTGCGGTCATCGGCTCTGGGATTTCCGGTCTTTCGGCAGCGTATTTCTTAGCCCAGAAGCACGAAGTCACTCTCTTTGAACAGGATGGCCGCGTCGGTGGCCACACCAACACCATCGAAGTAAACAAGCCAGATGGCAGCGTTCAGCCCGTCGATACCGGCTGGATTGTCTACAACGGCATCAACTACCCCAACCTCACCGCGCTGTTCCAGCAATTGGGCGTGCAAACGCGGCCCACGTCGATGAGCTTTGGCGTGAGCCTCGGCAACGGGGCCTACGAATACATGGGCAGCGACAACCTGCTTACCGTCTTCGCGCAGCTCAGCAATCTGTTCAGCCCGCGCCACATCCGTTTTTTGCTGGACATCCTCAAGCTCAACAAAAAGTGCAATGCCCTGCTCAAGAGCGGCCAATTGCCCAGCGGCTCTTTGGGCGATTTCCTCGCCGGCGCCGGGCTCTCGCCTTGGCTCGCCAGCCGCTATCTGCTGCCGATGGCTGGCCTCATTTGGAGCTGTAGCCCGAAGAAGGCGCTGGAATACCCGGCAGCAGATTTCATGCGCTTCTTCGAGAGCCACTCGCTATTCACCGCCACCGCGCAGCCGACGTGGCACACCGTTATCGGCGGCAGCCACACCTACGTCAAAAAGTTGCTGCACGACTATCGCGGCGAGCTGCGCCTGAACTGCAAGGTGTTTATGGTCGCCCGCGAGCCGGACGCGGTGGTGCTCAACACCAGTCACGGGGCCGAGCGCTTCGACGCGGTCATCTGCGCCAGCCATAGCGACCAAACTCTGCGCTTGCTTTCGGACATCTCGCCGGAGGAGCAACACATCCTTAGCGGTATCCCATACAACCAGAGCCGCTGCGTCTTGCATACCGATGAGAGCTTCCTGCCGCGCCGCCGCAATGCGTGGGCCTCATGGAACTACACGCATCCGGTCGATGAAGTGCATGACCAACCCATCTCCGGCAGCTATTGGATGAACAAGCTGCAAGGCATCGCAGGGCCGACGAACTACATCGTCACGCTCAATCCGCAGCGCGCGGTGCCCGCCGATAAGGTCATCTACGACATCGTCTACGAGCACCCGCACTACGGCCCCGGCAGCGTCGAAACCCACCAGCGGCTGCAAGAGATACAGGGCCACAATCGGACGTGGTTTGCCGGGGCTTGGACGGCCTACGGCTTCCATGAAGACGGCCTCAAATCGGGCCTCGCCTGCGTCAAGGGACTCGATGCCAGTTGTTTGCCCGCGTGGGCGGTGCTGTGAGTGCCGTGGGACGGGGGAAGTAGGACGATGGACGTAGAAGCGGGAGGTGCCACGCCCCACATCCAACCTCCCACGCCCCACGTTGGTAGCGCCGATGCCGTGCTCTATGCCGTGACGGTGATGCACCGTCGCCATGTCGCACCGCTGTATCGCTTCCTGTACCGCATTTTTTATTTGCTGCTGGACATCGACCGCCTCGATGCAATCGCCAAGCGCCTGCGCTTCTTTAGCCATAACCGCTTCAATCTGCTGAGCTTTTACGACGCCGATCATGGCGATGGCAGCAAGCCCTTGCGTGCCTGGGCAGAGTCACTGTGCAGCGCCCACGGGATCGAACTCGCCGGTGGCCGCATTCGCCTGTTGGCGCAACCGCGCATGTTCGGCCTTAGCTTCAACCCCATCTCGATTTGGTATTGCGAGCACGCTGACGGCCACTTGCGCGCCGTCATCGCCGAAGTGCGCAACACCTTTGGCGAAAAGCACAGCTATGTGCTCGGGCCGCAGAGCTTGGCCTCGCCCGCATCTGCCGGAACCGTGCTGCCGTATGAGGCTGAGCTAGTTAAGGACAAGTGCTTCCATGTCTCGCCACTGTTTGACCTCGTCGGCCGCTACCACTTTCGCTTCGGCGAGCCCGGCACGCGCCTGCGGGTGCTGATTCATGAGCAGCGCGAGAACGCCCCGCTGATGGACGCCACCATGGCAGGGCCAGCCGAGCGGTTCGATGACCGGCAAATTCTCTGGCAAGTGGCAAAAATGCCCGTTCAAGCGGTCAAAGTTTTGTTCGGCATCCACTGGCAAGCGCTCAAAATTTGGTTGCGTGGGGCCAAGTTTCACCCCAAGCCGCAGCCTCCGACGGTAGATCACTCATGAATAACTCCAGCAAAAATCAACGCGAAGTCGAGCCCAAAAACCTGCTGCCTCGGGATGGCTTTTCGCCCGACTTGCCCGAGCAGTTCCGCGCAGGAGGCAGTTTGTCGGGCTTGAGCTTGGCGATGCGCTTCTTCGATTACATGCTCTCCGGCATCGATGTCGGCACCCTCGACGTCACCTTTGAGAACGGCAGCACCCGCCGCTACGAAGGCAGCCAGCCAGGCCCCCACGGTGCGCTGCGGATCAAGCAGGGTGGCCTCTTGGTGCGCCATGTGCTCAAGTCAGGTGAAGTGGGCTTTGGTGAGGCCTACCTTGCGGACTGCTGGGATAGCCCGGACCTCACACGCTTGCTCTCGGTGCTCTATCTCAATGAGCCGCATTACAAAGGCCCGTTCGAGTGGAACTGGGTCGGCAAGCTCAAGGGTTATCTCGCCCACCGCCGCCGCGCCAACACTAAATCCAAGGCCAAAGAGAACATCGAGTTCCATTACGACCTCGGCAACGAGTTCTACAAAATGTGGCTCGACGACACCATGGCCTACTCCAGCGGCATGTTCATCCAGCCCAATGAAACGCTGATGGACAGCCAGATCAACAAGTTCCGCCTGATGTATGAGCGCCTTGATCTGCGCCCAGAACACACGCTGTTGGAGATCGGCTCCGGCTGGGGTGGCTTTGCGATTTATGCGGCTAAGCACTCGGGCTGCCGCGTGCACTCCATCACCTTATCCAAAGAGCAACTAGCAGAAGCACGCCTGCGCGCCGAGAAAGCTGGCCTTGCGGAGCGCATCACCTTTGAACTGCGCGACTACCGCGACGTCACCGAAACCTACGACCGCGTCGTCAGCATCGAGATGTACGAGGCCGTGGGTGAGGAATTCTGGCCTGGCTACTTCGCAGCCATCGCTAAGGCACTCAAGCCGGGTGGGGTAGCAGCGATTCAGGGCATCACCATCAACGCAAAGATCTTCGACCAGTACCGCAGCAAGCGCGATTTCATCCAGAAATACATCTTCCCCGGCGGGATGCTCTGCCCGCCGGAGTTGTTCCAGAAAATCGCCCAAAGTGCGGGTCTTGCCTCCTCGGACGTCAAGTTCTACGCCAAGGACTACGCCGATACCCTCGCCCATTGGCACCGCAACGTGCTGGCCGTCCGAGAGCAAATCGTCCAGCAATTTGATGAGCGGTTTTTGCGGATGTGGCGTTATTACTTAAGCTACTGCGAGTGCGGGTTTTTGACGGGTAGTATTGACCTGATGCACATCAGTCTTAAGAAGCCCACCTGAGCACACCTGAATGAGTTCTAAAACGCCGGTCGCTGTTTTTTCCCTGATCGCCCTTCTGGGCTTGATCGGCGTTTCGATTTGGGCCTCTGGGCACCAAAACATTTTGGATGCGATTAATGACCTCACCACGAATCCGTCCGCAGGCAACAACCCTTGGTTGACCGCCACTCTGTTTGACGCCTATTTCGGTTTTTTGTGGTTTTGGTGCTGGGTCGCATGGCGTGAGGCCCGCAACCTGCCGCGCGTGGTTTGGCTGGTGTTGATCCTACTGCTGGGCAACATCGCGATGGCCGCTTACACCTTGCTTGCGCTCTACCGCCTGCCCAAGGGTGTCGGTGCCGAGGGCTTGTTCCAAAAAAGCCGCGGCTAAAGGCAACAGTGCGCAGCGGCGTCAGTACGACGTCAGGAACGGCACTTGCACTATCTCCTCGCTACCAACTGTTTGACAGTGCAATCAGTGACTTGGATTGCTAACTTACGGTTGCGTGCAAACTGTCTTCAGTTATAGTTCAGTCGAGACTCTGTGCAAGGGAGCGTCAAGCACATTGTTTAGGCGATACAACACCAACTTCTAAGCGCGTGTGGGGCCCACAGACGTTATGTCTAACCTTCAATCGCTGTTCGGCGCGGGGAGCAGCAAGAGCATGGTGGGGCTGGATATTTCCTCCAGTGCCGTCAAGCTGCTTGAGCTGTCCAAACGCGGCGAGCAATACGTGGTAGAGGCCTACGCTGTAGAGCCTTTGCCGGTCAATGCCGTCGTCGATAAGCAAATCGCCGACCCCGAGCCTGTGGCCGAAGCCATCCGCCGCGCGGTGCAGCGTGCGGGTACCCGCACCAAAAATGCAGGTGCGGCCGTCGCCGGCTCTTCGGTCATCACCAAAATCATTCCGCTGTCTGCGTCTCTTTCCGAGAACGAGATGGAGGAGCAGATTAAGGCTGAGGCTGATCAGTACATTCCGTACCCGATTGACGAAGTCAATCTCGATTTCCAAGTCCTCGGGGCGTCTGAGAAAGACACCGGTGCCGTCGAAGTTTTGCTCGCTGCCTGCCGTCGTGAGCAAGTCGATCAACGCGTCACCGCCATTGAGCTAGCGGGCTTGAAGCCGACACTAATCGACATCGAAGCCTACGCGCTAGAAAACGCCTGCCAATTTTTGACCCACCAGATGCCCAATGAGGGCAGGGGCAAGACGGTGGCCGTGGTGGACATGGGGGCCTCGACGACCTCCGTACTCATCCTCCACGACAACGCCACGATCTACACCCGCGACCAAGCCTTTGGTGGCCGCCAGCTCACCGAGGACATCATGCGTATGTATGGTCTGTCCTACGAGGATG
>CAZHTI010000022.1:15491-19561 GCA_964535755.1 uncultured Salinisphaerales bacterium | reverse complement strand
GGCCGCCAGCTCACCGAGGACATCATGCGTATGTATGGTCTGTCCTACGAGGATGCAGGCCGGCAGAAAAAGAACGGCGGTCTGCCAGAGGGTTTTGAGACCGAAGTGCTCAGCCACTTCCTCTCCGATATGGCCCAGCAGATCGACCGCTCCTTGCAGTTCTTCTTTGCGGCATCGGCCAAACATGGCCACATCGACCAAATCATCCTCGCCGGTGGCTGCGCGCACATCCAAGGTGTGGATAGAGCGATCCAAGAGCGCTTGCAGATTCCAACGGTAGTCGCACGCCCGTTCGCCCGCATGAGTGTCTCGGCGCGCGCCAAGCCCGCATTGCTCGCTAAGGACGAAGCCTCTCTGTTGATTGCCTGCGGCCTGGCGCAGCGCGCCTTTGACGAGGTGCGCAAATGATCAAAATCAATTTATTGGATTGGCGCGCCGCACTGCGTGAGCGGCGGCGTAAACAGTTCGTCGCGATGTTCGGTGCCGGGCTTTTGGCGGCGATTGCCGTCGTCGGCGTTGGCTATGTGCTGATGACCAACCAAGTCAGCTACCAACAGCAGCGCAACGAATACTTGCGCCAGCAAATTGCAGAAGTCGATCAAAAAATCAAGGAAATCCAAGAGTTGGAGAAGGTCAAGGCCAACTTGCTGGCGCGCATGCGGGTGATTGAGGAGCTGCAATCCTCGCGCGCCGCCACCGTCCACTTCTTCGATGACATCGTCAACACCCTGCCGGATGGCATCACCCTGACGCTGATCAAGCAGGTCGGTAGCTTGGTGAATATCGAGGGCTTGGCGGAATCCAATGGCCGGGTATCGACCTACATCAAAAACCTCGACGCCTCGCCTTGGTTTGATGCGCCCAAGCTGATCGTGATCAAGACCAGCGAGAAGAATAAGCAGCGCGAATCCGCCTTTACTTTGCAGGTGACCAACCTCACCAAGGGCAAGGTCGACGAGCCAGAAGCAGCGCCCGCCGCAGAAGCACCCAAAGGCACGGCCGGAAGTAATGCGCTGGGCGCGCTGGGCTCTGACCCACTGCCGCCGGCACCTGCCGCAGCACCTGTCGCTGGCGCTGCTGCCCCCGCACCGGCAACTGCGCCGGCGCCGGGGACGATTGGTGCCGACGCCAAAGCCATGATGGACTCAGCCGCCGCTAAGGCAAAAGCCAACGGTGCCTCATCCGCTGAGAAAGCCGAAAAAGCGGGAGTAGCCCCATGAACCTGCAAAAGAGCCCGCAGGCCGCTAGCGATGCTGCCGCCAAAGCCGCGAGCAAGCCCAAGCGTCCGCCATTTACCCTGCAGCAAGGCATCAAAGAGCTGCAATCGCTCGACACCCAAAACCCCGGCGCTTGGCCGCTCTGGATTCGCATTGCCGCCGTGATCCTCATGGCAGTGGTGGTGATCGGGCTTGGCAGTTACTTGTTGATCAAGCCTGAGTACGAGGTTCTCCAAGGCGAAAAGGCGACGGAAGTCGGCCTGCGCGAGGAGTTTGAGCGCAAGCAGAAAAAGGTCGCTGCTCTGGACGCCTACAAAGAACAGCTCAAAGAAATGGAGCGCTCCTTCGGCGCGATGCTCCGCCAATTGCCGAGCAAGACCGAGGTTGCGAACCTGCTTAACGACATCTCCCAAACCCGCGTCGCCTCAGCGCTCGATGAGGAGTTGTTTGAACCGCAGAACGACATCCCCAAAGAGTTCTATGCGGAAATCCCCAACAAGATCGTGGTAACGGGTCAGTATCACCAGATGGGCGAGTTCGTCAGTGCTGTCGCCGCACTGCCGCGCATCGTCACCATTGACGAAGTCGAGTTGCGGCCAGTGGGCGGCCAAGGTGCTGACAAAGACAAGCTGCGCATGAGCGCCTTTGCCAAGACTTACCGCTATTTGGACGACAGCGAGATCGCTGCCGCCGCCGAAAAAAATAAGCAACCGGGAGCAGCCCAATGAGCAAGCGAATGGCGCTGCTGTGCCTTACCGCGAGCCTTGCTCTGAGTGCCTGCGGTGATCGCATGGCGGATCTCGAGCGCTATGTGGCGGAAGTCAAAAACCGCAAGACGACCAACATCGAGCCTATCCCGCAGATTAAGCCCTACGAGGCTTACACCTACTTGGTATCAGGCCGTCGTGATCCCTTCGTGCGCGCCGAGCCCGCGCGGGACGCCAACGCCCCGGGGTCTGCGCTGAAGCCGGACATCACCCGCAACCGCGAGCCCTTGGAGGAATTCCCACTCGATGGCCTGCGGATGTTGGGCACCATCAATAAGGGCAAGAGCGTCTTCGCCATGGTGAAGGCACCGGATAACGTGGTGCATCGAGTCAGCATCGGTAACCACATGGGCCAGAATTACGGAAAGATTGTGAAAATTACTGACAGTCAGATTGATCTGGTCGAGATCATCCCAGACGGCTTCGGCGCCTTCATGGAACGCCCTGCCAATCTCGCCTTGACCGAATAACGATAGGGACTCCCCATGCTCGCCTCGCTACCCCGCTCCAAGGCTTCGATCCACAAGGCACTCCACCCCATGCGCCCCTTTGTCGCCGTATTCGCGCTGCTCGTCTTACTGCTCTCGCCCATCATGGCGCGCGCGCAGGCGGATCGAGCGCTGCTGTCTGTGGACTACGTCAGCCTCGACTCCGAGCGCGTGCTGATCACGCTGACGCTGTCTGGCCCCGCACCCGAGCCCACCGTGTTCACGGTCGACAAGCCCGCGCGTTTATCGCTGGATCTTGCGGACACCCGCTTGGCTTTGGCCGAGCGCTACAAGCGCATGAACGTCGGCAAAGCCCGCGCAATCGCAGCCGCAGAGGCCAAGGGCCGCACCCGCGTGGTGGTGGAACTCACCGAAACCGTGCCCTACAGCGTGCGGGTTGATGGCAGCAAGGTCTTCCTTGAACTGAATACCGGTGGTGGTGCATCTGCCGCCGCTGCCCCGCTTCCAGCGCCAGTAGCAGCCACCGCCGAGCCAGGCCGTGCAGCACCGATCGCGGCATCGCAGCAGGCCAACGTGCGTGGCGTGGACTTCCGTCGCGGCGAGCGCGGCGAGGGCCGCGTGATCGTTTCTCTGTCGGACCCTCGCACGGCGGTCGATGTGCGTGAGGAGAGCGGCAAGGTGGTCGCCCGGTTCAAGAACGCGCGTGCGCTTGAGAAGCTGGTACGCCGCTTGGACGTCCTCGATTTTGCGACACCGGTGAAGTTCATCGACGTCACGCGCGAGGGCATCAACACGGTGCTGACCGTGACCCCCGTCGCCGGTGCAGACTTCGAGCAAGTGGCCTACCAAGCGGGCGATACCTTTACGCTGGAGCTGCAACCACTGACGCAAGAGAAAATCGATGAGCGCAAAAAGAATGCGCCCATCTACACCGGTGAGCGCATCAGCCTCAGCTTCCAGAGCGTCGACATCCGCTCGCTCTTGCAGATCATTGCCGATGTCGCCGGCACCAATATGGTGGTGAGCGATAGCGTCAATGGTGAGATCGCCATGCGCTTGCAAAATGTGCCTTGGGACCAAGCGCTGGACATCATCCTCCGCACCAAGGGTCTGGGCTTGCGCCAGCAAGGCAATGTGATGCTGGTCGCCCCATTGAGTGAAATCGCCGAGCGCGAAAAGGTGGAAGCAGAGACCGAGAAAGCCAAGCTCACGCTGGCCCCGCTGCGCAGCGAGATCATCCAAGTCAATTACGCCAAGGCCGCAGAGATGGCCGCCCTGCTCAAGAGCGGCGAGAGCAGCCTGTTGTCCGAGCGTGGCCGCGTCACCGTCGATGAGCGCACCAACACCTTGCTGGTGCTGGAGACGCGCGACAAGCTGGCAGAACTCCGTGCCGTGATTAGCCGCTTGGACATCCCAGTGCGTCAGGTGCTGATCGAGAGCCGCATCGTCATCGCCAACGATGATTTTTCTAAGGAACTCGGTGCGCGCTTTGGTGCTACCGCACTCGCCCGCAATGGCCGCAATGGTTTGGCTACCACCACCGGCGGCGCGCAAGGCACCAATTCGATGGTCAATGATTTCTTGAGCCCGCCCACCGGCTTCCCCGTGCAGATCCCCGGCAACACCGGCAACACCGG
>CAZHTI010000022.1:11581-15391 GCA_964535755.1 uncultured Salinisphaerales bacterium | reverse complement strand
ACCCGCAAGGTCAACACCCAAGTCTTGGTCGATAACGGTCAGACGGTCGTATTGGGCGGCATTTATGAAGAAGTCCGCAGCGATACCGTCAATAAGGTGCCGTTCTTGGGCGATATTCCGGTGATCGGCAATGCCTTCAAAAACAAAATTAGCCGCACGATGAAGGCCGAGCTGCTGATCTTTGTCACCCCGAAGATTGTCTCGGAAGGGTTAAAAGTAAATTAAGCTTGGGTTTCTAGGATTAGAGGCCCCGCCGCAATCCTGCGGCGGGGCTTTTTTTATGCTTCAGGGATGAGTCCTTTTTAGGGACCAAATACAACATGACTTCCAAGCTCCGTGCACTGCTGCTCGCGCTCCCGATGGCCTTAGCCGCTTGTAGCGGTGGCGGTGACAACACCGACGGCGCCATCCTTGACCTCGATAACCTGCCGACCTCACCCACCAGCTTTACGCTCAAGCTGAGCTGCCCCGCGTCTATTAGCCCGGGCACCACGCTGCGCGGCCTTACCGCGCAGTTTACCGACAGCCAGCAACAGCCGGTGGAGGACGTCACCATCAGTTTGTCGTCCAACACCGGCACGGTCTCCGCACCCTCCGGTGCAGTCGGCAGCAGCAGCGATACCACGGACGAGTTCGGCCTGATCGACTTCGATTTTGGAATCAGCGAGGCTGTGCCGCTGGACTCGGTAGTCACGCTGACGGCAGAGGCGAGCTTCCGCGGTGCGCGCGCGAAGAAGACGTGCAGCATCCGGGTCAAGAACAGCAACTTCATCATCACCCAACCCTTGCCAGACACCACGCTGGTTATTGGCACTGCGAACGCGGTGCCGGTACAGATGCAATGGACGGATGACAATGGCGACGGTGTCGCCGGGCGTGTCCGCCTGACCGCAGCAGCAGGGGGCATTTTGGTGACCCCCACCGGCAATGCCTCTGCCGCCACGGTGATGACCTCCACCAGCGGCGATCTCGATGGCACCACGCGTTTTGCCTGCACGCGTAAAGGGTTAGTGACGCTGCGCGCTGAGGAGTTTGGCAACCCAGATCGCAGCACCAGTGTTGCCGTCACCTGCATCGAGGCACCGTTGTTTTTGGACGTGATGGTGCAGCCAAGCGCGATCAACGCGGCCCCGGATAACAACCGCTTTGCCGACTTCACCATCCGCCCAGTGGCGCGCGATAACTCGGCGGTCAAGCAGTTGCCGATCACCATTGAACTCGTCACCCCCTTGGGCGGCGGCGATACGCTGCTCGCAACTTCCGTGTTCACCAACGACAGCGGCACGGCGAGCAGCCGCTATGAAGCGGGCACGGTGGCGGGCGCGGCTGAGATTCGCTTCTGCGTCCGTGGCGGCTCGGTGTGCACCTCGCGCGTCGTCACCGTGCGTGGTGCCGCCTCGTCCTCCGGCAACACGCGCTTCTCGCTGACCTGCCCAAGCTCAGTAAATGTTGGTGCGACCTCCGATGTCGGCACCGCCCTGCTGACCGATAGCCGTGGCAACGGTATTTCCGGCGCGAATCTCACGCTCTCGCCGGGCCGCGGCTTCGTCAACGCGCCACCGGATCAAGGCTCGTCCTTCGGCGGCACTACCGGCAGCGATGGCCGCTTGCTGTTTACCTACACTGCGCCTACCGACATCAAGGTGGATACGGCAGTGGGTATTCGCGGCACCACCAACGTCGGCGGCGACAACATCTCCGCCAGTTGTTCCTTGATCGTCAAGGCGGACATCTTCTCGCTCACCGCGCCAGCCGATAACACCGAGCAAGCCTTGGGCACCGCCGCCGCCTCTCAGACCACCCTGCGCTGGCTGAACGGTGACCGCCAAGGCGTCGTCGGCCCCGTTGTCATCTCGGCCACCAACAACGCCAAGCTGACGACCGATCTCAACAACACCGGCTCGCAGCAGATCACCCTCAACACCAACGCCAGTGGCGATCTGGAAAGCCCCTTGTTCCTCATCTGCACGCAGCCCGGGCCAGTCGAAGTGCGTGCGGTGGATCAAGCCAGCTTCAGCAAGCTGTCGTCGGTCGGCATCCAGTGCATCGACCCGCCTGCCTCGATGACTGCACGCGCGACGCCGACGCTGCTCAACGTCCAGCCCTCGAACAACCGCTTCGCTGAGGCCACCTTCACGCTATTCGGCCAAGGCGGCAGCAACGTCCGCAATGCTGACCTCACCTTCACCTTGGTACGCGCGGCCGGCGGCGGCGACCGCTTGTTGAACACCAGCGGCGTGACCGATGAAGGTGGCTCTGCCATCGCCCGTTATGAAGCCGGTACCAACCCGGGCACGGCGACCATCCGTGGCTGCTTCCGCAACAGCACCATCTGCGAGGAAATCTCGCTCACCGTGCAGCCCTAAGCCGTCCTGCCGTATGAGCGAGGTTGCTTTGGAGCCCACACCAATGCAGGGTGTGGGTTCCAGCGTTTTTTTGATCGGGCCGATGGGAGCCGGCAAGACCACGGTCGGGAAGAAGTTGGCGGAGGTACTGCGCTACAGCTTCATGGACTCCGACCACGAGGTGGAAGTCCGTACCGGTGTCGAGATCGCCTTTATCTTCGAGAAGGAAGGTGAGGCGGGCTTCCGCCAGCGTGAGGCTGCGGTGATCGACCACCTCACCCAGCAGCCCAGCACCGTGGTTGCCACCGGCGGCGGCGCGGTATTGCTGCCAGAGAACCGGGCGCATTTGCGTGCACGCGGCTTGGTGGTCTATCTGCACGCCAGCATCGATCAGCAGTTCCAGCGCACCGAGCGTTGCGAGAGCAGGCCTTTGCTCGCCCAGGGCGATCGCTACGCCACACTCGCGCGGCTATTTGCGCACCGCGAGCCGATCTACCGCGAGCTGGCACATTTGGTGATTGCCACCGAGGGCCGCAATGCCCGCCAGATTTCTCGCGAGATTTGTGACCACCTCAGGCTGCACCCGCCGCATATCTGACGTCCAAGCCTGAAGTCCACCTCTGAATTCCATGTCTGAAGTTCTCGAAGTCGCTTTAAGCGATCGCAGCTACCCCATCCACATCGGGCCTGATGTGCTCGCACGGGCGGGGGAGTTGATCGGCGGTAAGCGCCGCGTGGTCGTCACCGACAGCCACGTCGCCCCGCTCTACTTAGCCCCGCTGTTGCAACGCTTGGGTTTGTCTGCGGAGGATGCCTACGTCCTGCCCGCCGGCGAAGCCAGCAAGAACTGGGATAACGCCTCCTCGGTGCTCGACTGGATGCTCAGCCGCAAGCTCGCGCGCGATGCCCAAGTGGTCGCACTCGGCGGCGGCGTGGTGGGCGATCTGGCGGGGTTTTGCGCCAGCATCTACCAACGCGGCATCGCCTTTGTGCAAGTGCCGACGACGCTGCTGGCGATGGTGGACTCCTCGGTCGGCGGCAAGACCGGCGTCAATCACGCCCGCGGCAAGAATCTGATTGGGGCCTTCCATCAACCCAGCTTGGTGCTGGCTGACTTGGACACCTTGAAGACCCTACCGCGCCGCGAGTTGTCTGCCGGTGCGGCCGAGGTCATCAAGTACGGCATGTTGGGCGATGTGGCTTTCTTCCAGCGTCTGGCCGATGGCGCGCTCGCCGCATTGATGGCGCTGGAGCCCACCGCCACCGCCGAAATCGTGCGCCAATGCTGTGCGATGAAGGCACAGATCGTTGGGCTCGACGAGCGCGAGGCCGTTGCCGGTGGCCCACGCTCTTTGCTCAACTTGGGCCATACCTTCGGCCACGCGGTGGAAGCGTTTACCGGCTACCACAGCTGGCTGCATGGCGAGGCGGTGGGGCTGGGCTTGCTGATGGCGGCTGACCTCTC
>CAZHTI010000022.1:0-11481 GCA_964535755.1 uncultured Salinisphaerales bacterium | reverse complement strand
GCTGGCTGCATGGCGAGGCGGTGGGGCTGGGCTTGCTGATGGCGGCTGACCTCTCCGCGCGCGAGGGCGGCATTGATGCTGCCACGCTGGCCCGCTGCCGTGCCGTCATCGCCGCCGCCGGATTACCCCTGCTGCCGCCATCGGGCATACGGCCCGAAGACTTCACACGGCTTATGGCGGGTGACAAAAAGGTCGCCGACGGCCAGTTGCGCTTGGTGCTGCTCAAGTCGCTCGGCGAGGCAGTGCTGACGGCGAGCTTCAATCCGACGCATTTGCAGGATTGCCTCGCGCAGTTTTGCGCGCGTACGGCACCCTAAGGAAAGTCCTTGGGTATGCGCAGCCTTGCCGTCTTTGCCTGCCATGCCGACCAATCCCTAGGCCGCGCCCATGCCGAGGAGGCCGCAGCCACGCGCGATGTCTTCCAGCGCGACCGCGACCGCATCATCCACTCCGCTGCGTTTCGGCGGCTGGAGTACAAGACCCAAGTCTTCGTAAACCACGAGGGCGATCTGTTCCGCACGCGGCTCACCCACTCGTTGGAAGTCGCCCAGATTGCCCGCAGCCTGGCGCGCAGCCTCGCCCTCAATGAAGACTTAGTCGAGGCGATTTGCCTCGCCCATGACCTAGGCCACACGCCCTTCGGCCACGCTGGGCAAGACGCCCTAAACGCGGCCATGCAAGCTTGGGGCGGCTTTGAGCACAACCTGCAATCGCTGCGGGTGGTCGATGTGCTGGAAGACCGCTACGCCAGTTTCCCGGGCCTGAATCTTTGCTTTGAGACCCGCGAAGGAATCCTCAAGCACTGCTCGCGCAGCCGCGCGAAGGATCTCGGCGCACTGGGCGAGCGTTTTTTGCGCAATCGGCAGCCGAGCTTGGAGGCGCAAGTCGCCAATGCCGCCGACGAAATCGCCTACAACAATCACGACATTGACGATGGCCTGCGCTCAGGGCTCATCCGTATCGAGCAATTGCTGGAGCTGCCAATTTTTGCCCGCCCCTATGCCGAAGTGCGCGACCGCTACCCCGACGCTAGCGCCAAGCAACTACGCAACGAAACCGTGCGCCGCATCATCAGCGGCCTATGCATGGATCTACTCGTGCAGACTCAGGCCCGCATCTCAGCGGCGGCACCACAGTCGGTGGAAGAGGTCCGTAACTGCGAGCAGCCGCTAGTGTCCTACAGCGAGGCCGTTGCGGCTGAGAGCCGCGCGCTCAAGCGCTTTCTGCTCGAACACCTCTACCGGCACCAGCAAGTGCATGTGGTGATGGAAAAATCCAAGCGCGTGCTGCGCGAATTATTCGCGGCCTTCATGCAAGACACGCGGCTATTGCCGGCCAGCACCTTGGCGACCGTACGCGCCGCCGAGGCCCAAAACGACGACGCGGCCCGCGCGCGCTGCATTGCCGACTACATCGCCGGCATGACCGACCGCTATGCGCTGGACGAATGGGATCGGCTGTTCGACCCGCGCCGTCTGCGCTAGGTGCGCCCGCATCGCCCCGCTCAAAGCCCTGCCGCTACAATTGCCCGTCGATTTCTTCACGCCCACCGCCCCTCATGAAGCCCATCTCCCTCACCCAGTTTTTGATCGAGCAACAACGCGCCTCGGGCAAGCTCAAGCCCGACTTGCGCCTGCTGATCGAAGTCGTCGCCCGTGCCTGCAAGCACATTTCGATTGCCGTCGGCAAAGGCGCTTTGGGCGGTGTTTTGGGCGATGCCGGCACCGGCAATATTCAGGGCGAGGCGCAGAAGAAGCTCGATGTGCTCTCCAACGACATCCTGATGCAGGCCAACGAGTGGGGCGGCCACTTGGCAGCCTTGGCGTCTGAGGAAATGGACAACGCCCACATCCTCAAAGGCGACTATCCGCGCGGCAAATACCTGCTGCTGTTCGATCCTCTCGACGGCTCCTCGAACATCGACGTCAACATCTCGGTCGGCACCATCTTCTCGGTACTGCGGGTGCCGGATGACTGCGGCGAAATCACTGAGGATTTGTTCCTGCAGCCCGGCTGCAAGCAGGTTGCCGCTGGCTACACGGTGTATGGGCCCTCCACGCAGTTGGTGCTGACTTTGGGCCACGGCGTGCACAGCTTCACGCTGGACCGTGAAGTCGGCAGCTTCGTGCTCACTCAGCGCGATATGAGGATTCCGGAGGACACTCAAGAATTCGCCATCAACGCCAGCAACCAGCGCCATTGGGAGGCTCCCGTGCAGCGCTACATCAGCGAATGCTTAGCCGGCAAGGAAGGCCCTCGTGGCAAGGACTTCAACATGCGCTGGGTCGCCTCGATGGTTGCCGACGTGCACCGCATCGTCACTCGCGGCGGCGTATTTATGTATCCGCTGGACGCCAAGACCATGAAGCAGGGCGGCAAGCTGCGCCTGCTGTATGAGGCCAACCCGATGAGCTTTATCGTCGAGCAAGCGGGCGGTGCGTCCTCCACGGGCCGCGAGCGCATCTTGGATGTCCGCCCCGGCAAGTTGCATCAGCGCGTACCCGTCATCATGGGCAGCAAGAACGAAGTCGAGCGCATCGTCAGCTACCACCAAGGCTAATCAAGCGCTGCCCAAGCCCAAGCCAGCTAGCGGTTGGCTTGGGCTTTTTTGTGCCTTGCGAACAGCTTTAGTAGACCGCTAGGGTCTCGACATACATACTACTTGGTATGAACCAAGAGCTTTGCCCATGACCATCCCCGCAATTGCTGCCGAACCCCAGTCTTTTGGCTTCCTACTCGCCAGCATGCGCCAAGAGCAGGGCGCGTACTGGTTTGAAATCACCCCGGACTGGCTGCAAGGCCGCTCGGCCTTTGGCGGCCTGCAAGCGGCAATGGCGACGGCGGCCCTGCGCTTAGCACTCGGCAATGCGCTGCCTTTGCGCGCCCTGCAAGTCACCTTTTTGGCCCCGGTTCCAGCGGGCCAAGCGCGGGTGCAGGCGAGCGTGCTGCGGGCGGGCAAGAACGTGACGCATGCGGAGGCGCGCCTGTGGTCGGGCGAGCAACTCTGCTGCATCGTCATTGCGGTCTATGGCGCGGCGCGCAGCAGTACGGTCTGCGTCCCCGCGGCGGCCATCGCCCCGCCCGAGCGCGCGCCGCAAGACAGCATGGCCACGCCGCGCATGCCGGGCATCATCCCCGAGTTCTTGCAGCATTTTGAAATGCGTTGGGCGGACGGCCAGCCGCCGTTCTCGGGTGCGAAAACCTCCACCACCAAGCTCTGGCTGCGGCACCTGCGCCCCAGCGGCAATGCCGAATGTGATTTGGTGGCACTCGCCGATGTGCTGCCCAGCCCCGCTTTGTCGATGGTGAAAGGCTTCGCGCCCGCGAGTTCGCTGACGTGGACGCTGGAGCTGCTGGAGCCAGCCCAGCCCCAAGGGGAGGGCTATTGGCGCGTCGACAACTCTGTGGTCGCCGCACAAGATGGCTACGTCCAACAAAGCACCACGCTGCATGCGCCGGATGGCCGTACCGTGGCCTTGGCGCGGCAGGTGGTAGTGATCTTCGGCTAGCCGCACAGCAGCCCTGAGCCGTGGCGGCCAATGCAGAGCCGCTGCGCTAGACTGAAAACCTCTCGCCCTAATCCCCGTATTCGGCATGCCACGCCGCTCTTTGCTGTTGCCCTTGCTCGCGGTGTTCTTGCTCGGATTGGGCGGGCTGGGTTGGGGCTATTGGTCTGCTGCGCAGAGTGTGGCCACTCCGCCGCCGGTGGACCGAAACGCCTACGTCGGCTCCAACACCTGCAAGTCCTGCCACAGCCAGCACCACGCCAGCTGGGGCAAGACCTATCACCGGACGATGACGCAGGAGGCGAGTGCCAAAAGCGTGCAGGGCGATTTCTCCGGCAAGCCCTTCTTGGCCTGGGGCCAGCCGATGAAGGCGCGCGAGGAGGCTGGCCGCTTCTACTTTGACTACCTGCGGCCCAATGGCCAGACGGCGCAATCCGTGGAGCTGGTGCGCACCGTCGGCAGCCACCGCTATCAGCAGTATCTGAGCAAGGACGATAGCGGCCGCTACGCCCGCATGCACCTGATCTGGCACAACGGCGAGCAGCGCTGGGTGCATTACAACGCCGCCTTCCTCTACGACGACAGCCAGCACTTCAACGAGCACGCCGCGCTGTGGAACCCCAACTGCATCTTCTGCCACAACACCGGCGTCAAGCCGGGCATGCAGAACGCGGAGGAACTCGATGCGCGCGTCAGTCGGGGTGAGTCCTTCGACTACCTCAACGCCGCCCAATGGGATAGCCAGGTCGCCGAGCTGGGCATCGCCTGCGAGGCCTGCCACGGCCCCGGCGGCACGCACGCCGGGCTTAACCGCAACCCTTTGCGCCGCTTAGCGCTGCGGATGGCCGACGGCAAGGACGGCAGCATCGTCAACCTCAAGCGCCTGCCTACCGAGAAATCCAGCGAGGTCTGCGGCCAGTGCCATGCCCAGCGCCTGCCCAAGCAGGCTGGGGCGATCTATGAGTGGCTGAAGACCGGCCCCAGCTACCGCCCGGGCGATGACCTCGATGAGCACGTCGCCTTGCTCAGCCCCACCACGCCGGGCAGCCCCGAGCGGCCAGACCTCTTCGCCCAGCGCTTCTGGAAGGACGGCACGCCGAGGCTCTCCGCCTACGAATGGACCAGCCTCAAGCTCAGTGCTTGCGCGCAGGAGGCGAGTTGCATCAGCTGCCACAGCGGCCACAAGGGCGAGCCGGCGGGGATGCTCAGCGAGGCGCAGCGCGCCGGCTCCGGTTGCGTGAGCTGCCATGCCGAGGCGCAAACCCAGCCCTTCCACCAAAAACACGCGGCGGCGAGTGCGGCGACCAACTGTGTGGACTGCCACATGCCCAAGAGCATATACGGCGTGATGGAAATCCACCGCAGCCACCGCATTCGTAGCCCTGAGCCCAAGCTGGCCGCCGAGCAGGCGCGGCCTGAAGTCTGCACCGGCTGCCACGGCGCAAACACCGCCGATTGGGCCGACGCCGCCATCAAGGCTTGGGGGCAGGGCGCGGCGGCTCCAGCGGCAGATGCGACTGCGCTGCCGGAAAACCTCAAGCAACTGTTCGCTGGGGACGCCGTACAGCGTGCCGTCGCCGCCAAGCTCGCGGGCCTACCCGCCGCCGCACTCAGCCCCGAGCAGCGCCGCGCGCAGTTGCCGCTGCTGGTAGCGGCGATGGATGACAGCTATCCGGCCCTGCGGCGCTTTGCCTGGTACTCCGCCACCGCGAGCGCCGAGGTGTTGAAGCTCTCAGCTTTGCAAGCCGCCCTCAAGCAGTTTGACTACCTCGCACCCGGTGCTGCGCGGGCCCAAGCATTGGCCGCGATTGCTGCCGCCCTGCCGCCGCCCCAAGCAGGCCCAAGCTGGGGTGGCCTGCTGCTGCCCGATGGCCGCATTAACCCTGAGCGCATCGCCGAACTCCGCGCGGCGGCCGCAAAAGACCCGATTTTTATTGGTGAATGATCTAATTCCCATGGGACTGACGCAAAAGCCTCAAAACTGTCGTCATTCCTGCAGGCGGGCGGGGCAAGGCATGCCTTGCCCCTACAAGTTATGCAGTTCGTAAAGCGGGTCACCCGCGCGGGACTGATCATCGTAATTTGCGGCTGTTTCGCGAGTCAGAATGTCGTGGCCGCTCATAACCCTCCTAGGTAGGGGCAAGGCATGCCTTGCCCCAAAAAAATCCGCTCATCAGAACGACATGGCCGCTAAAACCCCACCACCCGCACTACCAAGCCCGACCACCCTGATCGCCGAAGGCAGTGCCGTCGCCAGCCTGCGCTATGGCTACACCGCCCTGCTGGTGTTCGCACTCGGCGGGCTATCGCTGGAGTTTCTGCACCTCATCAAGGCCCCTTGGTATCTGGAGGATCCACTGCGGCGCGAGCTTTGGGTGTTAGGCCACGCCCACGGCGGCTTACTCGCCATCCTCAACCTCGCCTTCGCTGCCAGCCTCAAATGGCTGCCGGAAGCCGCGCGTGCTGGCGTGTTCTTGCGCTGGGGCGCGGCGCTGCTGCCCTTGGGTTTCATACTCGGCGGAGTCGGCAATAGCGAAGGCGACCCCAGCCTGATGATTGCTGTGGCACCGGTCGGCGGGCTGGCACTCATCATCGGCTTCGCGCTCGCCACCCGCGCCGCTTGGCGGGCCCGTTAGGGTTTGCGCTAATCGAGCAGGGGGCTGCTGTCTGGCTGCGGCCAGCGCAAGCGCGCCAGCGGAAAGCGGCCCTTGCTCGGGCTAATTCCTTCTTGGGCGAGTAGCTCCTGCTGCCGCTGGTAGCCGTCCGAACCCTCGGCAAAAGCACAGCGGCCTTGGGCGTTGAGTACCCGATGCCAGCCGGGTGCCGCCTCCGCCTGTGCCAGCACGCGGCCCACCAACCGTGCGCGCCCGGGCAAGCCAGCGGCCGCTGCAACCACGCCGTAACTACTTAAGCGCCCGCGTGGGATTGCCGCGACGGTCGCCAGAATCGCCAGAATCGCCCGAGTCGCTGGTGCCGCTGCCTCAGCGCCGCTGCGCTCTGCCACTGGCGCGCTAGCTTTTGCCATCCGGCAACGCGACCAGCGTGCCTTCGCTCATCCGCACCGCATGGCCGCCGACGAACACCCCAGCCACCGCTCCGGCAACGCGGGAATAGCGCAGCTTCAACTCGCTAGGCCGGCCCATCTCCACCCCTTGCAGCAGGGTGAAAGCCTCCTCGCAGTCGGCGCGTGCATCGGCCAAGGCCAAGGCACCGGCAAATGCGGCGGCGGCGGCCCCAGTTGCGGGGTCTTCCAGCACGCCCAAGTCCGGCGCAAACATGCGCGCCCGCCACTCGCCCTCGTAACCCTTAGCGACCACATACAGCGCATGCCCCCAACTGCCGTGGAGTGCTGCCTTGAGTGCCGACGCGTCCACGCTCAGCCCCGCCAGCAACTCTGGCTGGCTCAGGGTGGCAATCGCAAACGGCACGCCGCAGCTAGCAAGTTGCAGTTGCGTGATCTGCTTGGCGGTAGTGCCTATGGCCTTGGCGATGGCCCCGGCGCGGAACTCCGGCTTGCGGGTTTCCGGCTGGCCGAAGGCTTGAAGCTCGGCAAACCAGGCATCGCCGTCGCGCCGTAAATGCACCTTGACCGGCCCCACGCCCTCCTCCAGCACGATGTCGTTCTGGCCGTCGTCGGTAATGCCTAACTGTGCCAGCAATACGGCGGTGCCGATGGTGGGGTGGCCGGCGAAGGGAAGCTCCTGCATGGGGGTGAAGATGCGCACGCGCGCGTCGCCGCCTTGCTCAGGTGGCAGCAAAAATACCGTCTCCGACACATTGAACTCGCGGGCAATCGCCTGCATCGCCGCCGTGCTGAGGTCTTGGCCGCCACCCACGACGGCTAAAGGGTTGCCGCTGTGGGGCGTGCGGGTGAAGACGTCCAAGGTGTGGAATCGCAGCATGAAAAGCTCTTCGTTTAGAAATGGTTATCGATGGCCAGTCACGGCGTAATCGCGCCCATTTTCTCGTAATTGCGCGCACCCGTGTCTAAGTGCCGCAGGCTTTGCGCAGGGAGCCGTACCCATGGCGCGCGGAGTGATCATTTTTGGTGCGCGGGGGCTTGGATCCCACCGCTCATCCCCTCAAGCGCCACCGCTAATGCGCTGTACGCGCCGGGTAAACGCCTGTTATCGGCCTACGAGCTGATTCCTGAGTCATATTAATTGCTAGCAAAAACATAAAGTTGCAAAACGGTGACGGCAAAGTGAATTTTTACTCATGGCGGTAGCCGCACTTCTTGCGTAATCGTCGGGTATTGCTGGTGTGTGTCCCCAGCTTCATCTCAAGGAGCGTTTGCCGTCATGAATTCACTAATCCGTCCCATGGGGGCATTGCTCCTCTGTGGGGTCGCCAGCGCTGTCCATGCCGCCAATCCGGCGGCTATGACGGTGATGCCCGGTCAGACCTACACCTACACCTCCGGGCCGTTCGCCGCGTCCAACCCGACTGCTACCAATGAGTTGGTGTGCAATGCCGCAACCCCTTGCGATGACCACACCGTAACGGTGGTTTTGCCCAACGACGGCAAGCAATACCGTCTCAAAATCTCCACCGGCTGGGCCGGCCCGGCCGATGACTACGACATCTACATGTACAAGGGCACCAGCTTGGTGACCGACTCCGCAGGGTCCGCCAACCCCGAGAGCTACAACCAAGACGTGCAGTCTTGCGAGTACATCCTGCGGGTAGTGCCGTTTGCAGTGGCCCCCGGCAGCACGGCGACCACGACCGTCACGCTGCAAGAAACTCCCGGCGGCTCGCCCACCAGCAGCAACGTCTGCGGCGCTACCTCCGGCGGCGGTGGCTCCAGCGGCGGCTCTGGCGGCGGCTTCTCCCACACCGTGCCTAATCCGGTTGGTGCCTTGGTGCCGCGCTACGCCATCCACGCGCCCTCCAATGCGCTCTCCGGCGATACCGGCGAGCCCAGCATCGGCTACAACCCCCACACCAAGACCACCTTCGTGGTGTCTGGCCTCAAGTTCCTGTTTCAGAAGCGGCCAGAAGACCTCACCCCAGCGCAGCCTGAATCCTGCGACGGCGAGTGGGTTGACCGCAGCCACCCCTTTACCAGTGTGACCACGCTGGACCCCATCGGCATTGGCGATAGCATCGTCCGTGGGGCGGCCACCGGCTCACGCGCAGGCGTCACGCGGATGTGGGGCGGCCAGCTCACCGGCAAGACCCATAACACGGTCTACACCGAAGACGACGGCCTCAGCTGGATGATCACCGAAGGCAACGCCCCCGTCGCCACCGGCTTCGATCACCAAGGCATTGCCTCTGGTCCCTACCCAGCGACCGGTCTAGGCGCGGCGTACCCACACCCGCTCTACCCCAACGCCTTCTACTACTGCGGTCAGGACATCGCCTACGCCAACTGCACGCGGTCTGATGACGGCGGCTTGACCTTCCAACCGCCCCAGCAGATGTACCAACTCACCACCTGCGGCGGCTTGCACGGCCACCCGCGCGTCGGCCCCGATGGCACCGTCGGCGTGCCTAACCCGAATTGCGGCGGCAATACCGCGGTCGTCATCTCCACCGACGCGGGCACCACTTGGAACGTGCGGAAGATCCCCGACTCCCCCGGCTCTGGCTACGATCCTCAGGCCTCCTTCGGCACCACCAACCAAATCGGCGTCTGCCACACCGATGGCACCGGCAAGCCGCTGTTTAGCCGCAGCGACGACAAGGGCCTGACTTGGCCCGTCAAGAACGTGATTCTGGGTGCTGAGCACGGCATCGAGCATGTGGCGTTCACGCAAGGCCTTGCTGGTACTAAGGATCGCTTCGTCTGCGCGTACATCGGCACCCGCACCAAGGGCAACCCGACGGCAGAAGACTTCCCCGGCGTCTGGCATGTGTACTTCAGCACCACCTTGGACGGCGGCCTGACTTGGACCACCGTCAATGCCACACCGACTGACCCAGTTCAGGGCTTTGGCGGCGTGTGGGACGGTGGCGGCGGCAACATCAACCGCAACCTGCTCGACTTCAACGAAATGGCGATTGACGAGAACGGCTACCCGATGCTGGGCTATTCCGACGGCTGCGTCGGTGCCTGCGACCTCGACCCGACCACCAACACCTACACCGCCCACCCACGCATTGCTCGTCAAGTCGGCGGCCCGTCACTCTGGGCGGACAAGGACCCAAGCAATTTGGAATACGCGCCCAAGCGCTCCTGCCTTGCCGGTACCCGTGATGCGCAGGCGTCCTACCTCAACTGGCGCGTGCCGGATAACGGCGGCAAAGACATCGTCGGCTACGACATCTACCGCAGTACCGCTTCCGGTCAGCAGGTCAAGATTGCCAGCACTGGGCCTAAGCCAGAGTTCCGCGACCTCACGGCCGACCCGAACGTGCCCACCTACTTCTACACCGTGACCGCCAAAAACAGCCTCGGCGAAGGCTTGTTCAGTAACGAAGTGGAATTGCCCTTAGCGCAGCTGCCCGTCGAGTCTCTCTGCGAAATCCCCGGCGTCACCTTGCATACCGATGCGACTGGCGACCAAGGCGCTAGCGGTACCGGCAACGCCCTGAAGGACCTGCAAGCGTTGTCGGCTTCTGAGCCCTTGGACGAAGACGGCAAGGTGCTACTGACGCTGAAATCAGCCGGCGCCGGCATGCTGACCGACGGCGATATGTACGCGGTACGCTTCCTGCTGCCGGGAGACACCGCCAGCAGCCACCACTGGGTTGCGATGATCGTGCAGGGTGGGGCGCCTACCTTCCACTACGGTACGGTTGAAGTGGGCTCAGTTGCGGTGGTCGGTACCACGGTCTACACGCGCATCGGCGCATTGCCAGCAGGTAGCTCGTACTCGCCATCAGGGTCGATTCAATTTGCCATCCCACACAGTCTGTTCGGCCTTGCCCGAGAGGATCAGTTGACCGGCTTCTATTCCATCAACTTCCCCGGCGCGACCGGAACCGGGCCCTACACCCATCGCAGCCAGACGGTTAGTGACGATGCCACCGGCGGCGTTTATCGCCTGCGCAACGCCACCTTCTGCAACCCCAACACCCCGCCAGTGCCGCTTTTGACGCCCAGCACGCTGCGTGGCCCCGGGCCATTGACTGTGACCTTCGACCTCAGCGGTTCAAGTGATGCAGAGGATGCAATCGTCGAATACCAATTCTTCGAGAGCGTGTCCGCTCAGCCGGTCGTGCAGACCACCAATGCGCCGATTGTTGTCACCTACACCGAGCCAGGCCGCTACACCGCCCGTCTCAAAGTGAAGGATGCGCGCGGCTTGGTGAGCGAATCGGTCGCGCAAGTCATCATCGAAGTGCTGGAAGATACGGTCGAACAGGGTGTTGCTGCCTTCGAGTTCATCGTCCGCGAGAACGTGAAGACCAACACCTTCATCACCTCTGAGCTGATCACCATGTCCGGCTTCACTGGCACCCAGCCCATCAGCGTGAGCGAGGGAATGCAGTACAGCATCAACAACGGGCCGTTCACCAACCAACCGGGCACAGTGGCGGCAGGCCAGAAGATCGCCGTGCGGCATGTCTCCTCCAACCTCGAAGGCACTCGGAAGGAAGGCTTGGTGACGGTCGGCACCTTCTCCACCAAGTTCGTGACCATCACCACGATCTTGGATCACGTCCCTGATGCATTCGGCTTTGTGACTCAGAACAACGTCGCACCCGGTGCGGTGGTGGTGTCGAGTTCCGAGACCTTGCGGGGTTACGACGACGCGCCGGTGCAACTGGGCGGTGCCGCTACCGCCTACAGCATCAACAACGGCCCCTGGCAGACTGGCGTCGGCAAGATCGTCTGCAATGGCCCGTCTAAGACCGCGTGCTCGTCAACGATCCGCGTCCGCCACAAGGCCAATACCTCATCGCTCGGCTATACCAAGAGCTATGTGCAGGTCGGCGGGGTGCGTGGTCACTTCACGACGCGCACCCAGAAGTAATCGGCGGATTGCAGTTCTCTGTACCCAACCCGGCGAGGCGACTCGCC
>CAZHTI010000021.1:25638-31856 GCA_964535755.1 uncultured Salinisphaerales bacterium | reverse complement strand
GCGAAGAGAACCTACCCGCCCTGCAACTTCGTGCTTAACGCGCTGATCTTGCCTTGATAGGTGGCCACGAAGTCGCTCCACTGCTCCAGAACTTGGGGATTGTTGCGGCTGCTCTCACTGAGTTGTTGCAGCGCGGCGTCCGCAGCGTGCAGCAGTTGGGTGAACTGGGTCGGGGGCGGCAGTGCCGATTGGCTCAATGCCGTCGGCAGGGCTTCCTGATTGGCGGCTAGCAAGCGCTGGTTGATGGCGGCCATGCCTTGGCTATGGGCAGTCAGCCTTGCGATCAGGGCGGTTTCCAACTCTGCCAATGGCGCGTGCAAGGCGGCGCGCCGCTGGGCGATCTGCGCCTGCACCTCTGGGGCCAAATCAGCGGCACTGGCAAGCTCAGGGTCGCTCGGGGTCTTGGACTTTTTCTTAGCGCGCGCCAACAGCCGTTTGATGTCCTTGTTGCGCATCAGGTTGGCGGTGAACACTGGTGTCCATTGCGCATCGAGCACCATGTCAGCGCGCGCGCGCAGGCTAGCAACCAAGGCGCGGGCCAGCACGGCTTGGCCTTGCTCGCTGCCTTGGATGCGCGCACCCAGAGCATTGCGGAGTTCCGGCGCGCTGGCAGCTGCCGCAGCATGGGCTGGGAGCAGCGCGGTAGCGCTGATGGCAAGTCCAAGAGCCAAGGGGGCGAAAGCACTGCGGGGCGTCGCGCGCATGTAGAACTCCGAATAAGGGCAGGGTGGCGGTCGGACACTCTAGCGGCTTAGCGATGCCTTTGTGTATGGCGAACGGTGCAAAGCTTCGCCCCTGACGGGCGCATAATGAACCGCTAGTCAGTTGGGGGCATTTGCTGCCACCGCTACCCTCTAGTGAAGCTGCCGGTCGCCGTCGGGCGCGGTCGCTAGTAAATCGCCTGCTCGGGCCGTTGCCCGCAGCGACTCAACAAAGGGCCACAAGAGCCCAACAAGCCTGTTTTTTGCTGGAGGAGATTGCTGATGAACGCTTTGCCTGCCGTGAGCCGTTGCCTGTGTTTGGTTTTTGCATTGGGCCTAGTCGCCTGTGGCGATTCTGGAGGGCGCAGCGTGGCCAGCGCGCCGGGCGGCGGCAGCAGTAGCGGCGGCGGAGGCGGTGTGGTCACTCCCACCTGCACCACCAAGCTGCCCTTGGAGGCTAGGGACTACGTCATCGAAGTGCCCGTGGCTTCAGACTTCGACCGCCATTACGACAGCAATCAGACCGCACTTACGCCTGCGGTCACGCCTACCACCCGCATTGGCTACACCGTGGCGCTGCCGGAGCGCTGCCCGGGCGAATTATTCCCGCTCGTCCTCCAGAGCCACGGGTACTCGGGCACGCGCACCAACAAGGACATGTTCGAGAACGAGGCGTTCTACCAAGACCCCGCCACCAACGAAACCGTGCATTTCGAGCAGATCAATGAACTGGTGGGCACGCTGCCGCGTAAGGGGTACGTCGTCATCAGCTACGACGAGCGCGGCCACGGTGCCAGCAAGCCCGCGACCGGCGGCGGCTATGCGCGGGCGATCGACCCAGAAGCCGAGGTCGCCGATGCCCGCGCCATTCTCGATTGGGCTTGGGACAACTCCATCGACGGCGGCAATGGCGGCGAGAAACTTCCTATCCGCACCGATAAGAACTCCGGCATTGCCAAAGATTTGCGCATGGGCACGATTGGACTCTCTTACGGTGGCGGCTTCCAATTGCAATTGACCGCGCTGGATGACCGCATCGACACCATCGTCCCCAATGGCACTTGGCACAGCCTGATGTACTCCCTGTTGCCGGGCGATGCGGTGAAGAATGGCTTCGACGGCTTGCTGTGCGTACTGGCCTTGGGCACCACCGGCCCGCAAGACCCGGCCGTGATCAACACTGCCGTGCTCGCCACACTCTGTAATTTGCTCGGCCCCACCAACGTCAACGCCAATAACATCCGCACCCGCGCGGACCTCGTCCGCGCCGCGGCCGACCCAATGAACCCCGCGGTCAATGGCAACGTCGCCAATCAGGGCCAAGCCAGCCGAGTGTCTACTGAGCAGGAAATTGTTGACCTCATCGAGCCGCACGGCCCCGCCTTCTACAAAAGCCGGCAGCAGGCCAACCTGCCGATCCCGGGGCGTACCACGCCCTACCGCCTGCGCTCGATACCCGCTCTGTTTGTGCAAGGCAATCGCGATGTTTTGTTCAACCTGACCGAGGCGTATTGGAACTACCTCTACTTCTCGCAGGCGGCAGCCAATGCCGACGTGCGCCTGCTCTCCACCGACGGCGGCCACATGAACCCCTTCGCCGGCCAAGTTGAAGGCCCAGCCAAGTGCGGCACGGTCGATGCGATCCCCGCGATCTATGCGTGGTTTGACTTCCACCTCAAGGGCATCAGCAGCGCGACCTACACCAACACGCCCAGAGTCTGCATTGCGATTGGCGATACGCCCACCAACAACGCAGCGCCAGTGGATGCGGGTGTGACCCTGATCGACGTGCCCGTCGGCAGCCTGACCGGCACCGGCGCGCTGCCTGCGGTTTTGGCGACCGCCACCGCAGCGGTAAACCCAACCCACGTCGACCCCAACCCCTTGTTTCTGCCGGTGGTCAGCGTGACTGAGGCAGACTTCGTGCTCGCCGGCATTCCCAGTGTCGATGTGATTGAAGTGGCGGATGGCACCCCAGCTTCGCCGACCACCGCAGTGGCCTATGTCGGCGTCGGCATCCGCCGCACCGTCAATGGCATGCCCCGCACCATCTTGGTGGACCAAGAGGTCACGCCTTTTGTCAAAGGCACGCATAACAACAACCGCAATATCAACCAGACCGATAACACCAGCGTGCTGCTGCCCGGAGTCGGCGAGAAACTCCTACCCGGCGATCAAGTCGGCCTCGTGCTGTACTGCGCCAATATTCACTACCAAGCGGTCGGCAGCACGGCGGCAGCAAGCGGGGTCGGCGGTGCGGGCCCGAGTGCCCCTAGCCAGTTCCCGGGCGCGACCATCCCTAACGCGACGACCTGCACCAATAACTACGCGGTGCAGTTCACCAACATCCAACTGCCGATCTTCAAACCCGGTACTTTCCCCGGCTCAGCGCTGACGCCCTAACCCCGGTCTCGGCCACAAAAAAACCGGCCTAGGCCGGTTTTTTTGTGGCCGCGCTCAAGCTAATACCGCAGTGACAGCACGATGCGGTTGCCACCTTCCACCAAGGCCTCGTGGCGAGCTTGCTCGGCAAAGGCGCGGATCAAGATGAGGCCCAGATGACCCGCCACCCGTTCTTCTGCTGGGCGCTGTAGCGGGATGTCATTGGCAGGGTCGAAGGGGTCGAAGACATTGCCGTTGTCTTCGTAGCGCAGGTGCACCCGGTGGTCTTCGCCGGTCAGGATGATTTTGACCACCCCGCTGCCGCCGTGCCGAATACTGTTGGTAAACAACTCCTCCACGATTAACTGGAGTTTCAGGCGGGCGGAGACGGCTTTCTCCGGCAAGGGCATGTTCGCCTGCAAGTGTTCGCGCAGCGCGGGGATTGCCCCCAAGCTGGCCTCACAGGTAAACGCGCACTGCTGCATGTAGGGAGTCTCCTAACCGCTCTTGGCTTGGTACTCCCTTATGATACGTCTGTAGCACTCAGTGCTCGCGCTCTGGAGTTTCGATATGTGCAAATTTTCCTCTCGTGGTTCTCGCCGATTTCTGTCGGCTTTCGCCCTGCTGGCGGCATCCCTCGACGCAAGCTCCGCGTGGGCTGCCCCAATCGCCGTCGTCAAAGTCGCTCAGGGGGATGTCCGTGTGCTGCGCCAAGAGCAGCAATCACCGCTGACGGTGGGTATGGAGCTCACCGCCAATGATCGCGTGCTGACGGGCCGCGATGGCAGCGTTGGGCTTTCGTTCCGCGATGGCAGCTTGCTCTCTGTGGGGGCAAACGGTGATCTCGCCGTCAACCGCTTTGAGTTCGACTCCACCACCCATGAGGGGCGGTTCGAGACCACGCTGAACAAGGGGCGCATGTCGGTCGTCAGCGGCAAGATCGCCAAGAGTAAAAAGGACGCGATGAAGGTGCGTACTCCGAGCAGCACGCTGGGTATTCGCGGCACCGAGTTCTTGGTCGAAGCCACCCCGTGATCCCACGGCCGCACCCCAGTCGTCTGGTGCCAGCGCTTGGGCTCTGCCTGCCGCTAATCGCTTGCTGCGTGAGCCCTAGCTCGAAGGTCATCCTTTTGCCGGATGCCGACGGTGGGGTCGGCAAGGTGGCGATCATCGAAGGTGCGGAGCAGGAGCGGGTGATGGATCGCCCCAACCAACTGCTGAGCGTCGCCATCGATCAGCCCGTTGAAGACCGCCAAGCCACCCCTGCGGATATCGCCGCCTTCGCCGATGCCCTCGCCGCCATGCCAGCGCGTGCGGTCGGCTTCACGTTGTATTTCGATGGCGGCTCAGACCAATTGCTGCCGGAGTCGCAACGCGAGTTGGAGCGTGCCTTTGCCCTCATCGCCGAGCGCCGGGTGGTGGAGTTGGTGGTGATCGGCCACACCGATACCGTGGGCTCTGCGGAGGCCAATGATCGGCTTTCGATCAACCGCGCACGCACCGTGCGGGATCATCTCGCCGCAGAAATTCAGAAGCGCGCTATTCGGGTGCAGTCCTTGCGTGCCGAGGGCCGTGGCGAGCGCGATTTGCTGGTGACCACTCCGGATAGCGTCGAAGAACCGCGCAACCGACGCGTCGAACTCAGCGTTCGCTAGCCTTGCTGCTGCAATCGTGTGCGCACTCGGCGCTGCGCTGGACGAACAGCAGGGTGATGTCGTCGGTCGCCTCGGCGGTATCGACGAAACCTCTGAGCCGCTCCTCCACGCCTTGTAGGCAGGCCTCCGTGCTGAGTCCGTGGACGGCTTGCACCATGGCGATAAACCCCTCGCGCCCGAGCAATTGGTGGTCGGGGTTGCGCGCGTCGGTCGCGCCATCGGTGAACAGGCACAGCCCCTCGCCGCATTGCAGCTGCGCGGCCTCGCTGGGGTAGTCGAAGTCGTCCAAGACGCCAAGCGGTGGGCCGCCTGCAAGCTGCAACGGGGTGATGCTGCCGCTTGCGGACAATAGCCACGGCGCTTCATGACCGGCGCTGGCGAGCTGCAAGCGGCCGCTGTTTATGTCCATACAGGCGAGCAAAACCGTGACGAACTGCTGCTCGGCATTGGCACCAGTCAGCTCCGCAGCCGTGCGGGTAAGCGCTAGGCCGGGGGCGTCCGCACAACTGGCCGCAGAGCGTCGCAACGCACCTTTAACCAGCGCCATGAACAAGGCCGCAGGTAGGCCCTTGCCGGAGACGTCACCCACCAGAAACCACAGGCGGTCGGCCTCGATAAAGCAATCGTAAAAATCACCGCCCACCCAGCGCGCGGCCTGCATGCTGGCGGCGATCTGCACGCGCTGCTCGCCCGCCAGCACTTGGGCTGCCTGCGGCAACATGCCGTGCTGGATGCGTCGGGCGGCGTCGAGCTCGCCCTCAAGCCGCGCTTGCTGCTCACGGCTTAGCTGTAGCTCGGCCGCGAGTGCACGGCGCTGCGCCCGCGCCTGTGCGAGGCTCAAGCCGCTCTGGAGTGCCAGCACTACACCTGCCGCGAGCAAGGGTGCGGCGCTGTCCAAGAGCCAGCCTTGCCGGACAAACGCGCCATAGCTCGCCGCCGCCCAGAGCAAGGCCGCGCCGGCAAATGCCGCCAGCGCACTGCCGATGCCAAAGCGCCCTAGCAGCACCAGTGCCGTGCCGGAGACCACCGCAAATGCGAGCAGCTCCAAGCTCAGCGCGAACCAAGGGCGCTGCAATAAGCGGCCATCAAAGTAGTTATCGATCGCCTCGGCATGGGCTTCTACCCCCGGCATCGCGCCGAGCGGTGTTTGCACCACATCCAACAGGCCGCTGGCGGTGTAGCCGATGAGCACGACGCGGCCCCTGAGCAGCTCGGCTCGGGAGGGGTCGGCCAGCAGATCGGCGGCGGACAAGTGTGGCCGCTGGCGGAAGTCGGAAAAATGCAAGCGCCAGCCGCCATCGGCATCGGTAGGGATCCGCACTGCGCCACTGTGCAGCGCGCGAATCCCGTCGCCCTGCGGGGTGGCGCTGACGCCCCGCTCGCCTGCCACTTGCTGGAGCAGCGCAAATGCAAGGCCGGGCACGAGGGCCTCACCGACGCGGGCAAAGGTCGGCAGCTTGCGCAGCATGCCGTGCTCAGG
>CAZHTI010000021.1:21935-25538 GCA_964535755.1 uncultured Salinisphaerales bacterium | reverse complement strand
GGCGCGCCTTGCCACGCGCGGGCGAGTGCGGCGTCGCCGTCGGGCAGGCCAGCGAGCGCATCGCCGGTCTTTAAGCGCAAGGCCGTGGTCAGTGCGCTCGGGCTGTAGCGGTCGGGCTCGGTAAAGACGATATCGACCCCAACCGCTGCGGGTTGGGCGAATTGAATCAGCCCGAACAATTCCGCCAAGCGCTGGCGCGGCCAAGGCCATTGGCCAAGTTGCCGCAGGCTGTCGTCGTCAATGGCGACGATCACCACGCTGTCATTGAGGCGCTCGCGGGGGTAGAGCTGCTGTTGCGCGTCCCATTGCCAGCCGCGCAAGCGGCTATGGAGGTGGCTATCGCCGAGGAGGAAAAACGCGGCGAGCAGCATCAGCAGTAGGGTCGATGCCAGCGTCTGGTAGCGCTGGGCTGGGCGTGCCGCGGGTGTCAAAGAGGCACTTCCATCCCGTCGTAACTGGCGCGAACTAAAAGCGGTGCGCGGCTGCCTCGGGTGATCGCCTCCAGCCGCTGGCTCTCTGCCTCCATCTGGGCAATTCGGGCATCGGAGAAGCTGGGCTCGTGGTGGAACAACAGCAGTTGCCGCACTTGAGCGAGCTGGCAAAGTTCCACCGCCACCACATTGCTGGAATGCCCCCAATCCGCCTTGAGGCTTAGGGTGTCCGCCAGCGAATACATGCTGTCAAAAATCACTGCATCCGCTTGATGAAAGAACTGCACGAAGGCGGCGGTTTCCTCGGGGTCATCCAAGCGGTGCTCGGAGTCGGTGCTATACACGACCGACTTGCCGCCATGCTCTATGCGATAGCCGTAGCTATCGCCCGCGTGGTGCTGGCGCAGTAGCTGCACGCGGCTGCCCGCGATGGTGGTGACGCTGCCGGGCAGCAGGCGGTGAAAGTGAAACTGCGCGCGCAGGTCGGCGAACGGTACCGGGAACGACGGCGGGTCTTGCTGCCGCTCGATGGCGGCGCGCAACTCGGCGTGGCCGCCGTAAAAGTGCACTTCATTGCCCGCCAAATAGGCTGGGGTGAAGAAGGGCAAGCCCATGATGTGGTCCCAATGCAGATGGGAGAGCAAGATGTGGAAGCGCTGCCGCGTGTTGGCACCGTGGGCTGCGAGCACCGCGCCGCCGAACAGGCGCAGGCCGGAACCGGCATCGCAGATTAAGTGCTCGATGCAGTCATCGTGCTGAGGGCGATGGGCTAAGGCGATCTCCACGCAACTGCTTTGGCCGCCATAGCTGCCGCGCTGCGAAAATGGCAGGCTCTGGACGAAGGCCTGAGCCGCGGCGCGGTCGGCAAACTGCTGGCCTTGGGCGGCCAGCAACACGGTGATGAGTTTCTCCTCTACCGCTGGCGCTGACAGGGACACGGGCAATGAGCCGCGCGTGCCCCAAAAGCGCAGATGCATTAGGGCACCTCGGGTGCCTGTTTGGGATCGCGCAGGCGCTCAAGCGCTGCTGCCACATTGGGCAGCAGATCGAACACGAGGTTGAAGCGGCTGATTTCGAGGATTTCTTTCACCACCGGCTGCGGTGTGGCCAGCGCAATGCGCCCACCCTGGGCCTTGACTTGCTTGGCCGCCATCATCAACACCCGCAGTCCAGCTGAGCTGATGTACTCCAAGTCTTGCAGATCCAGCACCAAGGCCTGGCCGGTGCTGGTGCATTGGCGCAGGTGGGGTGCTAGAGCGGCCTCAAAACCGGCGGCGGCGACGTGGTCGATCAGGCCAACCGGACGCACCACGAGAACGCCATCCATGTGCTGGCTTTGCAGGTTCATGCCGGCTCCTGTAGAGCCGCCAAAGCGGAATGGCGAAGCATGCGTGGAGATCCTAAAAGGGCGTCAGCGATAGAGTGCAAGCATACTCCTCAGCGCGGTCAAAAATCGCGGTTTCAGGGTTTTTCCCAGCCTACGCGATGCACCCATGAGCCGCGGTCTTGATAGGCCATGCTGACGCACTCGCCGCTCGGGGTGGTGGAGCCAGGGCCGATGACGCCGGTGAGTGAGCAAATCAAGCTACGCGGGTGCACGCGGCGGCAGCGATCCAGAGTCTGCGGGGTGAGGGCGGCGCCGCTGTTGAACTGGGTCGCGAGCCTAGCTAGGGCGGTATCGAGCGCGGCATGCAAGATGGCCTCCACGCTGCGGCCATTGCGCCAGTCGAACTGATTGCGCAGGGCGCTGGCCTCCGGCCGCAGGGTGCGCACGGCGAGGTTGTCCATCACGCTTTGGTCGAAGACATGGCTGCCGGTGCGGGCCGCCAAGCTAAACAGAGTGATGGCGGGGCGCCGACCGCTCGCCGGTTCCAGTACGTCGGCCTTGAGAGCGCCGAACAGTTCATCACGAATCGCGGTGACGATCTCACCAAAAATCGTCGCGGCTGGGCCATCGGTGGCTCCAGTGTCCTCTGGGTTTATGCCCGGCCCGTAATGGCTTTCGTCCCAAGCGAGCACCAAATCCAGCGCGGCGCGCTCGGTGTCGGTGAGCCCCGCAGCGGTCTGCCGGAAGGCGGCTAGCACCGGCTTGTACTCGCGGGCGCGCGGGTCGGTAATGCCGCCCTGCTGATCGATGGTTTTGAGGTCAGCAAAGCTGAATTGCGTACCCGCCGCCAAGCGCGTCGCCAGTGCGGTGCCGCGCTGGCCTGGGCCACCGGGGCGCGAGGTATCGCCCAAGCCTTCGCCGTCCAGCCAACCGAGTGCGGGCTTGTTGTTCCAGTTGGCGAGCCAGCCTTGGCTGGGGTCGCGCACTTGTGGCATGGCGCTAAACGGCAGGCTGCCGGCAAAGTCCAAGCTGCCGTCGCCCGGCAGTGGCAGGCGTTGGTCGCTCGCGGCGGGGCGCACGGGGTGCAGGCCCGGGTGGTAGTAGGCGATGTGGCCATCGCGGGTGGCGACGGTGGTGTTTTCGTTCCAAGTCACCAGCTGCATCGCCGCATCAAACTCGGCAAAACTCTTGGCCTTGTTCCAGCTCCGAATCCCTTCGATGGTCTCGATCTCGCGCCCAAACATCGCGTAGGACAGGCTGCGCGCCATGCTGCGGCTATCGTCCCGCGCCACCACCGGCCCGTGCACGCTGCGGCAGACGGTCTTATTCGTGCTCAAATTCGCCGGGCCAAACGGCACACCGTTGCTGGCGGCGCGATAGTTGATGGTTTCCGTGCGGCAGCTGAGGTCCTTCCATTCCCCTTGATGGAAGTACTGGTTTGCACGGCAAGTGCCTGCACTCGCCTGCGCCGTCGTGCACAGGGTTTCGATAAAGCTATCGATGGTCTTGGAATAGCCCGTGGTCAGCCCCCAAGCGGCGTGCTCGGTGTAGCCAATGCCCACCACCGGCAGAATCGGCACCGAAGACCCACGCGCGTCATAGCCAGCACCGTGGATTTCGTATTCCACCAGCAGCAAGGGGTATGAGTACCCCAGCTGCGGGCCGCTGACCATCAGGGTGCCGCCATCGCGGGTACGGCCTTGGCCAATCGCAAAGGCGTAAGAGCCGCCATGCAGATAGGCGCGCAGCTCGTTCATCGCAACTTGGATTTGTGCGGTCGCCTTTTGCGCAGCGATGGCGCGCTCCTTGGCCGTAGGCTTGCTGCGGGCCGCTTTCTTGTTGAGC
>CAZHTI010000021.1:9557-21835 GCA_964535755.1 uncultured Salinisphaerales bacterium | reverse complement strand
CGGCCCGGGGACGCTGGTAAACGCGGCGTCGTCGTTCTGCCAAGTAAGGTCCTCAAACGCCGCGCGGCCTTGGGTCTTGCCGAAGCGCGCCTCCAACTGGCGCAGCTTCTCGATATTCAAAAACTCGTTGCCGCCTTCCGACGCCACAAAGCGGGTGATGTAAACGCCCGCGCCCAATACATCGCGCACGGTAAAGGGCTGCGGCTGGCTGCTCAGCAGCGTGTACTCGGCGGGTAGCAGGTCGGGATTGGTGGCGATGCGCGCGAGCCAAGCATTGGCCCCATCGACATACCCCAAGACCGCGTCCTTGGCGTCTTGCGTCAGAGCGTCGAAGAAGGCCTGGTATTCGGCAGCCGTGTAGCCGGTGGTGCGCGCCTGCAAATCGGCAGGCACTGCGCCGCAGCCGGTCAGCTCGGCCAAAGTGCCCAAGCCCGTGCGGCGCACTGCGTCCATCAAAAACAGGCGGTCTTGCGCGACCGAATAGCCCACGCCGAACCACAGGTCGCGCACGGTATCGGCGTAGACAATCGGCACGCCGTAGCTATCGCGGTAGACATCGACCCCTGCCTTGGGCTGCGTCGGCGTGCCCGGCTTGGTGCCGAGCGCCGCTGGTTTGGCGTCAAAGTTCCAGTACAGCAGGCGTTGGTCGTCGAGGTGCGGGCCGTAGTCGCCGGGCGTGCCGCTGGCGGAACCGCGCGCTTGGCCTTGGCTAGAGACAAAACCGCTCTGACCCGGTGGGAGTACGGTTTCTGCCTTCTGCACCAATTCGCTGGGCGGCGTGCTGCCGCTACTGGTGCCAGAGCCTACCGGCAGGCTGGTGCCGGGCGCACCGGAATCACCACAGCCGCCCAGCACGGACACCGCAGCGGCGAGCAGCAGGCGGCGCAAGGGCCGGGCAAATATTTGAAACGCCATCGTCGGTTCTCCTCCGCTCACCAAAGGTTTGGCCGCGGCTGTGTGGGGCTCTAGGCCGGACTATATCGGCGCGTGAACAGGTAGTCAGTCCGCGCGCGGGGCCAGGGGCGTCGCGCTGCCGTCGGCGCGGGGTTGTCGCGCGGATTTCACCAAACTCGCTTAGGGTTGGCTATGCAAGAACCAAACTTTGTCTCCGCCGAGGCGGCTGTCCAGCGCGCCACCGAAACTTTGGCCCTAGCCAAGCAGAATATTTATTCGATGGGCGAAGAGATCGCCCATGGCGTTACCCACGGCATCGGCGCGCTGCTGGCGGTTGCGGGGCTTGCGGTGCTGACCGCGCGCGCGGCCATCCACGGTGATGGTTGGCAGATGCTCTCGGTCTCGGTGTTTGGTGCCGCACTGGTGCTCATGTACACGGCCTCGACCTTGTTCCACAGCATCCCGCTGCCGCGCACCAAGCATGTGCTGCGGGTGCTCGACCATTGCCTGATTTATGTGCTGATTGCTGGCACCTACACGCCATTCACCTTGGTGACTTTGCGTGGGCCCTACGGCTATGCCCTGTTCGCCTTGGTGTGGACGCTCGCTGTCGCCGGCATCGTCTTTAAGGTGTTTACCACCGGCAAGTTCGAGCGGCTCTCGCTCGCGGTTTATCTGGTGATGGGCTGGTGCGTGCTGTTGGTGGTCAAGCCCTTGCTGGCCGCGCTGCCTGAGGGTGGACTATGGCTGCTGCTCGCGGGTGGTTTGAGCTACAGCTTGGGCACCGTGTTTTATCGCTGGGAGAGCCTGCGCTACCACCATGCCATCTGGCATGTGTTCGTGCTGGCGGGCAGCGCCTTCCATTACTTTGCCGTGCTGCTCTACGTCGTGCCGGCCAAAGGGCCAATGGGTTAGGGCGCTGCCGCGCTATAGGGATGAGCGCAGCGGGCATTAACATACCATCCGGTTTGCCCTACTCCCCCGATCCTCATGACTGCCTCCGCGCGCGCTGCCAAGCCCAATACCGTCCTTAAACTCTGGCAAAAGCTATCGCCCTTACCCGGCGGCAAGCTCTTGTTCTCCAAAGCCATTGCCGCCAAAGCACCCTACTTCAAGACCATCTCGCCGCGCTTTGAGATTTTGGAGCCGGGCATGTGCGTGGTCACCGCCAAAAAGCGGCGCAGCGTGCACAACCACATCGGCACGTTTCACGCGATTGCGGTCTGCAACATGGCTGAGGTGGCGATGGGGATTTTGGCGGAAGCGATGACGCCTTCCAGCCACCGCTGGATCCCCAAAACCATGACCGTCAATTACCTCAAGAAAGCCGAGACCGATCTGCGTGCGGTGGCGACTCTGCCGGTGGATACCGAGTTCGCAGAAGCGCGCGATTTGCCCATCCCCGTGGAGGTGTTTGATACCCGAGGGGTGCTGGTGTTTACCGCCGTGATTACCGTCTGGATTAGCCCGAAAAAGGGCTAGCTAGGCTTCTAGCCGTCGGTGTCAATGCCGCGCTCAGGCTCTGGTTTGGGCGCGGCATCGCGTTCTGCCAGTGGCACAAAATAGCGCGCTTTGCCCGGCTTTCTGCTGGTAGCAGGCTCATTGCCGGGTGGCGGCGCGCGCTTGGGCAGGTTGCCGGCAAAGCCGCCCAGATATTTGCCGCCATCACTGAGCACCAACACCGCGCGTGCCTCGATGCCCTGTATGGGGAAGAACCACAGGCCATCGGGCTTCTGCACGCCATGGTCGGCGGCCCAAGCGCGTGCGGCTGCGGCAATCGGCGGGAAGCGTGCTTGCAAATCCGCCAAGCGATAGCCGCCCGTCTCTGCGCGCTCGGCCAGTTGCGGCGCGAAGGGGCGATACAAAAAGTGCAGGCTCTCGGGGCCTAGGCCTTCGGTAATCCCAAAGGCGAGCACGCCGGCGGACTCTTGCTCGTCCTTAGGCTCGCGCACGTCCACCAAGTAGGGCGCTTGCTTGCCCAACAGTGACCAGCCGTTGGCGTCGATCAGCTGGCCTTCAAACATGCGCGCGTTCTGGCTGCTGAACTCGCGGTCGTAGTAAGCCACCGCCTGTATGCGCACGCTGTGGATGGAGTACAGGCCCGCGCCATAAGCGGCGAGTTGGGCTGCGGCGATGATGCCGAGATCAACGCCTAAGGCGCGGCGGGTTTTGCCGGGGTTGAAGACCACGAAGGTCAGCAAGGGCCCGAGAATCATGTCCACCAGTACGATCAGGCGGATGCCTTGTGCAGCACCGTCGGTGATGAATAAGGGCTGTGGGAACCAGAGGCAGAGAATGAGCGCGAAGGCGGCCGCCACCAGGGCAGCGGAAAGCAGCACATGCACGGCGACTGCCTTCAACTTAGCCAACCACAATGCGCGTGACCACCGACCAGACATGACCTACCACTCCTTAACCGAATTAAATCCTAGGCTACGACGCTTAAGAACCCTAGCGCATTGGCCCGATGCTGCCCGTTAGCGACCTAGCTTGTGCTGAATCACCGCGATGCGCGCATCCTTTTCTGCCCATAGGGCGGCGACCCAAGCCTGCACTTCAGCGCGGAAGGCCGCGTCGCCCTCGTAATCACCGGCAAAGAAATGCGCGGGGATTTCCCGGCTTTGCACTTCGACGATCACGCGTTTGACTTCGCCACGCAGAAATTGCCCGAAGGTTTTCGGCCCTTCGGGATAGACGATGGTCACATCCAAAAAGGAGCGCAGCTTAGGGCCCATGGCCGAGAGCGTGAAGGCAAAACCCCCGGCCTTGGGCTTGAGCAGATGGCGGTAGGGCGAGTTTTGCTGGGCGTGTTTGGCGGGCGTAAAGCGGGTGCCTTCGAGAAAATTGAAGATGCTCACTGGCAGGCCGGCAAACTTCTCACAGGCTTTGCGGGTGGTTTCGATGTCCTTGCCCTTGAGCGCTGGGTTTTTGGCGATCTCCGCCGCGCTGTAGCGCTTCATGAAGGGGAAGTCCAAACCCCACCACGCCAGCCCCAATAGCGGCACCCAGATCAACTCCTGCTTTAAAAAGAACTTAAAAAACGGCGCTTTTTGATAGAAGGTTTTTTGCAGAACGTGGATATCGTTCCAAGTCTGGTGATTGCTACAAATGAAGTACTGGCCTTTGGGGTCTAGCTCGGCCAAGCCAGTGGCTTCGATTTTGGTCGGCAGCAGAACGTCGGAGAGCCAAGCATTGCAGCCCACCCAACTCTGCGCCGCTTGATCTGCCGCGCGCGCGATCGCTCGTCGCAGTGCGGACTTCGGCGTCAGCCGCTTGAGCAGGCTAAAGCTGAGGATGGGGACAAACCAAAAGCAGGTATTGAGCGCAAAGCTGATCCCGACGACGACCGCCAAGACCGGGGCAGGGAGGAAGCGGCTCATAGCGCCCTCAAATTATTGGCCAAGTGATGGTGTGCGCACAGGCAGCGGCAGCTCGGCCAGCGCTTTCGCGCGGGCCTCGACCTCGGCATCCGGCAGGGCTTGGCTCTGCGCGCTCGGGCTCAACACCTCCACCGGAGCGGCCTCTGGCGCGCTCGGTGCCAAGGGCTCGGCGGGGGGCATTGGTGCGGACGGCGCTGCTGGCTCTGCTGGCTCTGCTGAAGGCAGTAGTTCGGCCGGGGCGATCGGTGCCGCAGGGATTTCCTCCGTCAGACGCGCTGGCGCAGGGCCGGGTGCATCACCGACCGGCGCGCTGGCATTCGCCAGTGTCCAGCGGGCGCGCAGCTTATTGCTCTGATCAAGCAAAGTAGCCACCGCAAACACTTGCGTGCTGCGGATGCTCACCAACGCGCAGGGCGCGGTGATGGCTTGCGTCGCCATGCCTGAGGTTTTGGGCGAGAGATAGCTGGCCTTCAAATACAGCTGCTGATCTTTCTGCGCGGCCTGACGAGAGACGACGATGCCCCAGCCGCCAGTATTACGCTCGCCCATCTCGACGATGGCGTAGGTGCCGTTGGGCAGACGGCCAGTGACGGGCGTGAGCTGCACGCCGCGCGAGGTTTCCCAAGCTTTCAGCTCCTCGGCGGTGCGATAGACGTTCACCACCGACTCGCGGCCTTGGCTATTGCAGTATTGCGAGTGGCCAATCTCGACCGCCTCCACCGCAGTCTCCTTGCCGCTGAATAGGTTCTGGAAGAACTCGGCGGTGCCCTCGGTCACCGCGATTCGCGTCTTGGCGATGGCAGCGGCCGCAGGCTCCAAGGGTGCGCAGCCCACTAGGGCGACTAGAGGGGCAAGAAATAAGGGCTTGAGACGGAACATGGGAGCTTGAGACCTAAAAGGAGCCGCGCATTATTGATGGTTAAGGATAAACGCAGCACCCCGCTCCGCAATCATGGTCGTCGGCGCATTGGTATTGCCGCCGATGAGGGTGGGCATGATGCTGGCGTCGATCACCCGTAAGCCTTCGAGCCCGCGCACTTTGAGCGCTAGGTCCACAACGGAGTCTGAATCGCTACCCATGCGGCAGCTGCCGACGGGGTGGTAGATGGTCTCCGCCTTGTCACGGATCCAGTCATTGATTTGCTCTTCGGACTGCACTTGCGGGCCAGGCGCGATTTCCTCACCACGGAAGGGCTTGAAGGCCTCCTGCGACAGAATCTTGCGGCCTAAATGCAGGCAGCGCCGCAGCCGCGCCCACTCGCTGTGGTGGCTTAAGTAGTTGGCCTCAATGCGTGGCTGGTCGCCAATGTCGGGGGTCTTCGCTTGGATGCGGCCACGGCTCTTGGGGCGCAGGTCGCAGGCCATCAAGGTGTAGCCGTAGTGCTTGAACACTGGGGCTAGGTCTTGGCCGTGGTTGGAATAGACGAAGGGTACGAAGTGCAGCTGCACGTCAGGGATCGGTTCATCGGCACTGCTGCGCAGAAAGGCACCGGCTTGGGCAAAGTTGCTGGTCAGCTCGCCCTGCTTTTTGCGGGCGTAGAGCCAAAGATTTTTACTGCTGCGCCAGAGGCTGCTGGGGTGCAAAGAGATGGCGTTCTTGGAGATGTCCAAAGTCGTAATCGCAATGTCCAAGTGGTCTTGCAGGTTCTCACCCACGGCCGGCAAGTCATGCACGACGGGGATGCCGAGTGCGTGTAAATGCGCGCCCGCGCCCACCCCTGAGACCTGCAACAGTTGCGGCGAGGCGACCGCACCGGCGGCTAGCAATACCTCGCGCCGCGCCCGTACTTCAGAACCGTCGCCACGCAGTACCACCGCTACTGCACGCTTGCCCGCAAAGCGGATGCGCGCGACTTGCGTGTCTGTCATCACTGTGAGATTGCTGCGCTGCTTTACCGGTTCTAAATAGGCCTTGGCATTGCTACAGCGTTGCCCGCCTTTCTGCATAACGTGGTAGTAGCCCGCGCCCTCCTGCTGAGCGCCATTAAAGTCGTGAGTGCGGCCATAGCCCGCCTGCTCAGCCGCGGCGACGAAGGCATCCATCAAAGGGTTCATGTAGCGCGCATTGGCGACATTAAGCGGCCCGCCGACGCCGTGGTAGGCATCGGGCGCATCCCCTGCGGGCTCAAAGTTTTCCATCATTCGGAAGTAAGGCAGCACGTCTTGATAGGCCCAGCCGCTGCACCCTAGCTCGGCCCAGTGGTCGTAGTCCCAAGCATGGCCACGGATGTAGCACATAGCGTTGATGCTGCTGCTGCCGCCGAGCGTGCGGCCTCTGGGCCAAAACATCGGTCTGCCGCCCATGTGCGGCTCGGGTGCGGTCCAGAACTTCCAGTTGTAGGCATCCGAGCGCACCACCGGAATGATGCCGGCTGGCATGTGGATGAAGGGCGAGCTATCGGGCGGCCCCGCCTCAATCATCACCACCTGCACCTTGGGGTCTGCACTGAGGCGGTTGGCCAGCACACAGGCCGCCGAGCCGCCGCCGACGATGACGTAGTCCGCTTCCATCCGAGTCTCCTCCGCAGCGAGGCGGAATGTTCTGATTAAAGGATCTGGAACGGTGGTCGATAACCACTCATCTCCAGAATTGCACCGTCCACAACGTGTTCGACCTAAGAACTTCCACTTTCGCACTCGCCATCTGTCTGAATTTTGGCGCGCCCTGCGGCGCACAGGCTAGCGATGGCTCCTTCGCTATCGGCTCTCCGCAGGCCGTGAGCTACCAGCAAACATACCGCAGCGAGGCGCGTCTAGCTTCTGCCGCGATGGTGAATATCGTGCGCGTGGTGAATAGCTGCGAGGTCACCGTCGGCGATCAGCGCGTGGCAGTGCAGTGCGGCGTCCCCGCCTACCATCGCACCCGCTGGCTGAGCGCTGCCGATGTCCACGGCCAACCCGAGGATCTACTGGAAGTGACGTTTTAGAGGACGTGGGATGTTCGACGTGGCAGGTAGGGCGATGGACGTAGGCCGGAGGTAATGCGGGGTGGGTCTCTAATATTTTGAGATTCCTACATCCCACATCCCACATCCCACGTCCCACGTCCCACGGCAATAATGGCGGCATGAACCCGCCCACCCGCGCCGCACTCAAACCCACTCGCCTCACCCTGCGCAGCGCGCTCGACGTGCTGCAAGAGCAGGGTTTGATCACCGCAGCGCAGATTGCCTCGCTGTTGGTGCGGGTGCCGGAGGACTCCCCCGAGCCGCCCTTGGCCCTGATCGCCAGTGCCGACTTTAGCCGCGCCGATGACCCGAGCAAGAAGCTCAACTTAGAGGCGCTGACCCACTGGTTTGCCCAGCACACGGGCGTGCCCTACCTGCGGATAGACCCGCTCAATATCGACGTCGGCAAGGTCACCAGCCTTCTGCCCTACGCCTACGCAGCGCGCCTCAAGCTGCTGCCGGTGCGGGTGACCAGCACCGAGGCGGTCATCGCCACCGCTGACCCTTACGCGCTGGACTGGCTCGCCGAGCTTGCCCCCAGAGTCAAGCAAAAACTCAACGTGGTGCTGGCGAATGCCAAGGACATCGAGCGCTACTTGGTCGAGTTCTATGCGCTGGCGCGGTCGGTGAAAGCGGGTAGTACCTCGCAAGGCCGCGCGCCCAGCGGCATCCAAAATTTGGAGCAGCTCACCGAGCTCGGCAAGCTCGGCAAACTGACGGCCGACGACCAGCACGTCATCGGCATTGTCGATTGGCTCTTGCAATACGCCTTCGACCAGCGCGCCAGCGACATCCACCTAGAGCCTCGGCGCGAGCAGGGCAATGTGCGCTTCCGCATCGACGGCGTGCTGCATGACGTCTATCAAATCCCGGTCGCCATCCTGCCGCCGGTCACCAGCCGTTTAAAGCTCTTGGCACGCATGGACTTGGCCGAGAAGCGCAAGCCGCAGGATGGCCGCATCAAGACCCGCAGCCCAGAAGGCCGCGAGGTGGAGCTGCGGGTATCGAGCCTGCCGACGGCCTTCGGCGAGAAACTGGTACTGCGGATTTTTGACCCAGAGGTCTTGGTCAAGGACTTCGCCGCCTTGGGCTTCTCGCCCGACGATGAAGGACGCTGGAAGGAGTTGGTCGAGCAGCCGCACGGCATCGTGCTGGTGACTGGGCCGACTGGCTCCGGCAAGACCACGACCTTGTATTCCACGCTCAAGCTGCTGGCGACCAGCGAGGTCAATGTCTGCACGATTGAGGACCCGATTGAGTTGGTCGAGCCTGCCTTCAACCAGATGCAGGTGCAGGCCAACATCGGCCTCAACTTTGCCGATGGCGTGCGCGCCCTGCTGCGGCAAGACCCCGACATCATCATGGTTGGCGAAATCCGCGACCTAGAAACCGCCGATAACGCCGTGCAAGCTGCACTCACGGGCCATTTGGTGCTCTCGACACTGCACACCAATGACGCGCCCAGCGCGATCATCCGCTTGCTGGATTTGGGTGTGCCGCCGTACTTGCTCAAGGCCAGCATTTTGGGCGTGATGGCCCAGCGCCTGCTGCGCAAACTCTGCCGCCACTGCAAGCGCCCCGCCGAAGTCGACCCCAAGCAGTGGCAGCGCCTGAGCGCGGGCCGCCTGCCGCTGCCGGCATCCGGCCAAGTGTTCGCACCGGTAGGCTGCTTGGAGTGCCGTGAGACCGGCTACCTAGGCCGCGTCGGCGCTTACGAGATTCTGCGCATGGATGAGTCCGCGCGCGCCGCCATCACCGCCCACACCGACCGCCTCGCGCTACAGCGTGTGGGTGAGGCGAGCGGCATGACGCCCCTGCGCCTCGCCGCCCTCGGTGCCGCCTTACAGGGGCTCACTTCGCTCGATGACGTGGCTGCACTCACGCCAGACATCGAGTCCTGAGCGCTTTGCAAGAGGGCATTGGAATTCCTCTCCCGCTTGCGGGAGAGGATGCCCCGGCACGGGGCAGGAGAGGGGTGCGCTAGCGCGCTTCGGCTGCCTCGATGCGCCGTCCAATTGCGGAGCGGGTGATCGGGTGGTAGCCCGCCTCCGCTTCAGCCAACAAGGCTTTGGCCTTGGCGAGCCCCCCCGGTCGCTTGGCGAGTTCCTCGTACATCGAAGAAATCAAATAGGTGCGGCCAACGCTTAAGGCGTGGTCGCGGATAGCCAGCTCCAGCGCGCCATCCGCAGTCTGGTAGTTCTGGCGGATTGCGAGCGGCAACCAACTGCGTTGCCGGAAGCGATTTTTGCTGGTGGTCAGCCCCGCAGCTGTGTCGAGTTCTGCCAGTTGGGCTTGGCTGACGGTGCTCGGCATGCTGTCGAGGAAGTAGGCCCAGTGCAGCGCGTTCCAGCTCGCAATCGGCAGCTCGGCGGTGCTGCGCTTGCCGGCTAGCCATTCATCGCGCTGAAGTGCTACGCGGCTGAAGGCATCGGAGCTGGGCAGGATGGCGTGCGGCGAGAGCTGCGGCTGGGTGATCCAATCCTTGATGTGCTGTGCGGTGAGCCCGCGCTCAGACGGCTGGCTCAGCAGGTGTTTTTCGACGTAGGCGAGGAAGACCTCGGTGGTCTGGCTGGTAAAGGCGTGGTCATTAAACCATGCCTTGAGGAAGGCATCGAAGCGCTCGCGGCCATAGCGCTGCTCCAGCGTGTAGAGCATCAGCGAGCCTTGGTTGTAGGCGACGATCGAGCTGTAATCCTCGGGGTCTTTGGCAGCCTTTGCCGGTGCCATGACGCGGTGTTTGGCCGGTAGCGTGGGGAAGTCACGCAGCAGTTCCTCAGATTCCAAGACCCGCTCCATATCGCCGCGCTCTTGGCCAAACACTGCCTCCATGATGCGGTTGGTGAAATAGCTGGTGAAGCCCTCGTTGAGCCAGAAGTCGCGCCAAGTGGCGTTGGTGACCAAGTTGCCGCTCCAGCTGTGGGCGAGCTCATGGGCGGCCAGCGCCACCAAAGACTTATCGCCAGCGATGACGGTCGGGCTGGCAAAGGTGAGGCGTGGGTTTTCCATGCCGCCGAAGGGGAAGGCGGGCGGCAGGATGAGCATGTCGAAACGGCCCCAGCGGTAAGGGCCGTAGAGCGCCTCGGCCTTTTCAATCATCGCTTCTAGGTCTTCAAACTCCTTGGTCGCGGCGGCCAGCATGCTGGGCTCGGCATAGATGCCGCTGCGCTTGCCGACCGGCGCGAAGTGGAGGTCGCCCACCGCCAAGGCCATCAAATAGCTGGGGATGGCCTGCGGCATGGCGAAGCGGTAGTCGCCGTTGCGCAGGGCATCGAGCGCGTTCTCCGCGCCCATCACCGCCAGCAGGTTTTGCGGCGTGCGGATGCGGGCGCGATAGGTGAAGCGCACGCCGGGCGTGTCTTGCAGCGGCACCCAACTGCGCGCATGAATCGCCTGCGACTGCGAATACAAGAAGGGCTGGCCGCTGGCGGTTTGTTGGGGGCCCAGCCACTGCAATCCGCTGGCCTCTGGGCGCGTCCGGTAGCGCACCTGCACGAGCGTGGCCGACCTCGGCAGGCTGATGCGTAAGGCGCTGCCCAAAATCGCGTCCGCCTTGCCGATGCGGAATCGCACGGGCTTCAGCCGCTCTGGTGATGAGCCTGCCGATACGGCCTCGATGTCCAGCGCGCGGGTATCCAGCACCAAGTGCTGGGCTTGTGCTTGGTGGCGGTTGAAGTCCAACAACGCGCTGCCGTGTAGGACTTGCTTCTCGAAATCGACGCTGAGGTCTAGCTCTAAGGTCTTGAGCGTGAAGGCCTCGGTGTTGGCGTAGGAGTGCGGGTCACGCGCGGCCACGGGCAGGGTGAACATGAGGGCGAGTACAACGAGGAAGGAACGCAGCATGGGAACTCTGAGATAAAGCCGAATGGCAGCAGCATAGCGGCCGCCAATCCGCTGCCGTAGCTGTGCCTCAGGCGCTGTGGGAATATGACAATCCTGTGACATTGCTGTGACAACCAAAACTCGGGCCACGCAGCCCGGGTGGTATTGCGAGGAGAACCTTTATGCCCCCAAATTTCCGATCCGCCCTGAGCGGCTTGCAGGCCCTGTTGATTGCCGGTGCGGCCCTGCTCGTTGCCGCCTGTGGCGATTCTGGCCGACCCGTTGTTGGCGGCCCCGGAGGCAGCTCAGGCGCGGGCAGTAGCTCGGGCGGAACAATGCCGCGCTCCGAGTGCGCGGAGCTACGCACGGTGGCGGGAAGCAGCGACTTGGTGCCCGGTATCTTGGCGCGTGGGCAGGTCGGCGACTTTGTGCTGGAGAACCCGCAACTGCGCGCCATCATCCAAAAGGCGGGCCGGAACTGGTTCAACATCGGCGAGTACGGCGGCACGCTGATCGACCTCGTGCCGCGTTTGCCGGACGGCAGCTTCGCCGCCCCCGACGCGCTGGAAGAAGTGGTGCTCGGCGTGAACATTGAGTCCACGCCGAACTACCGCACGCTGGAAGTCGTCAGCGCCGGCGGCAAGGGCGCGGATGGCACTTGCCAGCCCGCCGTGCTGCGGGCGACTGGCCCGGATGACCTCTTCGCCATCGTCAATGCCTCGTCGGCGGTGCGGCAGCTGGGCTTGTTCTACCCGCCCACCGCGGATGACGTCGACGTCCCCGTCACCATTCAGACCGATTACATCCTCGATGCGACCAGCAGCGCCGTGCGCATGGAGTCCACCTTCATCAACGAGACGACGACCCAGCAGCGCATTTACTTGGTTGAGTACGTCAACGTCTCCGGCAATGCGGATTTGTTCCAAAGCGGCTACGGCTTTGGCGATGCCTTTGTCACCGCACCCTGCACCGCCTGCACCTATATGGCTTGGCAGGGCAAGAAGGACACCAGCCAGCTCAGCTACGCCCTAGTGCATAACCAAGCGACGACCAGCACCGTGAGCTTTGCAGGCGTGAGTGTTGCCGCCTATGGGCGGGACTTCCTCAACATCGCCACCGTGCCGGAGCCTTTGATTGCCAGCAATCCGCTGGCGCAGGCCAACTTCGTAGTGCCGGCATCGGGCCGCTTGACCTTCACCCGTCACTTCGCGGTCGCACCGGGGGCGGTTTCCAGTGT
>CAZHTI010000021.1:0-9457 GCA_964535755.1 uncultured Salinisphaerales bacterium | reverse complement strand
ACGATTGCTGCTGGGACGACCGTCACCCAAAACTTCACGCTACCCCGCCCGGCTCAGTTCCGCGTGCGGGTGCGGGATGCCAACGGCGCGCCCATCGCCGCCAAGGTGCAGCTCATCGGCAACGCGGGTAGCCCCGACAGCAACGAGCCACTGAACAGCGAGAGTGTCGCGGGCGGCGTGCTCACCGTGCGCAGCGGCGTGTTTATAGACCCCTTCTCTGACCCACTGCCGCCCGGCATTGCGGCCGTGCACTTCGCGGTGCAGGACGCAGGTCTTGGTGCGGTGACGGTGGGCGATACCGGTGTGGTGGCGGCAGAGCCCGGCAGCTATCAGCTGAGTGTCAGCCACGGCCTGCGCTACAACGAGGTGAGCCAGCCGGTAACACTCACGGAGGGCGAGAACCCCACCATCGACGTGGTGCTGACCGAGGTGGTTGCGACCCCCGGCCATATCTTTGGCGACTTCCACGTCCACAGCTTCGAGAGCTTGGACTCCGACATCGGCAACCGCGACCGCGTGCGCGGCTATTTGGCCGAGAACATGGACTTCTTCACGCCCAGCGACCACGACATCCGCACCGACTTCGCGCCTACCGTGCGGGCGATGGCGGCGGATGGCTTGATCGCCACCGCACCAGCAGCGGAGATCACCACGCTGGACTACGGCCACTTCATAGGCTGGCCGGTCAAGTTACTGACCAATTCGCCGGCCAGCGATAACCCCGGTTTTGGCGAAAGTACCGACCCGAAACTGGGCCGTGGCTCGGTGGACTTTGGCATCGTAGCCGCGCCCGGCATGGCCTTCCCCAGCAGGGGTAATTTCCAAAAAACACCGCGCCAGATCATCGACCGCCTCGCCACCGAGCCCTTGCAGGATGGCCGCGCGGTGGTGCGCCAGATCAACCATATCTATAGCCACTTTGGGGCGACGGGCTTGCAGATCGACACCGGGGTTAATCCGCCGCGCTCGGCGGCGGCCCCCGCTAGCAAGCGGCTCAACCCCGCTTGGGTGGATGACGCCACCGGCGCCGGCAACTACTACTCCGACGCCTACGACACGCTGGAGCTGTGGATCAACGCCGACGGCAAGCCCTCGCTGAATCTGTTCCTCAACGAGGACTTGGGCGATTGGTACAACCTGCTCAATCAAGGGCGGCGCAAGACCGGCATGGCGAATAGCGACACCCACTCGCTACGCCTCACCGCGCAAATCACCCGCAACCTGATCCCGATGGCCGCACCCTTCATCAACGCCAGCAGCCAAAGGCCGGTGATCTCTGCCCTGTTCGCCGACCCCCACGGTGTCGCGGACGCGGTGCTTGCAGGCCGCAACACCATGACCAACGGCCCCTTCGTCACCGCCAAGCTGCGCAATGCCGCCAACGAGTTAGCGGGCTTAGAGCCCAGCGATCCCTTCGGCCTATTAACCAACCCGCTGCGCTTGGCGAGCACGGCGGAGGCCGCGAGCCTGAGCATCCGCATCGCCGCACCTGAGTGGGCCGAGTACGACCAGGTGCAGGTGGTGGTCAACGGCCATACCGTGCGGCAGACCAATCAAGTGGGGCAGGCCACCACGCCGCCGCGCTACAACCCCTGCCCAGGCACGCTGTTCACGCTCGGCAGCAATCTGACGCGCAATCGTGTGGTGGTGGGCAACGCGGCGCGGTTTGAGTCGGCACTCGATGTGAGTGTCACCAACCCCAGTCGCGACTACTGGTTGGTGGTGCGGGTGCAGGGGCGCGACGGCGTCTCCAAGCCGATCTGGCCGGTCGATGGCGGAAGCTTCGTCGATGGCGGTGACGGCCTCGCCACCCGCAGTGTGGCTGACCGTGGCATCACCGCCGTCGCGGTCACCAACCCGATTTATGTCGATGCCGATGGCGATGGCCTCTGGACGCCGCCCGGCGTGCAGACCCACAACGGCAGTGCCGTGGATGGCTGCCCCGGCAGCAGCCCGGTGCCGATCCCGCCAGCACCAAGGCCCGCTGGCCTACGCGCTGCGGCGTTCGCACTGCCGGCAATGCCCACTGCGCAGGAGCTGCCGCTGATGTTGCAGTACGCCCCGAGCAAGGTCGAATCCCTGCACCCCAGCCCTTGGCGCAGCGGCAAGCTCACGCTCAACCCCGCTGCGCATCTGCACCAGCACGGGGGCGCTGGCCACGACCACTAGAACCTTGCCGAATTCAGTGCGCTTGCCCCCGAAGTCCCCTCTCCCACTCGTGGGAGAGGGCGCGTGCGCTGCTAATGGCGGAAGTAGCTCTCGGCAATGGCGTCATCAATCACGCCCAAGCCTAACTGGATTTCATCCATGAACAGGGCGAGGCCATCCGGCTTGCTGAGCAGGGATTCGATGTTGGCATCGAGCACCAAGGCCTTGGTGCGCTCCAGTGCGCGCTCTACTTTGCGGCTGGGCGGCAGGTGCGGCAGGGTGGAGGCAATCATGCTCAAGCAAAACACCACGCTGCGCGGGAACTCGCGGTTTTGCAGCAAGAAGCGCAGCACGGTCGCACCCGTCACTCGGCTCTTGGTGTGGCGGCGGTACATCTGATAGGCCGTGAGGCTTCTCAGCACGCTCATCCACTGAATGTTGTCGAAGGGCGTGAGCGCTGAGTTGGCGGTGAACAAGCGCTGGGAGCGCACGTCCAAAATCCGCGTGCTCATATCGGCTTGTTCCAAATTGGTGCCGATGCGCAAGAACTGGAAGCCGACATCGCGGCTCATATTCGCCGTGAGCACGCCGTAGATGTTGAGCGCGCCGGTGATGATGCCCTGCAAAAACTCTTGGCGACGGGCGCGAATCACGCTCTTCTCGCCGCGATCCTGCACAAATAGGAAGAGGTCATTTAGGCGCTCCCAAGCCTCGCGCGGCAGGCAGTCGCGGGTGACACGGGCGATCTCGCGGGCGAAGTTGAGGCTGGAGAAAATCGCGCCTGGGTTACGCTCATCGACCAACAAAAAGCGCACGACGTTGTCCTCCGTCGGCTCTTGGCCGGTGGCGCGGAACAATTCATCGGCACCGGCGATTTCCAACATCGGCAGCCAGCCGATGGTGACGGTCTTGGGTAGGTCCAGCAGCAGGTTGGCGTGGACGTTGATCAGCCGCGCGGTGTTCTCCGCGCGCTGCAAATAGCGGCCAAACCAATAGAGGTTGTCAGCGACTCTGGAGAGCATTTACAGGCCCCCCATTTGGCCGCTCTGGCGCGCTATGGGTGCGCCGCCGATGCGGGCGGATTTTTGCGCCTGCTGCTGCGCTTGCGCCGGGATGTCCTCATCCACCACCCAAGTGTCCTTACTGCCGCCGCCTTGCGAGCTATTGACCACCAACGAGCCCTTGACCATGGCCACCCGAGTCAGCCCGCCAGTGGTGACGTAGGCGCCGCCGTCAGGGCGCGAGAGGATGAACGGGCGCAAGTCCAAGTGGCGCGGCTGCACGCCTTCATTGGTGATGGTGGGTGCGGTCGAGAGTGCCAGCGTCGGCTGTGCCATGTAGTTGCGGGGGTTCTTCAAAATCAATTCGCGGAACTTCTCGCGCTCGGCCGGCGTAGCGCGCGGGCCGATCAGCATGCCGTAGCCGCCGGATTCATTGGCCGGCTTGACCACCAGTTGGTCGAGGTTGGCGAGCACATACTCGCGCTGCTTGGGGTCCATGCAGAGGTAGCTCGGCACGTTCGGCAGCAGTGCCTCCTCGCCCAAGTAGTACTTGATCATCTGCGGCACATAGGCATAGACGACTTTGTCATCCGCAACACCCGCACCCGGCGCGTTAGCGATGGCGACGCGGCCCTTCATCCAAGCCCGCATCAGGCCCGGCACGCCGAGGATGGAGTCAGGGTTGAAGGCCTCAGGGTCCAAAAACAGGTCGTCAATCCGGCGGTAAATCACGTCCACGCGCTTAGGCCCGTAGATGGTGCGCATGTACACACAGTCTTCGTCGCCGACGAACAAGTCGGTGCCTTCGACCAACTCGATGCCCATCTGCTGGGCTAGGTAGGCGTGCTCAAAGTAGGCGCTGTTGTAGATGCCCGGCGTTAGCAGCGCGACCGTTGGGGCGTCGAGCGGACGCGGGCTCAAAGCGGCCAGCATGTCGTAGAGCTGGGCGGGGTAGTCGTCCACTGGCCGGATCGCGGTATTGCCGAATAGCTCCGGCCAGACCCGCTTGGTGACCAGACGGTTTTCCAGCATGTAGGAGACACCGCTGGGTACGCGCAGGTTGTCCTCCAACACATAGAGGGTGCCGTCGCCGTCGCGGACGAGGTCGGTGCCGCAGACATGCGCCCAGACGCCGCCCCGAGGCCGCACGCCAACGCACTGTTTGCGGAAGTTGGCACTTTCTTGCAGGAGTTCACCGGGGAAGACACCGTCCTTGATGATCTTCTGATCGCCGTAGATGTCCTGAATGAAGTGGTTGAGCGCGCGCGTGCGTTGTTTTAAGCCCGCCTCGGTGCGGTCCCATTCCCTGCCGGGGATGACGCGGGGAATGATGTCGAAAGGCCAAGCGCGATCGACATTCTTACCCTCGCTATAGACCGTAAAAGTCACGCCCATCACTTTAATGGCGAGTTCTGCGGCCAATTGCCGCTCGGCTAAATCTTTATTGCTCAGTTGCCCGAGATATTCCGTGAGGTGCTCGTTGCCCAAACGCGGAATGCCGGATTGATCGAGTAACTCATCGAAAAACTGAGAGTTTTGATAGTTCTGCCACTGTAGGGCCATTGGCCGCGCTCCTGCCACGTACGTTGTAATTTGCAAAAACTACCATGCGCTCACGCAAAACATAGGCCAAACCCCCTAACTGCATGTTTTATCGGCAATAAGGTGGCGGGCCAAGGCTTTTTGGCGGGCAGCACTAAAAAGGTGCGCGGCCTTCTGCCTTAGCCCGCGTCCTTGCCCAAGGACTATCTCAGGCGGGCTCGGGAGGCGCTGGAGCTTGAGCTCGGCTAGACTGCGCAATCGTATTCCTGCCGCTGCACTCGCCCCCAAACTCTCCAGCTGACGATGGCGCAACTCACTCAAGCCCTTGAACTCAAAGGGCGGATGCTGTCCACCACGCGGATTCGTGTGGTCAAGGCCGACACCCAAGCCATTGCCCGCGATTTGGCCCTGCTGGCCGAGAAGATGCCCAATACCATCAAGGGCATGGCGGCGATCATCGAAGCCGATGCCGATGCGCCGGTGGATTTGAGCCTGCTGGTGAAGCAACTGAAGGCCTACGGCATACAGACCATCGGCGTTGCCGGAGCAGAGTTGGAAGCATTCGCGCAAAAGCTCGGGCTGCCAGTCCTGCCACGCGAGAACGCCAAAGCCGCTGCCGCAGTGGCGGCTGAGCCCGCTGCTGCGCCGCAAGCCGCTGCGGTACCGCCGCCGCCGGCACCCGCTGCGCCGCTGCTGCATAAGCCCGCCCGTATTCACCTAGACCCCGTGCGCTCCGGCCAGCAGATCTATGCCGATGGCTCCGACCTCATCGTGCTGAATGCGGTGAGCCCGGGGGCGGAGGTCATCGCCGACGGCTGCATCCACATCTACGGGCCCTTGCGGGGCAGAGCGCTCGCTGGGGCCACCGGCAACGGCATGGCGCGGATTTTTGCCAGCCGTTTTGAGGCGGAGCTGGTCGCCGTCGGCGGCGTCTATGCGCTCACCGAGCAGCTCAAAAGCGTCTCTGCGGGTGCTGCCGCGCAGGTGCGTTTAGTCGATGGCCGTTTGATGATTGAGCCCTTGGGATAGGCCCACGCAGTAGATCCCACACACGCTGCACCACCAACTCACACCACTTTAGTAAGGGTATTTATCGTGACCAAAATCGTCGTCGTCACCTCCGGCAAGGGCGGGGTAGGCAAGACCACCACCTCGGCCAGTTTTTCTATGGGGCTGGCCCAACGCGGCAAGAAAGTCGCGGTGATCGACTTCGACGTCGGCCTGCGGAATCTGGACCTCATCATGGGTTGCGAGCGCCGCGTGGTGTTCGACTTCGTCAACGTCCTCAACGGTGAAGCGAGCCTTAGGCAAGCGCTCATTCGCGATAAGAGCAGCGAAAACCTCTACATCCTCGCCGCCAGCCAAACCCGCGACAAAGACGCGCTGACGATTGAAGGCGTCGAGAAAGTGCTCAACGACCTCAAGGCCGAAGGCTTCGACTACATCGTCTGCGATAGCCCTGCCGGCATCGAGAAGGGCGCGCACCACGCGATGTACTTCGCCGATGAGGCACTGGTCGTTACCAATCCTGAAGTGAGCTCGGTGCGCGACTCCGACCGCGTCCTCGGCCTACTCGCCAGCAAGACCCGCCTCGCCGAGCAGGGTGGCCGTGTGCGCGAGCACTTGGTGCTCACCCGCTACAACCCCGCCCGGGTGGAGAAGGGCGAGATGCTTTCCGTCAAAGACGTGCAGGACATCCTCGCCATCCCGCTGCTCGGGGTGATTCCGGAGAGCCCCAGCGTGCTCACCAGCTCGAACGCGGGCGCGCCGGTGATTGCCGATGCCAACAGCGAGGCCGGGCAGGCCTACACCGACCTCGTCGGCCGCTTCTTGGGCGATGCCCGCCCGCATCGCTTTATGTCCGTCGAGAAGAAGAGCTTGCTGGCCAAGCTCTTCGGCGGTTAAGGAGGCTAGAGCCATGGATTTCCTGAGTTTTTTCAGGGGCAAGAAAAGCGACACCGCCAGCATGGCGCGTGACCGACTGATGATCGCCGTCGGTGTGCAGCGGGGCATGGACGGCCGCAATGCCCCTACCCATAGCTTCATGCCGCAGATGCGCGAGGAAATCCTCGCGGTGGTGCGTAAGTACGTGCAAGTCCCCGACACCGCCGTCAACGTCAATGTGCAGAAGGAAGAGGGCCTAGAGGTGTTGGTGATGAACCTCACGCTGCCGGAATCGCGCGGCGATTCGTAACCGCCTCCCTAGTCGGAAACCCAAACCGCTGCCCACCGCAGCGGTTTTTTATTGCGCGCCGCAGCGCAATGCGCAGGGTCATCCGCGCCAGTTCACGACGAATTCAGTGCCGCAGTTCAGGCTCTGGGCGTCACTTTGACTGCCAAGGATGGCTGCCATGTTTGCCGCACTGATGCGCTGGATGAAGGCGCAAAAACTTCTACCCGTTATTTCCGAGACCGAGCGCGAGGCGCTGGAAGCGGGCGATGTCTGGTTAGAAGGGCAGTTTTTTAGCGGTAGTTTTGATGCGCAAGCCCTGCTGCAAGCGCCCTATTTGCGGCTGACCGAAGACGAGCAGGCCTTTTTGGATGGGCCGGTTGAACGCCTCTTGAAGATGATCGACCGTGAGGAAATCGCCCACACCAAGCGCGTCCCACGCACGGTGCTTGCATACCTGAAGTCCGAAGGGTTCATGGGCTTGGCGCTGCCTCGGGAATACGGCGGCAAGGGCTTCTCCGCACTCGCACTCTCGGCAGTGATGGGCAAGATCGGCACCTACTGCAATACCGTCGGCACCTATGTAGTTATCCCCAACTCCTTAGGCGCTGGCGAGCTGATCCTGCATTACGGTAGCGAGGCGCAAAAGCAGCACTACTTGCCCCGACTAGCACGCGGTGAGTACCTGCCGGCGTTCGCGCTCACCGAGGCAACGGCCGGCTCTGACGCCGCTAGCCTGCGCGCCGAGGCTAGGGTTCAGCGCGCTGCGGAGGGCGGCTTGGAACTTTGCCTGAATTTCCGCAAGCGCTATATCACCCTCGCGCCCGTCGCCAACCTGTTCACCATCGCCGCCAAGGTGGTCGACCCAGAGCGGCTGCTGGGCGGTGAGCGAGAGTTGGGCATCACCACCATTCTCGTGCACGCGGATACCACAGGCTTCCAACACGGCGAGCACCACGACCCAGTGGGCGATCCTTTCGACAACGGGCCGATTTGCGCGGATGACGTCATCGTGCCGCTGCGTAATGTCATCGGCGGCCGCGCCAACATTGGCCGAGGCTGGCGCATGTTGATGGAGCAATTGGCCGGTGGCCGCGCCATTAGCTTGCCGGCCGGTGCGGTCGGCGCGGTGCGGCTCTCGGTGGCGGTCGCCGGTGCCTACTCCATGGTGCGCCAACAATTTGGCCTGCCGATTGGCCGCATGGAGGGCGTGCAGGAGAAGGTGGGCCGCATCGCCGCTCTGGGTTATGCCTTGGACGCCGCCCGCATTCTTGGCTGCTCCGCGCTCAACAGCGGCATTAAGCCGCCGGTGGCATCGGCCATCCTCAAGGCCTACACCACGGAAATCGGCCAGACCGTGGTGAAGGATGCGATGGATGTCTGTGCCGGTGCTGGCGTCATGCAAGGCCCGAACAATCTGCTGGCGCGCAATTTTTGCGCCACGCCGGTCGGCGTCACCGTCGAGGGCGCCAACATCCTCACCCGCACCCTGATGATCTTCGGCCAAGGCGCAACGCGCTGTCACCCATACGCCTTAGCCGTGGTAGACGCGGTGGAGGCTGACGACGTACCTAAGTTCCGCAGCGCGCTCATGGGCTGGATGTGGCAGTTCGCCAGCACCTTGCTGCGCACGGTCGGCCACGGCCTCACGCGCGGCTACTTCGTCGCCATTCCTAAAGGGGTCGCTGGCGAAGTGCGCACTTGGTACCGCCGTTTGGGCTGGGCGACTGCGCGCTATGGCTTTTTGACCAACCTCGCAATGTTCGCCATCGGCGGCAGCCTCAAGCGCCGTGGCAAGCTCACGGGGCGCTATGCCGACGCTTTGGCGTGGATGTTCATCGCCAGTGCCAGCCTGCGCCGTTTTGAGGCGGAGGGGCAAAAGCCGGAGGACTTGCCACTCGTCCACGCCGCGCTGGCGATTTGCCTTGCCGAAGTGCAGCACGCCTTTGAGGGTATCTACGCCAATTTCGACGGCATCTTGGGCTTGCTAATGCGCCCCGTCGCCCTGCCTTGGCTGCGCCTCAATCCGCTGTCTGCGCCGGTCAGCGACGCGCAGACTGCCGCCGCCGCCGAATGCATCCAAACCCATAACAGCCAGTACCACCGGTTGACTGAGGGCTTGTTCAAGCCACGCGACGGCAGCGTTGGCTTGGGGCGCTTGCTCAAGGCCTTCCGACTACAAGCGGAGGTCGCCGACCTGCACGAGTTGCTCAAAGCGGCACAGAGGCGCGGCGACTTACCCAAGGGTGAGCCGGAGACACACTTGCAGGAGGCCGCTAGGCAGGGCTTGCTGAGCCGCGAGCAATCGCAAGCGGTGTCGGAGGCGCTGCAAGCGCGACTGGACGCGATCGAGGTCGATGCCGTGCCGTCCGAGCGCTACTACCGAGACCCTCTGCCCACGGTATCAGAGGCGGGCAAGTTGGCCACGCTGGCCCGCTACCGGAGCTGATCGGCGCAGCATCGTCGGGTGACGGCTGATGTGGTCAAGCTGCCGTCAACGGTCGGCATCCTGCTTGCTTCTGGGTGGATTTGCAGTGGAGTAGGGCCATCCGGCAGACTCTTGGCCCCATCGCTGCTGGCGGCAAATCTCTTGAGC
>CAZHTI010000020.1:14213-32101 GCA_964535755.1 uncultured Salinisphaerales bacterium | reverse complement strand
TGCCACTGGCAAGGCTGCACAACGCCGCGCTCACTTCCGCAGATGCGGCCAGAAGCCAGTTAATTTTTGCCTGCGTCAAAAGAGCCAACGGACTGACGCCGTTGGCGTTCGCGCGGCAGCCTTGCCACTGGCAAGGCTGCACAACGCCGCGCTCACTTCCGCAGATGCGGCCAGAAGTTCTTTAGCCGTGGGACGTTAGACGTTCGACGTGGGGCGTTGGCGGGGGTACGTCCAACTTCCAACGCCCAACTTCTCACGGCCTCTAAAGCACCCTTCCCTTATCCATATGGATCTGCCGGCCAGCGAACTCGGCGGCTTTGGGGTCGTGGGTGACCATGACGATGGTTTTGCCGTGCTCGCGGTTGAGGGTTTGCAGCAGGCCCAACACTTCGTCGGCGGTCTTGCGGTCGAGGTCGCCGGTGGGTTCGTCGCAGACCAAGAGCGTGGGGTCAGCGACTAGCGCTCGGGCGATGGCGACGCGCTGCTGCTGACCGCCGGAGAGCTCATTCGGTTTGTGCTTGGCGCGGTCGCCGAGGCCAACGACTTGTAGGGCGATGCCTGCGCGCCGTGCGCGGTCGGCTTTGCTGAGCGGGGTGAGCAGTAGTGGTAGCTCGACATTGGCCTGTGCGGTGAGCACCGGCATCAAGTTATAGAACTGGAACACGAAGCCGACATGGCGCGCGCGCCAAGCGGCGAGCTGATTGCTGCTGAGTGCGTCGATGCGGGTGCCGTCGATGCGAATCTCACCGGCGCTGGGTTGGTCCAGCCCACCAATCAGGTTGAGCAGGGTGGTTTTACCGGAGCCCGATGGCCCCATCAGCGCCAAAAACTCGCCGCGCGCAATGTCTAGGTTGAGGTCTTGCAGCACATCCAAACGCTGCTTGCCGCGCACATAGTGCTTGCCGACTTGGCGTATCTGAATCAGGGCGTCGCTCATGGGCGCTGGCCCTCGTCTTTGGGCACGGGCAGGCCGTCCTTCAAATCCGTGCCGATGGCGACTTTCGCACCGGCCACCAAGCCGCTGGGGACGTGCCAAGCAGTGCCTTCGCGCGTCGCGGTCTGCACCGGCAGCTTTCTTAGGCTGCCACGGTCGGCGAGGAAGACATGGCGCTCGCCGTCCTCGCCGTAGAGCGCTTCCAGCGGGATGTAGACGCCGCCCTTGGGCGCTGCCAGTGGGCTAGGCGTTGGGTTGAGGAAGCTCACGCGAGCGCCCAGCTCCGGCAGGATGCGCGAGTCTAGGCTGCCGTCGGCATTGCGCGCGAAGCCGACGCGCACTTTGACCGTCGCCTTCGCGCGGTCTGCCGTCGGCACGAGGGCAATCACACTGCCTTTGAACTCAGCATCCGGGTAGGCGTTGAGCTTGATGCTGACCGGCGCGCCGGCCTGCACCTTGCTGATGAAGCTCTCGGCGACGTCGACTTCGATCTCCTGCGAGTTCATATCGACCAAGGTGCCGATGCCGCTGCGGGTGAAGCTGGAGCCACCTCCGGAGAGCGGGCTGATCATCTCCCCCGGCTGCGCGTTCTTCACCGTCACTACGCCAGTAAACGGTGCGCGGATGATGCTGTCCTCGGCACTCCGGCGGGCGACTTCTACCTGCCGCTCGGCGACGTCAACGGCGCGCTGCACGCTCTGCAAGCGCGCTTTGATCTGCTCGACATTGGTTTCGGCGTTGTCGACCGCCGCTTGTGCGACAAACTTTTTGGCGAAGACATCGCGCTGGCGGGTGAGGTCGCGCTCGGCATTGCGTAGGGCGACGCGCAACTCGGCGGCTTGCGCACCGGCTTGCTGGGCTTGCGCGCGGGCTAAGTCCAGCTGTGCTTGGCTGTTGGCGTCGTCTAGGCGGGCCAAAATCTGCCCCTCCTGCACCTTTTGGCCTTCTTCAATATTTACCTCCAAGACCTTGCCGGTGACTTTGGCCGAGACCGTGGCTGCGCGTCGGGCGATGACATAGCCGGAGGCGTCCAGCACCGCTCCTGTTGCCGATGCGGCTTGGTCGGCAGCGCGCACTTCGACCAGCTCAAAGCTTGCCGTTGCAGTCGCCGCAGGCTTTTGCTGCAACGCCAGAAAAACGACGGCTGCGATGATGACGACTGCGGCCAGCCACCACGGCCAGCGACGCGGGCGCGGCGCATTGAGGGTGTTGCGATCCAACGAGAGTTGGCGCAGCAGGTCAGCTTGGGATGCGCTCATCGAGTTCGACGTGGGTGCTTTGGGGGTCGCCCATTGTGCGGCCAATTGCCAGCGGGGCAAGAGCCGCGCAAGCCATTGCGGAAATACGATCCGGCAGCGGGGTGGCAAGTAGCCCTTATCCGTCACGCTCAGCGCCCTAGCGGCAAGTTGCGGCAGGGTAGTGCGAGGCGAGCATCTGACAGGCCATCGCTGGCACATGACTTGCCCCAAGGCTGCATCCACCTTGCACACGAATTACTCCATGCAGCAGCTGCTCACCGCTGAAGAAATCAAGGCACTGATTGGCCTACACGCGCCAGAGAGCAGCGGTGCCGTTGGCGGGAATCTCGACGTCCTTCTCGACGTGCCCGTCAACATCACGGTGGAGGCGCTGAGCGTGGCGCTGCCGATCCGCGATTTGGTGAACTTGTCGCACCAAGGCTTGGTGCGGCTGGATGGGCCACTCACCCAGCCGTTGCGGATATTCGCCAACGGCAATTTGATCGCCTTAGGTGCGCTTGCCGTCGATGACGGTCACCCCGCGCTGCGGATTACCGAAGTGTTGCCGCCAGAGCGGAGGCAGAAGCCGCCAGGCCGCAGGTATCGCCGCGCTTAAGGGCTAAACCAGCGCGGCGCTCAGCCGCGCGTTAGCTGCGCCCGCGTGAAGGGCCGCCGCTACGACCAGCACCACCTCCGCCGCCGCCGGGGCCACGACCACCGGATGGCCGGCCGCCCGCTGGGCGAGCACCGCCACCGCCGCCGGGGCGCGCGCCCGCAGCTTGCGGCTGGCCGCTACCAGAGCGCCCTGCGGATTGCGGGCGGTTGCCGCTGGGGCGGCTGGCTGGCGCTGCGCCGCCACCATTGCTGCTGGGGCGTGCGCCACCGCCGCCATTGCCGCTGCGCCCTTGCGGACGGCCACGGCCACCACGACCACCCGGCGGCGGGCCACGGTCTTCGGTATCGGCAAGCTTCGCCCGCAGCGCGGTTTCTTCGGCAGTAGGCGGGGTGCCGGGCTCAAAGCCCGGCTCTGGGGCTTCGGTGAAATTGCGGCGGATGAGCTTGGCGATGTCGCGCCATTCGTCGCGTTGGTCAGGGCTCAGCAGCGAGATGGCATCGCCCGTAGCACCTGCGCGGCCGGTGCGGCCGATGCGGTGGACGTAGTCCTCCGGCACGTTAGGTAGCTCATGGTTGATGACGTGCGGCAGGTCTTCGATATCCAAGCCGCGTGCGGCGATATCGGTGGCGACCAGCACCTGCACCGTGCCGGCCTTGAAGTCGGCGAGTGCCTTGGTGCGGGCGTTCTGGCTCTTATTGCCGTGGATCGCCGACGTGGTGATGCCGGTGCGCGCGAGTTGTTCGGCAAGCCGGTTCGCACCGTGCTTAGTGCCGGTGAACACCAGCACCTGATGCCAGTTGTTCTGCCGCACCAAGTGCGAAATCAAAGCCATCTTGCGTGCCTTGTCGACCGGAATCAGCCGCTGATTGATGCGCTCAGCGGTGGTATTGCGGGGGGCTACTTCGACACTCTGCGGGTTGTGCAGGAAGGACTCAGCAAGGCGACGAATGTCGGGGTTGAAGGTGGCAGAGAACATCAGGTTCTGCCGCTTCTTGGGCAGCACCTGAATCACCCGCTTGATGTCATGGATGAAGCCCATGTCGAGCATGCGGTCGGCTTCGTCGAGCACCAGCATTTGAATCTCGCCCATGTGCACATTGCGCTGCTGCATGTGGTCGAGCAGACGGCCAGGGGTGGCGACGACGATATCGACGCCACGCCGGAAGGCGTCAATCTGCGGCGTCATGCCGACACCGCCGAAGATCACGGCAGTCCGTAGCGGCAGGTTCTTGCCATAGGTTTTGACGCTCTCGGCCACCTGTGCGGCGAGCTCGCGCGTCGGCACCAACACCAGCACGCGCGGGTTTTTGCCGTGGTGGGGCTGTTGCATCAGCTGATGCAGGATGGGCAGGGTGAAGCCGGCGGTCTTGCCGGTGCCGGTCTGAGCGGCGGCGAGCAGGTCATGCCCGGCCAATACCAAGGGGATGGCCTGCGCTTGAATGGGGGTAGGGCTGGTATAGCCCTCGTCGGCGATGGCGCGCAGTAATTCCGGCGCGAGGCCTAGGCTGTCAAAACTCATGGGGGTCAAACTCCAAACTGGCCCCACCCCGCAATGCTGCGGAATACCGATTGAAGGCCATGGGCGCGGCAAAAAGGCCGCTAGGCGCGCATGCTGGAACATCCAACCGCGCGTGCAGCGCAACCGGAGCGCCGCAGAAAAGGGCGCGAAGAGTACTGCATTTGCGCGACTACCGTTTGCGTCCGCCATTGCACCGTGTAGCGTCGCATCCGGCTACGGCCAGCCAGCGTTAAGCTTGCACTGGCAACTACTAGCCTGAGTTGGTGGTCTTATCGACGCCGACCGCAAGCAAGATTTTGGAGTCCCCCATGCGTATTGTTCTCGTTACCGCTCTCGCAGCCCTGTTACTGGGCTGTGCCACGCCGCTCACGCGCATCGAGCGCAACCCTGAGGCCTTTGCCAAGTTACCACCCGAGCAGCAGCAAAAGGTGCAGGCAGGCGAGGTGGGATTAGGCTTCGACGCCACCGCAGTGCGCTTGGCCGTAGGCGAGCCTGACCGCATTGCCCAGCGGGAAACTGCCGAAGGCCGCACCGAGGTCTGGACGTATTACCAGCCCTACACCAACGTCAATGCGGGTTTTTGCCCGGGCTACGACTACTACGGCTACTACCCGAGCCGGCACGGGTACTACCGCGGCTCCCCGCATCTCTACCCCGGCTACTTTGGCTCTACCACCTGCTTCATCAACCAGACGGTGTTTGAAGAGCGGCTGCGCCTGACCTTTAGGGACGGCAAAGTGATGACGGTGGATCGCCAGCTGCCCTAGTGCTTGGGGGTTCTGAGCGGGGGCGGTGGGAGGGCATAATGCGCGCCCCCACCGCCCTTCTTGGTTTTTAAGGACCCCTCGCATGTCGCAAGACCCTATCGTCATCGTCTCCGCCACCCGCACGCCCATGGGTGCTTTGCAGGGGGTATTCAGCGGCTTGAGCGCCGCGCAGTTGGGCGCGGTGGCGATCAAAGCGGCGGTCGAGCGTGCTGGTATTGCGCCGGATGCCGTGGAGGAAGTGATTTTCGGCAACGTGCTTGGCGCCGGCCAAGGCCAAGCGCCTGCGCGCCAAGCCATGCGTGGTGCGGGCCTGCCGGACTCGGCCAACGCCACCACCATCAACAAGATGTGCGGCTCTGGCCTCAAGGCCATCATGTTTGCGCATGACCTGCTCGCGGCCGGTAGCAACCGGGTGATGGTCGCGGGCGGCATGGAGAGCATGACCAACGCGCCGCACCTGCTCACCAAGATGCGGGGCGGCATCAAGTACGGGCATGGCGAAGTGCTCGACCATATGGCGGTCGACGGCCTTGAAGACGCCTACGAGCGCCGCACGCCGATGGGTGTGTTTGCTGAGCGCACGGTGGAGAAATACGGCTTCACCCGCGAGCAGCAAGATCAATTCGCGCTGGAGAGCCTGCGGCGCGCCAAGCAGGCCAACGAGGATGGCAGCTTCAGTTTTGAGGTGGCGCCAGTGACCGTCACCGGCCGCAAAGGCCCAGAGGAAGTCAGCAAGGACGAAGGCCCTTACAAGGCCATGCCGGAGAAAATCCCCAGCCTCAAGCCCGCCTTTAAGAAGGACGGCACCATCACTGCCGCCAACGCGAGTTCGATCAACGACGGTGCCGCTGCCGTGGTGATGATGAAGGCCAGCGAGGCCGCCGCGCGGGGCTTGAAGCCACTGGCGAAAATCGTCGCCCACACCAGCCACGCCCGTTTGCCGGCGGAGTTCACCATCGCGCCCGTCACCGCGATCGCCAAGCTGCTGGAGAAAACCGGCTGGCAGGCGAAGGACGTCGACCTTTGGGAGATCAACGAGGCATTCGCCGTCGTCACCATGGCGGCGATGCAGGAGCACGGCCTCGACCACGCCAAGGTGAACCTGCACGGTGGTGCTTGCGCATTGGGCCACCCGATCGGCGCATCCGGAGCGCGCATCGTCACCACCTTGATTGGCGCACTGAAGAAAACCGGCGGCAAGAAGGGCGTGGCGAGCCTGTGCATCGGCGGTGGTGAGGCAGTGGCGCTGGCTTTGGAAATGCTGTGAAGCACGTGGGACGTAGGGAGTAGGACGTGGGACGTTTTAAGACGTACCAGCCGACCCTCCACATCCCAGACCCCAGACGCACCTCCCACTTCCCACGTTTCCCAAAAAATGCCCATCGACCTCACTGAAGCCCAAGGGATTGCCAAGGTTTTAACCACGGCGCTGCCCTACATCCGGCGCTTTTCCGGCAAGACCTTTGTCGTCAAATATGGCGGCAACGCGATGAAGGACGATGCCCTCATCCACAGCTTTGCGCGCGACATCGTGCTGATGAAGCGGGTAGGGATGAACCCCGTGGTGGTGCATGGCGGCGGCCCACAAATCGGCGCGCATCTGGAGAAACTCGGCAAGAAGAGCGAGTTCGTTGAAGGCATGCGGGTGACCGATGCCGAGACCATGGACGTGGTCGAGATGATGCTCGGCGGCTTGGTCAACAAGGCGATTGTCTCTGCAATTAACCAACAAGGCGGGCAGGCGGTGGGCCTCACCGGCAAGGACGGCGGGCTGATCCGCGCCAAGCGCCTGAGCATCAATGGCAAGGACATCGGCCAAGTCGGTGAGGTCGAGGCCATTGACCCGCGCGTGATTACCCACCTAGAGGCTGGCGGCTTCATCCCGGTCATAGCACCCGTGGGCGTGGGTGCTCAAGGCGAGGCCTACAACATCAATGCCGACTTGGTGGCCGGCAAGATTGCCAGCGTCATCAAGGCGGAAAAATTGATGCTGCTGACCAACGTGCAAGGCGTGAAGGACAAGGCCGGCAAGGTGCTGACCGGCCTCAATGTGCAGCAAGTGCAGGCGCTGATTGCCGACGGCACCATCTACGGCGGCATGCTGCCGAAGATTCAGTGCGCGCTAGACGCCGTGAACTCCGGCGTGCGCCACGCGGTGATCATCAACGGCGAGCTTGAACACGCCGTGCTGCTGGAATTGTTCACCGACGATGGCATCGGCACGCTGATCAAAGGGCATTAGCGCCAGCCCCACGCCTATTTGCGCTGGGCGGCGGGGTCTGCGTCGGGGCCAGAGTTCTGCGTGCGGCCAAACGGCAATTCCAAGCCGAGCAAGATATTGGCGGAGCCCTCACGCTTAAGGTTTGGGTTCTCGCGCGGCCAGCTATAGCCGGGCGCTAGGCGCGCGAACAGATTGTTTTCGAGGATGGGTTGGCGATAGGTAACGCGCACGCCGTACTCGCGCAGCGGTTCGGGCTCGTCGGTTTCGCCGCGGATAAACAGCTCCGGGGCAATACCACGGCCGCGTTGCAGGTCTTGGTAGAGCATGCTGCTGACGACCCAATTCAAGCCTTCGGTCTTCTCGCTGATGGTGCCGGAGGTGGAGGCGCGGTAGAGCCGCGTTGGCCCCAAGTAACGGTTGTATTCGATGCCCGAAGTGACGCCGAAGCCGTCGTCGCTATTCCAGAACGGCGTGCCGCGCAGGTACACCAAGTTCACGTCATCAGCGTAGGGCGAGTAGTACAGCCGATACTGGGCGAACACTCTCGGCGAGCGGAGGTTGCGGACACCGACGCGCAGGCTGCTCTGGAAGCGCTCAGAGCCGGGCAGTGAATAGCCCAAGCCCGCGAGGAATTGGTCATTGCCTTGAAAGCCGGCAAACTGGTCATTGAGGTTCTGCGCTTCTGGCCGGTCTTGGATGAAGCTGGATTCTTCCTCCCGACCGATGAACGCAGATAAGCGCCGCTCAAGGTTCGGCAAGGGGATGCGCACATTGAGCCGGACACGGGCGTCGGTGCCGCTGAACTCGGAGTAGGTGACGGTGGTGTCCAAGCGGCCTGAGGTCTTCGCCGCCGCGCGTTGATCGGGCGCATCGCCTAACACGCTGTCGAGCCAGAGCGCAGTGTTGCAGCTCATGCCCTCTAGGGTGTTGCGCGCCATCCGCACCCAGCGATAGCGGCCTTGCAGCAGGGCTTGATTGCAGCTCACCGCTTCGGGTGCTGGTGCTGCGGCATCGCTAGTAGGAGCCGCAGGCGCGGCGCTGGCGTCTGCAGTGCTGGTCGGCTCAGTGGAGGCGGCTGCGGCCTCGTTCGCCAGCGGCTTGCTGGCACAGGCAGAGAGCCCCAGCGCAGCGATGGTCGAGAGCGCCAGGGCGAGGGTTTTGGCTGAGCGCGGCATGGAGACTCCCTTAGCTTTTTTGATGTGCGGATGATTGTTGAGCGCCCAGCTTGCGCGCAACTGAGCGCGGGCGTGCGAGCGGGCGGCGCCCTCGTGTAAGGTCGCAGAAGAGCCAGCGCTTAGTCTGGCCGCAACCTGCATGCTGAGGAGCATTCATGAAAGCACTTTCCCCTGCCGATGCCCTGTTTTTGCTGGCTGAACTACGACGCCAGCCGATGCATGTGGCGGGCCTACAGCTCTTCACCCTGCCGGAAGGCGCTGGGCCGGAAACCATCGGCGAGTTAGTCGCGCATATGCGCAGCTTTAGCCAACCGATGCCGCCCTATGACCAAAGGCCGGTGCTGCGCGGGACTTGGTTTTGGCAGCAGGACGAGCAATTCGACATTGACCACCATCTGCGGCATTTGGCGCTGCCCGCGCCGGGCCGTATTCGCGAGTTGCTCGCCATGGTGAGCCGTCTGCACGGCAGTTTGATGGACCGCACCCGGCCACTCTGGGAGTGCAACGTCATCGAAGGCTTGGCCGATGGCCGTCTGGCGATGTTCACCAAGGTGCACCACGCGATGTTCGATGGCGTTTCCGCGACCATGGAGGCGCGCAAGTCTCTGAGTGAGGACGCAGATTTACGCGAGATGCCGCCGCCTTGGGCGCGGCCACGCGCACCGCGCAGCGCCAAATCGGCGCTTGCACAGCCGGTCAGCCCGCTGGCGGCACTGACGCAATCCTTGTCTGCCAACCGAGGCATTGCCCCCGGCATCGCCCGGGGCCTCTACGATTTGATGCGCCGCTCGGCGCGTGACCCGGCCGACGTCACCCCCTACCAAGCGCCGCCGACGATGCTCAACGTCCGCATCAGCAGCTCGCGCCGTTTTGCCGCGCAGAGTTATTCCTTGGCGCGCATTAAGGCAGTCGGCAAAGCAGCGGGCGTCACGCTGAACGACATCGCGCTGGCCATGTGCGCCGGCGCGCTGCGCGAGTACCTCATCGTCCAAAACGCGCTGCCGGACAAGCCTCTGATCAGCATGGTGCCGGTGTCGGTACGCGCCGCTGACGGCCCCGAGGGCGGCAATCAAGTAAGCGTAATTTTGGCCAACCTCGCCACCCACATCGCAGACCCCATCAAGCGCCTGCAAACCATCACTGCTTCAACCCAGCGCGCGAAGGAGCGGATGGCAGCGATGGGCCGCGTCGAGCAAATCGCCTATGCCGCAGCGGCACTCAGCCCGATGGCGGTGACCAGCCAGCTGGGCTTGGATCGCATCCGGCCGGCCTTCAACCTCGTGATCAGCAATGTGCCGGGGCCGACCAAACCCATGTACTGGAACGGTGCGCGGCTGGACGAGAGCTACCCGGTGAGCATCCCCATCGACGGTCAGGCGCTGAACATCACCCTGACCAGCTACTGCGACCAACTGGCCTTTGGCTATACCGCCTGCCGCCGCTCAGTGCCTGCCATGCAGCGCCTGCTCGACTACACCGAGCGCGCCCTGAGCGAACTAGAACGCGCGGTCGCCGGCTAGCGGGTTCAGATCGGCAGGGGCTGATGGCTGCGGTGCCATTCCAAGACGCGGCGGTATTGGTCGGGGTCTTTGACGTGCACGACGTCACCCTCGCGCGGGTGGGTCCAATCCCAGAGGCGCGAGAGGTAAAACCGCAGTGCCGCCGCGCGCAGCACTAGGGGCCAAGCGGCTTTCTCGGCGTCGGTAATCTCGCGTGCGGAGCGGTAGGCGAGCATCAGGGTTTGCCAGCGCGCGGGGTTGGGGCGGCCATCGGGCTCGGTGCACCAGTCGTTGAGCGTCACGGCCAAGTCATAGGCCAGTGCGTCATTGCAGGCGTAGTAGAAGTCGATCACGCCGGTGAGGCGCTCCTCCACAAACAGCACGTTATCGCGGAACAAATCGGCGTGAATGATGCCCTGCGGTAGCGTGTTGAGGTCTAGCTGCGCTTGAGCTTTAAGTTCGTCCTCCAGCAGTGCGCGGGCATCGTCCGCCACCAAGGGCAATAAGGCGGTGCCGGTGGCTGTGCGCCAATCCGCCCCGCGCGCATTGACGCACCGGCCTTGGAAGGACGCCCCGGTGACGTGCAGCTCGCCCAAAGCGCGCCCCACCGCTTGGCACTGGCCGATAGTGGGGAACAGCACGCTCTGGCCGGAGAGCCTGCGCACCAGCGCTGCCGGTTTGCCATTGAGTTCGGTGAGGTTATCGCCGGCCTTGGTGCGCGCGGGCATAGCACCCGGGTAGCCGCGCGAGGCGAGGTGATCCATCAAGCCCAAAAAGAACGGCAGGTCGGCATGATTGAGGCGCTCAAACAACGTCAGCACCCAGCGGCCATCGGTGGTATCGACGAAATAGTTGGTGTTCTCGACGCCCTCGCCGATGCCTTGATAGCCAATCAACTCACCGACCGGATACTGCTCAAGAAAGCTTTTGAGTTCGCCGTGGGCGACTTTGGTGAAGACCGACATGGAACAAGCCTTGCTGTGCGAAGGTGGCTGGGGGCGGCACTCTACTCGGTCATTGTCGAAGGCTCCAAGCATTTGCCGCACTCTGGATGCTGCCTGAGGCTGAACGTTCAGCTAGGCAGCAGCTAAGCCAGTATCTAATCAAAACCTTTTGTTACCCCGCATCACTCCTGCGCACCCATGCTGGCTCGTCTACACAACTCCAAAGTCCTCAAACTGCTGCGCAGCGGCGTTTTGGCGCAGGCGGTGCTCTCGCTGGGTAGCTTGGGCGTCAGCTTGTTGCTGATTCGCCATGCGGCAGACGCCGACTTTGGCCGTTTTGTCTTGGTGCAGGCTGGGCTCATGCTGTTGGTGAGCTTGCAGGGCGCGATGCTCGGCGGGCCAGTCGCGGTGCTCGCCCCAGCGCGCGAGCCACAAGCGCGTGCGGTGATGTTTGCCAGTGTCCTGCGCGATAGCCGCCGCTGGACCAACCGCGCACTCGCACTCGCGGCAGTGGCCCTAGTGCTCGCCGCGTGCTTTGGCTTGAGCCTCGCTTGGCTCTTGGTGCTGGTGCCCACGCTGGCGGCGGCCTACCTCAATTTGCGGCGCGAGCTAGTGCGCGGTTTTGTGCAGGCCAGCCTGCGCCAGCAAGAACTACCACCGTCGGACGTGCTCTATGTCGCTGTGCTGCTGGTCATCACAGCGGCGGGTATCTACCTCACCGAGTACCCCGTGCCCGTCGCGGTCTTGGGCTTGGCCTCAGCGGCGGCGATTGCAGCGAGGCCGCTGTTGCGCAGCCTGCGGCAGAACCCCGGCCTGAGTGCGCCGAGTGACCCAGCGGTCTGGCAGGAGATCCGCCCTCTAGCCCTCTGGGCAACGGTCGGTGCGGTGATTTTTTGGCTGTTCTCGCAGGGCTATAACTATTTGCTGGCGCTGCAACTCAGTGTTGCCGCCGTCGCCGCCGTCGCCGCAACCCGTTTGCTGCTGATGCCGGTCAACCTGCTGGCCACTAGCCTGAACTCCCTGCTACTGCCACTCGCCAGCACTTGGAACCAGAACGGTGGCATGGCGGCCATGCTGCCGCGCTTGCTGATGATCGCAGCGGCTGCCGCGGCAATGGGGCTCGGCTATTGCTTGGTGCTCTGGGTGTTGCGGGATGCCATCTCGGTGGAGGTCTTGCAAAAGGCCATTCCTCAGTACGAGCCGTTGCTGCAACTGTGGATGCTTTGCATGTTGCTGGCCTTGACGCGCAACGTGTTGCAGACCGGCCTAATGGTGCAGCGCCGCTTCCGCTTCATGGCGGCACTTTCATTCTGCGGCGCGCTGATCTCTGCGGCGGTGATGGTCCCAGCGCTAAAGGCCTATGGCGCGCCGGGCGCGGTGATGGGCCTAGTCTGCGGCGAAGGCTTTTACTTGGTCGCCGTGTTGATCGCGGTTGGCCGGCAATTTATCGGCCCATTTAAGTACCCGCCGCCCGACGCGGACGGAACTTCCGCACCACCTTCATCGGCAACTCTTTAAGGCGCGCCAACTGCCACTGTTGCAGGCTCTGGATAAACACGGGGTCATGGAAGCGCGGCACGCCGCTCAACATCGCTTTGAAGTAGGCGTAGATCATCGTTAGGCCGCCGAGCACCATAGGTTTCTCGTGCATGCGGAAGATGCCTGAGGCAATCGCATACAAGGGGTGGTAGCCCATAAACCACATGCCACCGCCCAAGCGCTTACGGCCAACAAACACGTTTTTGTCGGAGGAGCCCATCAAGCGGTGGTGGAACAAACGCGCTTCTGGGTGGTGAAAGCTCTTGGTGGTGAAGCCGTGCATACGGCAACGGTGGATGTCGATGCCATCCCACAGCATCACCTGCTCAAAGCCGCCGATGGCCTCGAAGTGCTTGCGCTTGTAGAGCTTGAACTGGCCAGCGACCATTTCGTCGATGATGAACTCCTCCACCAAACCATCACCCTCAGGGCGGAAGCACTTACCCGAAACGGCAGCGAGCTGTTCGTCAGCCTCTAGTGCGGCGATCATGATTTCGAGGTAACGCGGCGAGAAGCTCATGTCACCGTCGAGCTTGGCAATGTATTGGTAGCTGTCGTCGGCGAGCCGAGATCGGCCATCCTTAAACGCGGCGATGACGCCAGCGCCGACCCGCCGCTCACCGTCGCGGTTGCGGGCCACCACGCGAATCCATGGGTACTGCGCGGAATAGCTCTCGATGATCGCGCGGGTGTCGTCCTTCGAGCCGTCATCCACCAGCAACCACTCCTGCGGCCTCAGCGTCTGCGCGACCATGGAGTCGAGCGTCAGGCGAATGTACTGGGCTTCGTCACGCACCGGCGAGACGATGGCAATCGGGGCAACGCGGAAATCTGTGCTCATGGGATTCAAGCTAGGGACGGAATATGTCGTAATAGGTTTAGGCGACTACCGCTGGGCGACAATGCATTGAGGCCAAACAGAGTGACTGCAAGTTTTCGACCAGACATCCCGTTCCGAGTCAGCGTGTGCATCTGCACTTTTCGTCGGCATGCACAGCTTGCTCATTTACTACAGGACTTGGCGAACCAAAGCTTAACGCCGGTTCAAGTAGTGGTGGTCGATAACGACGTCGTCAGCGGCAGAGGCAGCGCCGCGGCGGTGGTGGAGCCACTCATCGGCACCACGCCCTATGAGTTGCGCTACGGCGTGCAGCCGCAAAAAAACATCGCCCTCACCCGCAATGCGACCGTCGCCCTCGCCACCAGCGAGTGGTTGGCGTTCTTGGATGACGACGAGCGCGTCCCACCCGGCTGGCTAGAGGCGATGTACCGCGCGGTGACTACGCACTCCGCCGACGGCGTGCTCGGGCGCGTCGACTACCACCTGCCGCCCGGCGCTCCGGAGTGGATGCTGCGCGGGCAGTTCCATAGCCGCCGTCAGCGCCACGCCAGCGGCACGGTGCTGCAAGGCCAAGGCTTAGGGATCGGCAATGCATTGCTTCGCGGCAGCTTCGTCCGCGCCCAAGCGGGGCCGTTCGACCCCGAATACGGCTTGACCGGCGGGGAGGACAGCGACTTTATGGCCCGCGTGCATGCGGCGGGTGCGAAGATCGTCTGGAGCGAAGAAGCCGCCGTGGACGAGTGGGTGGACGCCAATCGGGTGTCGCTGCGCTGGCTGCTGCTGCGCGCGCTCCGCGGCGGGCAGGACTACGCGCACCACCAGCTTGCCGGTCGCTACGGGCCGATGACCTTAGCCGACAAAGCGCAGTTTGTAGCGGACGCCGCAGCCAAGGCGGCTGCCGCTGCGGTCATCGCGGTGCCTGCCTCAGTGGGCGGGCGGCATCATGGTGTGGCTTGGTTGCAGAAGTTGGCGGCGAATGTCGGCAAGCTCAGTGCTTTTGCGGGCATGCACTATCGGGAGTATGGCTAGCGCTTTTTAAGCACTCGCTGCGGATGGCTGGTTCCCCTCTCCCGCTCGCGGGAGAGGGTATTTGGCCCGGCTAAGGAGTGACTCAATGTCACTCCGAAGTAAGCCAAATACCCCGGACGGGTGGGAGAGGGCTGGTTCGCGCCTTCGCGCTCTGCTGTGTTTCTTGGTGCTGCGCTGCTCAGCGCTTGCGAAGGGAGGGACGTCAAAAGCCACATCAAAAGCCACATCAAAAGCGGCAGGGGCTTAGCCTTTCTAGCCTCAGTCCGGCCCCCATCGCCAGCGCTGGGGGCGTTCAAGCCGCTGGCGAGCGGTGCTCGCCACGCAAGCGTCTCTCACCCTCGCCGCAAATCCAAGGTCATCGGGTACTCAGGGTTCTCTTGCGCCACCGGCGGTGGGTAGCTGCCCGGTGTATGCCCCAGCGCACTGAAGCGCGCTAAGCGCCGGCTTTCGGCCTCGTAGGAATTGACCGGGAACTGCTCGTAATTGCGGCCTGCGGGGTGCATGACGTGGTAGGTGCAGCCAGCGAGTGCGCGTTGGTTCCAGAGGTCGTAGAGGTCGAAGATCAAGGGCGTGTGCACGCCGATGGTCGGGTGCAGGCAGCTCGCCGGTTGCCAAGCACGGTAGCGCAGCCCGGCGACGTATTCGCCCTGTACGCCGGTGGGCGTGAGCGGCAGGCGCTTGCCGCCGACCGATACACAGTGGCGGCCCGGCGTGAGGCCGGTGACCTTCACCTGCAAGCGCTCCAAGGAGCTATCGACGTATCGGGCGGTGCCGCCTGCGCCGGGCTCCTCGCCCAAAGTCGGCCAGCATTCCAGCGCGTGGCGCAGCTCTACCGACACCTCGCCGTACCGGAAGCTGCCGTGCTGCGGGAAGCGGAACTCGAAGTGCGGCGCAAACCAGTCATTGCTGAAGGCGAAGCCGTGGGCGCGCAAGTCGTCGAGCACGTCGCAGAGATCCGCCCACAAAAAGTGCGGGAGCAAGAAGCGGTCGTGAATGCTGGTGCCCCAGCGCACCAGCGGGGCCTCGTACGGGGTCTCCCAGAAGCGGGCGATGAGGGCGCGCAGCAGCAATTGCTGGGCGAGGCTCATGCGCGCATGCGGCGGCATCTCAAAGGCGCGGAACTCGACGAGGCCTAAGCGGCCAGTCGGGCCATCCGGCGAATAGAGTTTGTCGATGCAGATTTCGCTGCGGTGGGTGTTGCCGGTGAGGTCGGTGAGCAGGTGCCGCAGGATGCGGTCGACTAACCAGAGCGGGATGTTGGCACCGCGCTTGGGTAGCTGGTTGAGCGCGATCTCTAGCTCGTAGAGCGCGCTGTCGCGGGCTTCATCGACGCGTGGGTGCTGGCTGGTGGGGCCGATGAACAGCCCAGCAAAGAAGTAGCTGAGCGCGGGGTGGTTTTGCCAAAAGCGCACCAGCGAGCCGAGCAAATCTGGGCGGCGCAGGAAGGGCGAGTCCATCGGGGTTGCACCACCGACGACGATGTGCGCGCCGCCGCCGGAGCCAACGCTGCGGCCATCGACCAAAAATTTCTCGGTGGTCAGGCGCGAAAGCCGCGCTTCTTCGTAGATGGTCTCGACGATATGGCGCAGCTCTGCCCAGCTGGCTGCGGGCTGCATATTGACCTCGATAACGCCGGGGTCGGGGGTGATTTTCAGCACCTCTAGGCGCGGGTCGTTGGGCGGCGGGTAGCCCTCGACGCGCACCGGTACTGCGAGTTCCGCGCTGGCGTCTTCGACCGCTGCAATCAGCTCCAAAAAATCATCAGCGTTGCTAGTGGGCGGCATGAACACGTAGAGATAGCCCTCGCGCGGCTCAACGGCCAGCGCAGTGCGCACCACACCGGTGGTGAACTGCGCGCCGGTCTGTGCGCGCAGTTGGTCATCGGCGAGCAAACGCTGCTGCTGACGGCGGATTTGCTGCTCGCCCTCGGGCAGCTGCAAGAAGGGCTGCGGGTAGCGCTCCGGTAGCGGGTTGCGGGCTACGGTCGGATCGGTCTCGTTGAAGTAGGGGAAGACGCTGGCGGGCACCCAAGGCAGGGCTTCTAAGGGCAGGCGGAAGCCTACGGGGCTATCGCCTGGGATCAGCTGCAAGCGTCCCGTGCGCGGCCGCCAGTGCTCGCTCACCCATGCGCGGCTCTGCCAGCGTTGCACGGGCAGCACATAGCCGCGCGGCACATCGAGCCCGCGCTCGAAGATCGTCGCCAGCCGGGCGCGCTCTTCGGGGTCTTTGAGCTTGCTGTCGAGTGCATCGACATTCGGTGGCAGTTGCCGCTCGCGGTGCAGGTAGAAGAAGGCGTCCTCATAGGCGGGCAGGGCATGGGAGGGGTCTACGCCCAAGCGCGCGGCGATCCCCTTGGCCAAGAGGCCTGCGGCTTCGACGCTCGCGGCGCGCTGCTGCGGCGGTTGCTCCAAGTGCAGGATGGGCGCTTGGTCGCGCCGCCAGTACATTGCATAAGCCCAGCGCGGCAGGCTCTCGCCGGGGTACCACTTGCCTTGGCCGTGGGTCAGCAAGGCCTTGGGCGCGAAGGCTTTGCGCAGGCGCATCAGTAGGGTATTGGCGAGCGCTTGCTTGTTCGGGCCGACGGCGGCGGTGTTCCACTCAGCGGCTTGGAAGTCGTCGATGGAAATGAAGGTGGGCTCGCCGCCCATGGTCAGGCGCACATCGCCGGCCGCAAGACGGGCGTCGACGGCTTGGCCGAGCGCATCAATCGCCTGCCATTGCGCATCGGTGTAGGGCAGGGTGGTGCGTGGGGTTTCGCGCACGCGGCTGACGCGCATCAGGTGCTCGAACTCATCCTTCACCTGGCCGATGGCGGACATCGTGCCGGTGATCGGCGCGGCACTGGAGGGCTCCGGCGTGGCACAGAGCGGGATGTGGCCTTCGCCCGCGAATAGGCCGGACGTGGGGTCCAGGCCGATCCAGCCAGCGCCGGGCAGATACACCTCGCACCAAGCGTGGAGGTCGGTGAAATCGGTGGTCGTGCCGCTGGGGCCATCGAGTGATTTCACATCCGGCGTGAGTTGGATGAGGTAGCCAGAGACAAAGCGCGCGGCGTAGCCCAAGTGGCGCAGCATCTGCACCAACAGCCATGCGCTGTCGCGGCAGGAGCCACTGGCTTTCGTGAGGGTATCCTCCGGCGTCTGTACGCCCGGCTCCATGCGGATGGTGTAGGCGACCTTGCTCTGGATGCTCTGATTGAGCGCGACGAGGAAGTCCACCGTGCGCTGGCCGCTCTGAGGCGTAGCCTTGCACAGCTCGGCGAAGCGTGCGCCGGCCTCATCGCGCCGCAGATAGGGCTTGAGGTCTTGCAGCAGGTCTTCGCGGTAGGCAAAGGGGACGTGCTCGGCGTAGTCCTCAATAAAAAAATCGAAGGGGTTGTAGACCGCTAAGTCCACGCTGCAATCGACCGTGACTTTGAACTCGGTGACCAAGTCCGGAAACACCACGCGGGCGAGGTAATTGCCAAACGCATCCTGCTGCCAATTGAGGAAGTGGGCAGCGGGCTCGACCTTGAGCGCGTAGCTGAGGATGGGCGTGCGGGAATGGGGTGCGGGCCGCAGCCGGAT
>CAZHTI010000020.1:5765-14113 GCA_964535755.1 uncultured Salinisphaerales bacterium | reverse complement strand
TGAGCGCGTAGCTGAGGATGGGCGTGCGGGAATGGGGTGCGGGCCGCAGCCGGATGACCTGAGGGCTGAGTGTCACCGGCCGGTCGTAGCGGTAGTGGGTGACGTGTTCGATGGCGGCGTGGATGCTCATGGGGTATTCGTCCTGAAGTGCGGCATTGTGATGCAACAACCGCACCGTTTACGGACTCTGCCCCGCGCGACCTCCTAAGGCGTGCGGGCAACCGCCCAAACCTGCACCCGCAGCGCACCGGCGGCCAGCACCGTGCGGGCAAGCTCCGCCAAGCTTGCGCCGGTGGTCATGACGTCATCGACAAGGGCGACGTGCTTGCCGCGCAGGCCATCAGCCCGCAGGCGAAAGGCACCCGCCACCGCTTGCTGGCGTTGCTTGCGGGTCTGGCCGATTTGGTCTTTGGCGGTGTGGATGCGCGCAGCCTCATGCGCCGCCAAGGGAATCGCCAAAGCGCGGCTCAAAGGCTTGGCCAACTCCAACGCCGGGTTGTAGCCGCGCTGCCAAAGCCGCAGACGGCCAGTCGGCATCGGCACAACGACGTCAGGTAGGGGAAGGCCGCGCTGTTTCACCGCTTGCTGAAGCGCGTCACTGAGCCAAGGTAGGGCTTGGAGTTGCCCGCGGTACTTCAGCGCGTGGATAGCCTGCCGCACGCTGCCCTCTAAGCGCAGACCGGCGACGGCAGCAAAGAACGGCTCTGGGCTTTGCGCGCAGCGGCCGCAGAGCAAGCCACTGCTGTTCGGCTCGGCACAGCCGGGGCAATGGGGATGATTGTGTGGCAGCTCGCGCTGGCAGTCGGCGCAGAGGCCCGCACCGGCAGCGGTAGCGCCGCAAAGCTGGCAGCGCGCAGGCAGCAGCAAGTCCAAGGGGCGGCGCAAAAAATCGCTGAGGGGCATGGGGCGGGCCTGCCAACAAGGTGCTCGCTGCCATTTTGCGCCAGTCAGCGGCCTGCGCACGCGGTGCTGGCGCAAGGCTTGCAGCGTCAAGCGGCATCCATCGTCTTAGGGAGCACCCATGACCGGCTACCTACACATCATCATCTTGGCGCTGACGGCGGCTTTCGTCGGCTACCGCAGCTTTTTTGCCGACGCAGCCCCGCCGCCCGCCGCACCGGCCGCCTGCGTGCAGGCCTACGGCGAGCCGCCGTGTAGCGACGACGCCGAATAAGCAGCCGGAGGCTGTCAACCAATTATTGAAAATCTGGTTGACAGCCAGCCCCCAGCCTGCGGCATGCTTGCGGCCCTCTTGAACCCGCTGCGAGCACTGACTATGGCCGACTCCGCCCACGCCCCAGCCCCCGCCGAGGTCCGTAGCGACTGGACGCGCGAGCAAGTCCAAGCCTTGTTTGACCTACCGTTCAACGACCTGCTGTTTCAGGCTCAGAGCCTGCACCGTCGCTACCAGACGCCGAACACTGTGCAGCTCTCGACGCTGCTCAGCATCAAAACCGGTGCCTGCCCAGAAGATTGCGCCTACTGCCCGCAGAGCATCCGATTCAACACCGGCTTGGCCAAAGAGCCCCTGATGGAAGTGCAGGCGGTGGTGCAAGCCGCCGCTGAAGCTAAGGCCAATGGCGCGAGCCGCTTCTGCATGGGTGCCGCATGGCGCAGCCCTAAAGATCGCGATCTGGATAAGGTCGAAGTCATGGTGCGGGAGGTGAAAGCCCTGGGCCTAGAAACCTGCGTCACCCTCGGTATGTTGGAGGCGCACCAAGCAGAGCGCTTGGCCGAAGCGGGCCTCGACTACTACAACCACAACCTCGATACCTCGCCCGAGTACTACGGCAAGATCATCAGTACCCGCACCTACGCCGACCGCCTCAGCACGCTGGCGAATGTGCGGCGCGCTGGGGTCAAGGTCTGTTGTGGCGGCATCGTCGGCATGGGCGAGTCTGCCGATGACCGCGTCGGCCTGTTGATGACGCTCGCCAACCTCGCTCCGCACCCAGACTCGGTGCCGATTAACGACTTGGTGCAGGTCGCGGGTACGCCGCTCGACGGTGCTGAAGCCTTGCACCCCTTGGAGTTCGTCCGCGTGATTGCGGTCGCGCGCATCCTGATGCCGCAGGCCACGGTGCGGCTATCCGCCGGCCGCACCAGCATGAGTGAGGAAACCCAAGCGCTCGCGTTCTTCGCAGGCGCCAACAGCATTTTCTACGGCGACAAGCTGCTAACGACCGCCAATCCGCAGAACGAAAAGGACCGCGCGCTGATGCAGCGCTTAGGGCTCTCTGCTGCGACGGTCGCGGCCAGCGAAGCACCTGCGGCAAGCGCCACCGCCACCACTTGCACCAGCGCTGCCGCCTGCGGCTAAGCCTGCGCTAGTCAGCCCCCCGTTCGGCGCGGGTATGTCGATACTCGCTCGCCGCTTGCAGCAGCAGTTGCAGGCGCTCTCAGAGCAATCGCTCAGGCGCGTGCGGCGCACGGTGGAAGGCCGCCACGGAGTTTTGGTGCGTGTCGATGGTCAGGCCTGCATCAACTTTTGCAGCAATGATTACCTAGGCCTCGCCAGCCACCCTGAGCCCGCAAAGGCTGCCGCGGCCGCGTATGAGCGCTTAGGCGCGGGCAGCGGGGCATCGGCACTCGTCACCGGCTTTAACGCCGAGCACCGCGCGCTGGAGGACGAACTCGCCGATTACTTGGGCCGTGATCGCGCTTTGCTGTTCTCCTCCGGCTGGGCCGCCAATTGCGGCGTACTGCGCGGCCTGTTGGAGAAGACCGACACCCTGATCGCCGATGAGCTGAACCACGCCTCGCTCATCGACGGCGGGCGGCTTTCTGGCGCGCGCTATCGCCGCTATGCGCATGGCTCGACCAGCGCCTGTGCCACGCAACTGGCCGAGGCGCGGGCAGAAGCGCCCACAGCGCTGAGCTTATTAGCGACGGACTCGGTATTCAGCATGGACGGCGACTGCGCGCCGCTGGCGGACTTGAGCGCGCTCTGCCGCCAACACGCGGCGGCCTTGATGGTCGACGACGCCCACGGCTTCGGGGTGCTGGGCGGCGGGCGCGGTGCGCTGTTTGCCGATGGCGTCGGCAGCGTGCGCGCCACCCCCATGGCGGCCGACATCTACATGGCGGGCTTTGGCAAAGCGCTGGGCGGTGCGGGTGCAGTGGTCGCCGGCTCAGCGGACCTCATCGAAGCGCTCATCCACAAGGCCCGCAGCTGGGTGTTTTCGACCGCCCCCGCCCCCGCCTCAGCGGCTGGGCTGCGCGCCAGTTTGCGCATCGTCCGGGGTGCAGAAGGCGATGCTCGGCGCGGGCAACTGGCGCGCAATATCGAACAGTTTCGGCGCGCTGCTGCCGAGCGTGGGCTACCTTTGCTGCCCTCCAGCACCGCCATACAACCCGTCATGCTGGGCCGAGCCGAGCGCGCCGTGGCGGTGAGTCAAGCGCTGTTCACACAGGGGTTTTGGGTCGCCGCGATCCGCCCACCGACGGTGCCGCAAGGGACCTCGCGGTTGCGCGTCACGCTGACGGCCGACCACAGTGCGGCGCAAATCACCGCCCTGCTCGACGCGCTGGCGCTCGCCATCTCGGCGGCACCAGCAACTACGGAGCCGTAGACGTGGCCACCATTTTCGTCACCGCGACTGACACCGACGCCGGTAAGACCTATGTCAGTGCAGGCCTGTTGCGCGCGCTGCGTGCCGCCGGTGTCGATGCAGTGGGCTTTAAGCCGGTCGCCTCCGGCAGCGAGCCGGACGCAGACGGTGCACTGCGCAATGCAGACGCTCTAGCCCTGCGTGCCGCAGCACCCACGGCGCTGCCGTATGCCGCCACCAACCCCTACTGCTACGCCCCAGCCATCGCCCCGCATATCGCAGCGGCAGAAGCGGGCGAGCAGATCGACCCGCAGCGCCTGCTGGCCGCTCATGCCGCACTGAGCCAAGCGCATCAAGTAGTCCTCGCTGAAGGGGCAGGCGGCTGGCTCACTCCGCTCAACCCGCAATTGCGCTTAGGCGATTGGGTGGCAGCACAAGGCTGGCCGGTGTTGCTCGTGGTCGGCCTGCGCTTAGGCGCGATCAACCACGCATTGCTGACTGCCGAGGCGATCCGCGCGCGCAGCCCGATGTTGGGTTGGGTGGCGAACCTCGGCGCAGAGCCGATGACGCGTTGGCAGAGCAATCTGGCCTGCTTAAGCGAGCAACTCGGGCCCCCGCTTTGGTGCCAAGCGCCGCAGGCGGCCACCCCCATTGAGGCCATCGCTCAGCTCAAGGCGGCGGTTTCTGCGCTCAGAGGCAGTGATTTTTCTGCTTTGCAGCTTGGCCTTGCGCCAATTGCGCCCTAAAATGGAGAGCGGTGTGCAATTCGTGTTGCACGCCGTGTCATTCAGGAGTGCGCGATGTCTCAGCCAACCGCCGTAGTCGATACGCGTCTGGTGCTCAGGCCCAATGCCTCCTTGAGTCCGCAACAAGCCGTGTGGGCGTTTGCGGCGGTGGCAGCGGTAAGTTTGGCGATTGCCATCGGCTTGACCTTCCTCGGGTTTTGGCCGGTGTTGCCGTTTGCGGGCTTGGAGATTGCAGCCTTAGGCGCTGCGTTTTGGGTCAGTGTTCGGCGCAACGAGTATCGCGAGGTGCTGGATTTCCACCCAGAAACGGTGCAAGTCCGAGTAGGCAGTAGCCGTGGCGCAGGTTTGCAGGTCAGCATCGTCTGGCAGCGGGCTTGGTCACGGGTTGAGCTGAAGCCGGGGGCGACTGCACACGCGCCGACCCAACTTCAACTCCGGTGTATGGCGCAGACCATCACATTGGGGCGTTGTTTGACCGATGCGGAGCGTTTAGCGGTACACGCCCGTATCAAGCAATTGTTGCCTCCGCATTGGCGCATGGCCACAGCGGAGGTGCCGGATGTAATCCCGGCGTCGAAGATTTCAACTGGAGAGTAGGTCTATGTCGTCCACCCTTAGCTTGCGTACCGCACGCATGGCCGCAGCCGTCGCCGGCTTGCTGGCGTCTGGTGCCGTATTCGCTCAAGAAGCTGCGCGCTCGCAATACAACATGCCGGTGGGCGTCACGGAAATTAGCCGTGAAGTGTTCGATCTTCACATGCTCATTTTGTGGGTGGTCACCGCCATCGGCGTGATTGTGTTCGGTGTGATGGGCTATTCCATCTTCGCCCACCGCCGCAGCCGCAACCCTAAGCCGGCTGACTTCCACCACTCCACCACGGTGGAAATCATCTGGACGATCATCCCGTTTGTGATCTTGGTCGGCATGGCGATCCCTGCCGCCGGCACCTTGATCAAGATGGAAGACACGCGCGGCTCGGACATGAGCGTCAAGGTCACGGGCTTCCAGTGGGGCTGGAAGTACGACTACGTGGGTCAGGACGTCAGCTTCACCTCCATGCTCTCTGCGGACTCCAACGCTGCGCGCCAACTGCGCTCCGGAGTAGACCCCAAAACCATCCCCAACTATCTGTGGGATGTGAACAACCCCTTGGTGCTGCCGGTTGGCAAGAAGGTGCGTTTCCTCGTTACCGGTCAAGACGTGATCCACGCATGGTGGGTGTTTGACCTGGCCGTTAAGAAAGACGCCATCCCCGGCATCATCAACGAAACTTGGACCAAGATTGATAAGCCCGGCATCTACCGTGGCGTTTGCGCAGAGCTCTGCGGTCGTGACCATGGCTTTATGCCGATCGTCGTTAAGGCGGTGCCAGAAGCCGAGTACATGGCATGGCTGGCGAAGCAGAAAGGTGTCGACGTTGCCAGCCTTGCAGCACCGGCAGCCGCCGTCGCCGCTGCCCCAGCGGCGGATGTAACGGCGAACGATGCCGCCACGGTGGATGCACCGGCTGCCGACGCTACGGCCACTTCAGCGCCGGCAATGGCCAAGTTGTTGTTTGGCTCCGGTGCCGCCGCGCTCCCTGCGGATGCCGATGCCAGCCTCAAAACACTGGTGGATTTCGCCAAGGCCAACCCATCCGCCCGCCTTGCCATCTCCGGCTTCCACGATGCCAGCGGCTCTGCCGTCAAGAATGCTGAGCTCGCCAAGCAGCGGGCCCTCGCGGTTAAGGCTGCCTTGATCAAGGCCGGTGTCGCTGAATCGGCGCTGGAGATGAAGAAGCCAGAGCAAGTCAACGGCGGCACGGCGGACGAAGCCCGCCGCGTCGAAGTGAGCGTGGCAACTGCCGCCGCCCCTGCTGCTGAAGCTGCGGCTGCACCTGCACCTGCTGCTGCGCCGGTGGAAGTTGCTGGCGCTGCGGCCGCAGGCAGCGGTGAGATGAGCAAAGACGCCCTGTTGGCAGCCGGTAAGAAAGGCTACGAGACCAATTGCGCTGCCTGCCATCAGCAGAACGGCCAAGGCATGCCGCCGAACTTCCCCAGCTTGGTCGGCTCGAAAGTCGCCAACGGCCCCGCTAAGGCGCATATCCAGCAAACCCTCAAAGGCAAAGGTCTGATGCCACCGTTTGGCCATCTCTCCGATGCCGACATCGCAGCCATTCTGAGCTACCAGCGCACGAGCTGGGGCAATAAGGGCTCGCTGGTGCAGGCAGCTGACGTCAAAGCTGCTCGCTAGTCGCCCCTAATACGCCGTACCCCAAGTTTTCACATTGATGCAGGAGTAGCCCATGGCTCACGCACACGCCCACGACGATCACGACCACCATCACGGCCCCGAGAAAGGGATCATGCGGTGGATCAAAACCACCAACCACAAGGACCTCGGCACGTTGTATCTGTGCTTTGCGTTCATCATGTTTTTTATTGGTGGCCTGATGTCGCTGGTGATTCGTGCGGAGCTATTTAGCCCCGGCATCCAGTACGTTGATCCGCAGTTCTTCAACTCCATGACCACCATGCACGCGCTGGTCATGATCTTCGGCGGCGTCATGCCGGCCTTCACCGGTTTGGCCAACTGGATGGTGCCGATGATGATCGGCGCGTCGGACTTGGCTCTGCCGCGCGTGAATAACTGGGGTTTCTGGATTCTGCCCTTCGCCTTCACGCTGCTGCTCTCCACGCTGTTTATGGAAGGCGGCGCGCCCGCCGGTGGCTGGACCATGTACCCGCCTCTGGTGCTGCAAACGGGTGATGCCTTCCCCTTGCTGATTTTCGCCATCCACTTGATGGGTATTTCTTCCATCACCGGTGCGATTAATGTCGTCGTCACCATCCTCAACATGCGCGCTCCTGGCATGACGCTGCTGAAGATGCCCCTGTTCGTGTGGACTTGGCTGATCACCGCCTACCTGCTGATTGCCACCATGCCAGTGCTGGCCGGTGCCGTGACCATGTTGCTGACCGACAAGTACTTCGACACCAGCTTCTTCACCGCCTCCGGCGGCGGCGATCCAGTGATGTTCCAACACATCTTCTGGTTCTTCGGCCACCCTGAGGTCTACATCCTCATCCTGCCCGCCTTCGGTGTGGTCAGCACCATCATCCCGACCTTCGCCCGCAAGCCGCTGTTCGGCTACGACTCGATGGTCTACGCCGTGGCCTCCATCGCCTTCCTGTCCTTCATCGTCTGGGCGCACCACATGTTCACCGTTGGCATGCCGCTGGCCGCTGAGCTGTTCTTCATGTTCAGCACCATGCTGATTGCCGTGCCTACCGGCGTGAAGGTGTTTAACTGGATGGCCACCATGTGGCGCGGCTCGATGACCTTCGAAACGCCGATGATGTTCGCAATCGCCTTCGTGTTCCTGTTCACCTTGGGCGGCTTCTCTGGCCTGATGCTCGCCATTACTCCAGTGGACTTCCAGTATCACGACACCTACTTCGTAGTTGCCCACTTCCACTATGTTTTGGTGCCGGGCGCTGTGTTCTCCATCGTCGCCGCCGTCTATTACTGGATCCCCAAGTGGACGGGCGTGATGTACAACGAGTTCTGGGGCAAAACCCACTTCTGGCTCTCCGCTATTTTTATCAACGTCACCTTCTTCCCGCAGCACTTCTTGGGCTTGGCCGGTATGCAGCGCCGTGTGCCGGACTACAACGTGATGTTCACCAACTTCAACGAAGTCTCGACGATTGGCGCATTCGGCTTCTTCCTCGCCCAGTTCATCTTCATCTTCAACATGCTCGGTTGCATGTTTGGCAACCGTGCCAAGCACAAAGTGCCTGACCGCGTCTGGGAAGGTGCCCACGGCCTAGAGTGGACGGTGCCAAGCCCAGCCCCTTACCACACCTTTGAAGATCCACCCTTCGTCGGTGCTAATGGCGAGCCTGTTGCTGCCAAAGCCCCGCACGGCCATCACTAAGCCATGAAGGCGGTAGCAACAAAGCCGACTGATCAAGCCAAGCGCAATGTGCGCTTGGCCTTGGTGCACGTGGCGATTGCCTTGGGCTTCCTCGGCGCTTTTGTATGGCACCTGAGCACTCGGTAAAAGCC
>CAZHTI010000020.1:0-5665 GCA_964535755.1 uncultured Salinisphaerales bacterium | reverse complement strand
TTGCCTTGGGCTTCCTCGGCGCTTTTGTATGGCACCTGAGCACTCGGTAAAAGCCCGCTGGCGGCGGCGTAACACTTTGGAAATGGCGCTGCTCACTGCCGTCATGTTCGGATTTGGTTTTGCGTTCGCGCCGCTCTACGACATGCTCTGCCAGATTACGGGCTTGAACGGTCGCAGCGACGGCATGCTCGCACCCACCACGTCCGTGCAGACGCCGGATTTGTCGCGGGAAGTGACCGTGCAGTTTTTAACCACCGTGAACTCTGGCGCTGCTTGGGGTTTCAAGGCCGCACAGCAGGAAATCAAAGTCCACCCAGGCCAGTTTTACACCGTGAATTTTGAGGCGACCAATCAGTTGTCGGAGCCAACGGTTGGGCAGGCGGTACCTGCGGTTACGCCCGGCAAAGCCGCCAAGCACGTCAAGAAGACCGAATGTTTTTGCTTTAACCAACAACCGTTTAAGGCCAACGAAAAAAAGCTGATGCCGGTGCGTTTCATGATCGAGCGTGAACTCCCAAAGGATGTCACTACGGTTACGCTGGCCTACACCTTTTTTGATATGACCACAGTCGCCAGCACCAGCAAAGCCAACTCGGCGAGCACTGCCGGCGAAACCCGTTTTAATTAGTCGTTCAACCCCAAGAAGATTAGGGATTTCTATGTCCAGCCACGCCGCCCCAGCGAACACCCGCTACTTCGTGCCCGAGCCCAGCGCTTGGCCCTTCTACCTCACCGTGGGTTTATTCATCCTAGTCTGGGGCGTCTGGAGCGTCTTAGAGGAGGGCGGCCTAGGCCCAATCCCTCTGTACGTCGGCGGTGCTTTGTCCATAGCGATCATCTACGCCTGGTTCCGTGGTGTCGCCCGCGAGAGCGAATCCGGTGCCTACAGCCAGCAGGTCGATATGACCTACCGCATGGGCATGGCTTGGTTCATTTTCTCTGAAGTGATGTTCTTCGCAGCCTTCTTCGGTGCCCTCTACTACACCCGCACCATCTCAGTACCTTGGATTGGCGGCGAAGGGGCCAAGGGCACGACGAACCTGCTGTGGTCGGGTTTTGAAGCCGCTTGGCCCACCAACGGTCCATCCGCGCTCGGCGGTGAGTTCAAGACCATGTCCGCATGGGGCTTGCCGTTCATCAACACCTGCTTGCTGTTGACCTCAGGCATTACCATCACCATGGCGCACCACGCGCTCAAGGACAACAAGCGCACCGCATGCATTATTTGGATGTGGGCAACGGTCGCTCTCGGTGCGGTGTTCCTTTACCTACAAGGCGTCGAATACGCCCACGCCTATCAAGACCTCAACCTCACGCTGGGCTCAGGCGTCTACGGTTCAACCTTCTTCATGCTGACCGGCTTCCACGGCATGCACGTCACCTTGGGCACCTTGATGCTCATCGTCATCACCTGCCGCCTAATGTTTGGCCACTTCAAGCCTGACTCTCACTTTGGTTTTGAAGGCGTTGCCTGGTACTGGCACTTTGTGGACGTGGTCTGGGTAGGCCTTTTCATTTTTGTCTACATCCTTTGATTCGGCGCATTGCCGCCACCCAGAGAAGCCCAGCACACGCTGGGCTTTTCTTTTTGTAGCCTCAGACCATGCGCATCATTCAGTACGACCGCTACGGCGGCCCAGAAGTCCTCCACACAGCCGACGTTCCCCAGCCCCAGCCGGGCCGAGGCGAGGCATTAATCCGCGTCACCGCAGCCGCGCTAAACCCCAAGGACATCTTGGTTCGCAGTGGTAAGTTCAAGCGTTTAGATGGCGGACGTTTTCCGAGGTCCTGCGGCTACGACTTTAGCGGCACACTCGAAGCCCTAGGCGGCGGTGCCGACGGCCCCGCGCTCGGCAGTGCGGTATTCGGCATGCTCAACGGGTGGCGCGCGCGCAGCTGTGCCGAGTGGCTGATCTGCAAGACGGATGAGTTCGCACTGCTGCCCACCAATATCCCGCGTGCGGATGCAGCGGCGGTTCCACTTGCAGGGCTAACCGCACTGCAAGCCCTGCGGGATAGTGGCGGCCTCAAAGAAGGGCAGCGCTTGCTGATCCATGGGGCGTCGGGTGGTGTGGGGACAATGGCGGTGCAAATCGGCAAAGCGCTGGGGGCCGAGGTCACCGCACTCTGCGGCCCGGAGTCTATGCCGCTGGTGCGCAGCCTCGGTGCAGACCGCGTATTTGACTACCACATTCAGCCGCCCCGGCTTTTGCGCGAGCGTTTCGACGTCGTGTTTGATGTCTTCGGCAATCAATGCTTTGCCAATATCCAAAGGCAACTCATGCCGCGCGGTTGTTACGTCACCACCGTGCCCAACCGGCAAAATCTGCTCGATCACCTGCGCACCCGGATATCGCCACTCAAGCGCGCGCGGCTAGTGGTGGTGAAATCCACCGACAAAGACCTGCGCCGCCTATCTACCTGGCTAGCCTCTGGCGCAGTGAAACCCATCGTTGCCGCTCGATTTCCGCTAGAGGAGGTCGCCGCCGCACAATGCTTGCTCGCAGAAAAGCATGTGCACGGCAAAATCATTATTGAAATCGGAGCGGCGACATGAGTCTGAGCAACAAAGTGGTTTGGATTACCGGCGCCAGTTCTGGGATTGGCGAGGCGATGGCGCTACAGGCGGCCGCTGAAGGCGCGAAAGTGATTTTGACCGCTCGCCGAGAGTCGGAACTCCAGCGGGTAAGAGGCGCTTGCAAAGACCCAAGCCAAGTGGCTGTGCTAGCGCTCGACCTCACCGCATTCGACGCCGAAAAAGCCGCGCAACAAGCCGCAGCCTTCTTTGGCCCGGTGGAGGTATTGGTCAACAACGCGGGCATCAGCCAGCGCAGCACCGTGCTCGACACCGAGATGGAGGTCTACCGCCGCATCATGGAGCTCGATTTCTTCGCCTGTGTGGCGCTCACTAAAGCCGTATTGCCAGCGATGGTGGCGCGCGGAGGTGGTCAGGTGGTGACGGTCTCCAGTGTGGTCGGTTATGTCGGCACGCCACTGCGCTCCGGCTACGCTGCCGCCAAGCACGCCCTGCATGGCTTCTTCGACGCCGCACGCGCCGAGCTGTGGAAATCTGGCGTGCAGTTCACTCTGGTTTGCCCCGGTTTTATTAAAACCAACGTCTCGCTCAACGCCATCACTGGCGACGGTGGCACGCATGGACTGATGGATACCGGACAAGCCACCGGCATGAGTGCCAAGGACTGTGCCGAGAAAATATGGGCCGCCGCCGCCGCAGGAAAGGAGGAGGCCATCATCGGCAAAGAAAGGGCATTCGTGCTGCTCAAGCGCCTGTTCCCGAGCGTCGTCAGCTTCGCCGTGAAGCGCGCGAAGGTCGCGTAAGCCATGGGTGCCACGCTCGATGGCAAATTGGTAGTCGCGCTCTCGTCACGCGCGCTCTTTAACTTTGAGGAGGAGAACGAAGTCTTCGAGAAGGCCGATGATGCAGCGTACATGCGCTTGCAGCTGGATAGGCTGGGGACGGCTGCCCAACCCGGTGTCGCCTTCCCGCTGGTGCAGAAGCTACTTGCCTTCAATACGCCCTCTACTCAGCGCGTAGAAGTCGTCGTCCTCTCGCGCAATGACCCCGTCTCCGGTCTGCGGGTGTTCCGCTCGGCAAAGGCGCACGGCCTCGCCATCGAGCGCGGCGTATTCACGCGCGGCAAATCGCCATTCCGTTACCTGCACGCGCTCAAAGCCCATCTGTTTTTGTCGATGAACGAAGCCGATGTGCGCGATGCGCTGCAGGCAGGCTTCCCGGCCGCAAGGGTGTACCCGGAATCCGCCCGTGCTGCGGCAGAACACCCAACGGAAGTGCGCATCGCCTTCGACGGCGACGCCGTGTTGTTTTCGGATGAAGCCGAACGCGTGTTTCAAGCCGACGGCTTGGATGCCTTCCAGCGGCATGAGGCGGAAAAACTCGCCACGCCGCTGCCGCCAGGGCCATTCAAGCCGCTATTGACCGCACTGCACCGGTTGCAGAAGGCCGGCGATCAAAGTGCCACCATGCGTCTGCGCACCGCGCTCGTCACTGCGCGCTCCGCACCAGCACATGAGCGCGCCATTCGCACGCTTATGGACTGGGGCCTGCAAGTCGATGAGGCGATGTTCTTGGGCGGCTTGGATAAGGGCGCGTTTCTCCGCGAGTTCGAGCCGGACTTCTTTTTTGACGACCAGACGCGCCACTGCGATTCCGCGGCCCAAGTGGTTCCCACAGGGCATGTCGCGGCAGGGGTGGTCAATTTATCAGCAAAGTTCTAAGGTATTGAGGCGTCATTGGGACGCACAATCACTGAGGGGAAGCTCATGAGAAAGGCAGCAATTGCCATCGTCGCGGCAGCCATGATGTTCGGAGTGGCCAATGCGGAGGAAGGGAAAAAGAAGTTCTCGGAAAAACAACTCGCGCAGCAGCAAGTTATGCGCGACTGCAACGCCAGTGCAAAGTCGCAAGGCCTCAAAGGCGCGGATCGCAAAGCCTTCATGAAGTCATGCCTCTCAGGCGATAGCGCACCGCCCGCCGCTGGTGCTCCCGCCGCCTCAGGAGATGAGGGTGCTGAAAAGAAAGCTGCCCAGAAGGAAAAGATGAAGGCCTGCAACGCCACTGCAAAAGAGCAGGGGCTCAAGGGCGAGGCGCGTAAAACCTTCATGAGCACCTGTCTCGCAGGCTAGTTGCGGCGTCGGCAAACCGCGTGGTGAAGAAAACCACGCGGCTTGCTGAAATAACTCTTGACGAAGCTCGCGAGGGCCAAGATAATCCGCCCCCCGTTTCAAGGCGGGAGGGATACTCAAGCGGCCAACGAGGGCAGACTGTAAATCTGCTGACTTATGTCTACGAAGGTTCGAATCCTTCTCCCTCCACCACTTGAGGCGGTAGCGGTGCGGCATTGAGGGACTCGAGCTTTAGGCGGGAGTAGTTCAATGGTAGAACTTCAGCCTTCCAAGCTGATAGCGCGGGTTCGATTCCCGTCTCCCGCTCCAGTGTTGCAGAGGTTTTGAGTTTTAGCGGGTTGGTTAACGCCAAGCCGTGCAGTAGCAAGCCCACTTAGCTCAGTTGGTAGAGCACTCCCTTGGTAAGGGAGAGGGTGAGGCGGGGATTTGCAATGAGTCCGGTGGACTCATTGCCCGACGAACGCCAAGCCGTAAGGATTGGCCGGAGGTAGAGGTAAAAGTAATGCCGTTGTAGATGCACTCAAAGCCCACTTAGCTCAGTTGGTAGAGCACTCCCTTGGTAAGGGAGAGGTCATCGGTTCGATTCCGATAGTAGGCACCAAATTCGCAGCAAAGCAGCAATGGAATCGAACCGATGACCTCCAGTGATGAGGGGTCGAGGGAGCAAGCTCCCTCATCGGTTCGATTCCGATAGTAGGCACCAAATTCGCAGCAAAGCAGCAATGGAATCGAACCGATGACCTCCAGTGATGAGGGGTCGAGGGAGCAAGCTCCCTCATCGGTTCGATTCCGATAGTAGGCACCAAATTCGCAGTAAGTAGTCAGCAGTATCAGCAAGCAGCGCTTAACCGCTTCGCCATTCGTCGCGAAGTCGTTCTTTAACAGCCGGTAGTGGTCTTAAGCCCGCCGAACTTCGGAGTGTTTGTCATGGCAAAAGAAAAGTTTTCCCGCGCGAAGCCGCACGTCAACGTTGGCACCATTGGCCACGTCGATCACGGCA
>CAZHTI010000019.1:33058-34539 GCA_964535755.1 uncultured Salinisphaerales bacterium | reverse complement strand
ATTGTAAGGCATCGAGGCTGGGGAACGGCTGCACTCTCTCCAACTCTCTTCCGCAAGCGGGAGAGAGGGACACATGCTTCGTTTGGGTCTTTCAGTGTCAGCGGGGAACCGTGCCGCGCGACGATTGGTGCTTACAGCGGCGCTTGAGTGTCGGCACAATGCGCGCCCTGCGCTGGTAATGCGCAGACTACTTTCTTGCCTCTTGGACTAAAGCCCATGATTCCGTTCTCGATTCGCGTGTGGTTCTACAAGTTCTTCCAGTTCGTGCTGTTCTGGGCGTCCAAGCTGCTGATTTTCCGCACCCCGCAATTGTTCACCGGGCCTGGCTCGTCGCTTCAGCTGTGCGAGCACATCGCCGGCACGGGCGTGAAGAACTTGCTGATCGTCACCGACGCGATGTTGGTGAAGCTCGGCCTGCTCAAGCCCATGCAGGAGAAGCTGCAACAGTTGGGTGTGAGCTATGTGGTCTATGACGGCGTGCTGCCCAACCCGACGATTGAGCAGATCGAAACCGGCCTGACGATGCTCAAGCAAAAGGGCTGCACGGCGATTTTGGCGATTGGTGGCGGCTCGTCGATTGACGCTGCCAAGGTGATTGCGGCGCGTGCCCGCAACCCGCACAAGATTGTGCACATGGCCGGCTTGATGCGCGTGATCATCCCGCCGATGAAGCTCTATGCGGTGCCGACCACGGCCGGTACCGGCTCTGAGGTGACCATCGCGGCGGTGGTGTCTGACCCGTCGACCACCCGAAAATTCGCCATCATGGACACCGCCTTGGTGCCCAAGGCAGCGGCACTCGACGGCGCATTGATGACCGGCCTGCCCGCGCCGATCACTGCTGCGACCGGCATGGACGCACTGACCCACGCGGTCGAGGCTTACCTCTCGCGCAACCGCACCGTGAAGACTGACGCCGAAGCGCTGGAAGCCACCCGCCTGATCATGCAGAACCTGCCGACCGCCGTGCACCAAGGCAGCAATTTGGAAGCGCGGCAGGCGATGGCATTGGCGTCCTACAAGGCGGGCATTGCCTTCACTATTGCGGGTGTGGGCTATGTGCATGCCATCGCCCACAACTTTGGTGCGTACTACCACGTCCCGCATGGGCTAGCGAACGCAATCATCCTGCCGCTGGTGCTGGATTTCTCCAAGCCGGAATGCATCGAACGCCTAGCGAAGCTCGCGGAAGTGAGTGGGCTCAAGCGCGGTGGCGAGTCCGACGCACAACTGGCCGATGCCTTTATCGCCCACGTCCGCAAGCTCAACGCTGAGTTCGGCATCCCCACCACGGTGGAGAAGCTAAAAACCAGCGACATCCCGGCGATTACCGACAAGGCATTGGCGGAAGCGCACTGGACCTACGCCGTGCCGCGCTATATGGACAAACCCGAGTGCGAGGCGTTTATCGCGCAGATGCTGCCTAAGTAGTCTGGGTGTCGCGGTAAATTCGGAACGGGCGAGGCATGCCTCGCCCCTAC
>CAZHTI010000019.1:14913-32958 GCA_964535755.1 uncultured Salinisphaerales bacterium | reverse complement strand
AGTAGTCTGGGTGTCGCGGTAAATTCGGAACGGGCGAGGCATGCCTCGCCCCTACCAAGGCGCGGGTTCCGAGGCGAAGCATGCCTCGCCCCTACGAAGGTGCGGGTTCCATGGCGAGGCATGCCTCGCCCCTACATAAAAAAGCCCGCAGCCATAAAAAACCCGCAGCCTAGGCTGCGGGTTTTTTGTTGCGGCAGGGCTTGGCTTACTTGAGCTTGACCACCGTGCCGCGCAGGGCAACGCCACCCGTAACCGCACCGGCCACGCAGTGGTATTCGGTCGCACTCTTGAACTCTTCGCGCTTGTAGTAGCTGTGGATATCGACCACGGCGTTGCCGCCTTCTTGGATGGCGCGCTCTTGCAGGGCGATGATGGCGGAGGCGAATACCCACTGGCAGCCTTCTTCATCGGACTTGTTGAAGAAGTTGGTCTTCTTATTGCTGGTGAAGGTTCCCTTGGTTTCGGCGGCTTTCGGAGTCGCTTGGCCGGAGAAATACAGCTTGATCTCTGGCTTGAACTGGCCCGAGGTGCGCGCGTCGGTCTTCACAAAATTGAGGCCGGATTCAATCGATAGCTTGTGCTCGGTGTTGCGGGCCTGAGCGGGCAAGGCGCTGGCGAGTGCGACAGCGGCAGCGAGTACAGCACTGGTGGATTTACGCATGGTGTCTCCTTGGAGTTTTTAGTGATTGACGCGTTGAAAAATCAGCGATGTGTTGATGCCGCCGAAAGCGAAATTGTTGTTCATGACCTGCGCGCATTGGAAGCTGCGACCGCTGCCATCGAGGTAGTCCAGAGTGCCGCAACGGCTATCAACATTCTGCAGATTGAGCGTTGGCGCGTACCAGTCGTGGCGCATCATCTCGATGGCGAGCCAGCTCTCCAGCGCGCCGCAAGCGCCCAAGGTGTGGCCGAAGTGGCCTTTAAGCGAGGATATCGGCATGCGGCTGCCGAACACCCGCTGGGTGGCTTGGCTCTCGGCAATATCGCCTTGGTCGGTCGCGGTGCCGTGGGCGCAGACATAGCCGATGGCCTCAGGTGCAAGGTCTGCGTCCTCTAGCGCCAAGCGCATGGCGACTTCCATGGTCTGGGTATTGGGATGGGTGGGGTGGTCGCCGTCGGAGTTGGCCCCGTAGCCGATGACCTCGGCGTAGATGGGGGCACCACGGGCGAGGGCGTGCTCGCGCTCTTCCAAAATCAGCGTGGTGGCACCTTCGCCGAGCACCAGGCCATCGCGCCCGGCATCAAACGGAGCTGGCGTGGTGGTGGGCGCGTCGTTCTTGGTGCTGGTGGCGAATAGGGTGTCGAACACCGCCGCTTGGGTGGGCGAGAGTTCTTCCGAGCCGCCCGCCACCATGAGTTTTTGCCGCCCAAACTTGATGGCTTCGTAGGCGTAGCCCACGCCCTGCGAGCCGCTCGTGCAGGCTGAGGTGGTGGGGATGACCCGGCCCTTGATTTTGAAGTGGACGCCGATATTGACCGCCGCGGTGTGCGCCATCATCCGCAAATAGGTGGTGGCATTGATGCGACTGGAGCCGCCTTCGACGATCAGCATCGACGCGAAGTCCATCAGCGCATCGACGCTGCCGGAGCAAGAGCCGTAGGAAATCCCCATCGCACCGGATTCGATGATCGGGTTGCCGAGCAGGCCAGCGTCGGCCAGAGCAGCCTCGGTGGCTGCGGTTGCCAGCACGGCGACGCGGCCCATCGTGCGGGTGACTTTACGGTTGTAGTGCGCGGGCGGCGTAAAGCCCAGCACCGGCGCGCCGAGGCGGGTGCGCAGCTCGGCAAAGCGCGCCCAATCGTCCATGTGACGGACGCCGGAAACACCATTGCGGAGATTGCTGGAAATTTCTGCCCAGCTATTGCCGAGCGAGGAAATACCGGCCATGCCGGTGACGACGACGCGATGTGTGGGCATTGAATGGGGCACTAGACCATGCCTCCGTTGACGCTAATGACTTGCCGCGTCAGGTAGGCGGCTTCTGGGCTCAAGAGGTAGCCGACGAGGCTGGCGACTTCCTCCGGCTGGCCGACGCGCCCAGCAGGGATCATCTTCAGTGCTTCTTCGACCGGAGCTTGGGCAATCATCTCGGTGGCGATGAGGCCGGGGGCTATGCAATTGACGGTGATGCCACGGCTTGCGAGCTCTACCGCCAGCGCTTTGGTGGCACCAATAATCCCGGCCTTGGCGGCGGAGTAATTGACCTGGCCACGGTTGCCGGCGATGCCGGAGACACTGGCCAAGGTGACGATGCGGCCCGGCTTGCGGCGGCGAATCATCGGCAGGCTCAAGGGCTTGAGCACGTTGTAGAAGCCGTCGAGATTGGTGGCGAGCACTTCGTCCCAGTCGGCATCGCTGAGCGCGGGGAAGGCCGCATCGCGGGCGATGCCAGCGTTGAGCACCACACCGTAAGGCGCGCCGATGTCCTGCACGAGCGCCTCAAGGGCTGCTGCCGCTTGGCTGCGGTCGCTGGTGTCGAAGCTCAGGCTGCGGCTATCTGCCCCTAAGGCCCGCACGGCGGCCTCGGCATCGGCCAGTGCGGTACTCGCGCTGCGGCCATGCAGGGCGACGTGATAGCCGCGCGCGGCAATCCAGAGCGCGATGGCGCGACCGATGCCGCGTGAGGAGCCGGTGACCAGCACCCAAGGGCGGTCGGCAGGAGGGCTAGTGGTCATGCGGCGGCTTGGAGCAGGGCGAGGGGGTCTTCGGACTGATAGGCCTTGAGGTCGGCCTCAGCCAGTAGGCTGCCGTCTTCGGATTCGATGCGGCAGGCAAATACATTGAGCTGGGCGTACTCACTTAAACGCTCCTCGGCCCGCACGACCAGCACCTGGCCATCGGCAAAGAATGCGGTGTGGGCGCGATAGCGGCGGCTACCGAGCAGCAGACCGATGATGGGCCTTTGGCCGCGCGCGACGCGCTGCACGCCAGAGAAACACGCCACCGTCTGCGCCATGTACTCCAAGCCCAGATAGGCGGGCACCCGGCCATCCCCTAGGCCAAACGGTGCGACATCGCGCACGGTGAGGCGGGTGACCAGATGGCGATCACTGCGCTCGTGCACGGTATCTACCAAGAGCAGAGGCGCGCGGTGCGGCAAGTAGTGGGCTGCCAGTAGCGGCGGGGTGGTCAAGGGCAAAGGTGGCGTGGCTTAGGGCGGTGCGTCCGCCTCTGTGATGAGGCCGAGAGTGTAGCCAATGGCAAGGTTGGCAAGCCAGAGCGGGCCGTCCCAAGGCTTGGTGTCGGGGCTAGGGCTGGCGTAATGCACCTCGGCCACCAAGCGCTGTTGATGGCGCAGGCGGCGGGTCTCGGGGCTGGGCTGCTCGATGCTCCAGTCGCTGCCCTGATAGGCGGCCTCCAGTGCCGCTTGCGGCCAAAGGGCGAGTTGCAAATCCGCCAGCACGCGCTTCGGGTCTAGGGCTTCGGGTACGCCTTCGCCGCGCTCGGCGGTGAGTTGGCCGTCGCTGCTCTGGCCCAAGGTCAGCACGCGCAGGCCCAGCGCATTGACGCAGACCGCGCGCCAACTGCCTGCTGCCGATTGCAGCCCGCAACTCAGGCTGATGCTCTGGCGGCCAAAGGCGGCGTGCAGCGTCTGGCTGGCGCTGGCGGGTAGCTGGCTGGTGGGTGCTGCGATGGGGGCGATGGGGGTGCCGGGGCCCGCACGCTCATCGAGCAAGCGCAGGCTGGCGCAGCCGCTGAGCAGCGGCAGCATCAGGCAGGCAGCGAGTGCGGGTCGCGGGCTAATCAGGCTCATTGGGCAGCGGCGCGGTGAGTAGGGCGAGCACTAAGGAGAGGCCAATGGCGAGCAGCAGGGTGAGGCCTATCGAGCGCAAAAACGGCGTGGCGGAGAGCGTCAGCCCGCCGAAGCAGGCCAGCGTGCTGAGTGCTGCCGCGAGCACGCCCATGCGCGCAGAGACCGGCGCGTTGCTGCCCTCGCGCAGGAAGATCACGTAGTCCAGCCCCATGCCGAGTGCGATCAGCAGTGCCAGGACGTGAAACAGATTGGCGGGCAGACCAGCCCAGCCGAGCACGGCGAGGGTGACCAAAGCTGCTGTCACCGGCGGGAACAGCATCTGCGGCAGCTTGCGCCATCCATAGACGGCGGCGAGAAACAGCGCAGCCAGTAGATACACCCCGACCATGCGCCAGAGCGCGGTTTGCCGCTGTGCGCCTAGGCTTGCGCTGATGTCCAACACCGGGTCTTTGAACTGCACGCCGGGCAAACCGCTTGCGGCAGCAGCGAGGCTCTGGTCATCGACAATGCCGGAGGGCAGCACCACGCTGACTTGTTGCCCATGCAACTCACCCAGCCAGAGCGGGGCGATGGCCGCGAGCCTTGGGCTGGCAAGCGCGGTGGGCAAATCTAGGGGCTGGGCAGCAGCGTAGGCAGCAGTCTGGGCGCGGGCCTCGGCACCCTCAAAACCCAGCAAGCTGCGCTGCTGGGCGATGGCCCCATCGGGCGCGTAGAGCTTGGCGAGCAGGGCGCGGTTCTCTTGCTGGCGCTGCTCTGAGGGCACGGCGCGGCTCAGAGCCTGCCAGTCAGTAATCGCGCCTTTTTGCTTGAGCGGCTGCAAGCGTGCGGCGAGGGATTCCTCCCGTTGCAGCAGGGTTTCGGCATCGGGCGCGGTCACCAAAAAATAGCGCCGGTCGGCCAGGCCGCCGAGCAATTCGCGCACCTGAAGTTCATCGGCCAAGAGCTTGGCGTCGTGGTTTTGCAGCAGGCGCAGGTCGTCGGAGAACTTGAGCTGGGCCAAGCCGCCGATGGTGGCGACGAACAACAGCAGCCATAAGCTCCAGTGCAGACGGCGGGGCTTGAGCTGCACACTGGCGCGCATCCAGACGCGGCTGCCAGCGGCCAGCGGGCTCTGCGTCGCGAGCACCGGGAAGGCAAAGCGCACGCAACAATAGGCGGCGATCAGCCCGGCGGCGCTAAAAGCGGCCATCTGCCGCAGCACCGGCATGGGTGCGGTGGCAAACGCCAAGTAGCCGAGCACGCTAGTGAGCAGGCCCACCGTCAGCCCCCGGCCTACATGCGGCAGCGCCTCACGCGGTTGCCAGTTGAGCGGGTCGCGGTATTGGTCGCAGAGAAAATGCATGGCGTAGTCCACCGCCACGCCAATCAGCGTGCTGCCGAACACCAGCGTCATCAGGTGCACGCGGCCAAATAGTAGGGCACAGGCGAGCGCACCTGCGGCAATCCCTAAGCCGATAGAGAGCACGGCGAGGGCGGTGGGCCGCAGCGCGCCGAATATCGTCCACAGCAGCAGCACGGTGGCGATCATCGAGCCGGTGCCGAGTAGCGACATCTCCGCCTTGGCGCGTTGCGCGCTCTTGACCGCGTGCGGAGCCACACCGCTGAGGTAGAGCGTCGTGCCTGCGGCGAGTGCCGCTTGCCGCGCCTGGGCGATGGCGGCATCGAGCGGGCCGAGTTGGTCGTAGGCGAAGGGGCTTTGTGTGAGGGTCGCCAGCAGCAAGACCCAGACCTTGCCTTGGCCGCGCACGCTGAGCACGCCAGACTCCAAGCTGGCGCGGCCCGGCAGCGGCAGGCTGGACTCTAGGAATTGCTCGTAGAGGCCGAGCGGGTCGTCTGCGATGCGGGTGACGCGGGCGACGCTGGTGGGCGCGTAGAGTGCCGCCATCGCCGCCTGCTGCAAGGCCGTGCCCTCGGGCGCGCGCTGTAGGCTGGCACGGTGGGCATCGCTGAGCAGCAAAAAGCGCTGGGCGGTGTCGGCGGCGCTAGGGCTCAGTGCTGCCGAATCCGGTTCCAGAACCACTTCGGCGAACGCTGGGGATTGCCGCAGCGTTTTGGCGATGGCCGCAGCGGTGCTGCGCGCGCGGTCGAGGTCCTCAGCGCCCACCAAGAGCAGCAGGCGCTTGGACAAGCTCTGGGTCATGCGGGCGTTGGCGGCCTCGGCGACCGGGTCGCGCTGGTCGTCCGGCAGCATGGCGAGCAGGTCGCTCTCGACCTGCATGCGCGGCAGCAGCAGCGGCAGGCTCGCGAGCATCAGCACGCTTGCTACGAGCCACAGCCAGAAACTGCGGGGGATCATGGGAAGCGTTTGGCGTCGGCGCTGCTTAGGGTTTTTGCACTGCTCAGGCCGCTGAGTTTGAGCTCGGTGACATCGCCGCGCGCATCCGTGAGGCGGATGGACTCGACATCCGCGCCGCCCTGCATGGTGGCGGTGGCAAAGTGCTGGGCGAGTGCGGCGTGTTTGGGCTTAAAGCCCAGCGTCCAAGCCTTGGCATCGCCAGCGGCGTGGAGCGTGAAGTCCTTCTCAAGTGCGGCGATGTCCAGCGTGAATAGCGCGGTGAATAAGCGGGTGGCGATGTTCAGGCCCGGCTGCTCCTGCGCAGCCATCCGGCGCTCGCGGCCGCCTTCGCGGGTAATCATGGCGGCGGGGGTCAGCACAAACTCGCTGGCGAAGGGTTTCTCCACCTGCCAGAGCACGCCACGATCACGGGCGAATACGAAGCGTCCGGAGCTGAGCAAAGGCTTGGGTAGGTCGCTCAGTTTGCGCGCTTGGTTGAAGCGGCCCTGTAGCACTGGCTCAGCGGCAACCGTAGTCGCAGTGGCCGGCACCAAGCGGCGGATGGACTCGGCCGTCGCCGCCTGCGCGAACACATCCGCCGATAGCGGCAGCGGCAGGCTCAAGAGCAGTGCTAGGGCCATCAACAGGGGCTTCATGCCGCAACCCCTAAGCGTTCCAGCAGGATCGCGGGGGAGTTGAGCTGCATTTCGTGGCGGAAAATATCGACGGCCACTTGCACGCTGTGGCCCTTGGTCAGCCGTGCGCCGGTGCCGGCATCGCGAATCAGGTACTGGATTTTCAAGCGGTACTCCCACTCCACAATGTGCGCACGGATAACGACTTTTTGCTTGAAGCGGCAGGGCTGGATGTAGCGGCATTGCAGGTCGATCACGGGCCAGGAATAACCGGATTCCGCCATGTGGTCGTAGTTGTAGCCAATGGATTCCAGCAGCGCGCAGCGGGCAAGCTCGAAGTACCGTACGTAATGGCCGTGCCAGACGATGCCCACCGGGTCACAGTCGTGGAAGGGAATCTCATAGGGGTAGTCGAGTGCGGCGGTCATAGCAGGGCGATGCAGCCTGAGGCGGGCCGGTTAACGCCGGCTGATAAGGCGCGTAAGTGCGCGCCGCAGCATCCCAAAAAACAAGCGCGTGTGCATGGCGCTAATGCGCAGGTTGTCGGCCCATAGCGCGAAGTGGCTGACACCGTCTGTGGGGTAGGTAACGCGCGTGGGGAGGTTCTGCACCGGCACGCCGGCCCAATGCATGCGCACCAGAATCTCGGTGTCGAAGTCCATGCGGCGGCCCCAGTGCATCTCCCGCCAAGCCGCCAAGGCTGGGGCGATGGGGTAGCCACGGTAGCCGCACATGGAGTCTTGAATCGCGAACGAGCAGGTGTTGAGCCAGACCATCGCGTGGGTCAGGTAACGGCCATAGAGCCGGTGGCGCGGCACGGAGTCGTCGTACTGCGGCACTCCGGCGGCCACCGCCTGCGGCTGCTGCTGCAAGGCGGCGACGAAGCGCGGCAGGTCTTCAATGCAGTGCTGGCCGTCGGCATCGACTTGTATCGCGTGGCTAAAGCCCTGTGATTGCGCCAGCGCAAAGCCAGCCATCACCGCCGCACCTTTGCCTTGGTTGCTGGGCAGGCGGTGCAGCGTCAGCCAGCTCGCCTCTTGCGCGGCAATCGCAGTGACGACAGCAGCCGCTGCGGCACTGGAGCCGTCATCCACCAAGACGCAGGGCAAGGCTTGCGCCTTGATGCGGGCAAGCACCGCCGCGATGGCCTCCGGGTGGTTGTAGTAGGGCACCACCAGGCAGGGCTTACAGGCTGCGGTCATGGCCATTGCAGGCTCGCTTGGGAGTAAGCGCCCGCCGCATCGGCATAGCGAAAGCTCAGGCGCTGACGCTCGGCGTCCCAACTCAGCGTCAGCTCGGGCGTGGCCCCGGGCAGCATGGGGCGGATGAACTTCAGGTTGAGTAAGTCCTGTGCGCCGGGGGCTAAGCCCAAGTATTGGCAAGCAAACTGCACGGCCCAGTGCACTTGGGCGACACCGGGGACGACTGCGGCCTCGTCAAAGTGGCCGCGAAACACCAGCAAATCCGCAGGCAGCGCGAGATGCAGGCTGACTTGGCCAGCACTGGCTGCGGGGGTGTTGAGTACCGGTGGCAGCAGCATCAAACCGTGGGGTTGAGCAGACGGTGCAAGGCAAGTACCACGTCATCGACGCTGCGCACATGTTTGAACTCCTCGGCTTCGATCTTCTTGCCGGTGATGTCCTTGAGCGTGAGCACGAGGTCGATGGCGTCGATGCTGTCGATGTCTAAGTCTTGATAAAGCTGGGCGCTACGGCTGATTTTCTCGGGTGCGATTTCAAACAAATCGACCAGCACCGTTTTTAGTTTTTGGTAAATCTCTTCTTCGGTTTGCATGGTGTGCTTCGCGGGCGAACGGTCGATCGGGTCTAACGCGCGAGTTTAAGGCTTGCGCACCATCGCGGTGCAAAACCGCTGACTTACGGCGCGAGTTCTGCGAGCCTGCGGTTGAAGTAATCGCCAAAGTATTGCGTCAAGCGCCGCGCCGCCACCGGCCCACTGAGGCCCGGCTCTAGCACCGCCGCAGGGTCAAAGGCTGGGTCGATGACGATGTTGAGCGCGAACTTGCGGCTCGGCACCTGCCACCACTTCTCGCCTTTGATCAGCGTCATCGGCGTGCAGGTGATGGTGGCGGGCACGACCATGCAGCCCGAGGCCAGCGCGATTTGCGCTGCACCGCGCCGCAGCAGCAGCGGTTTGCCCGGCTCACTGCGGGTGCCCTCTGGGAATACCAGTAAGGAGCGGCCGGCCTGCAACTTGCTGCGGCAACGCTGCACCAATTCTTCGGGCTTGGACTCGTCATTGGGGATGTAGCCCGCCCAGCGTACCGGCCAACGTAAGAAGGCATTGCGCCATAGCCCCGCCTTGACGATCGCATCAACCTGCGGCATCAGGCTCATGAGTGCGACGGTATCGACCAGCGTCGGGTGATTGGCGATCACCAAGACGCCGGGGGTTTTTAGGTGCTCGGTGCCGCTGACGCGCCAGCGCATCACGCCCACGGTTTGCATGAGCGACATAAACAGTGCGAAGGCCCAGCGCAGGCTCTGCTGCACGGCGCGCTCGGTGGCCTCGACGTTGCCAGCGTGGCGCAGCTTGAGGATGGGGAACCAAAGGAAGCTCAGCAGCAGTGCGCCAATGCCAAACACACTGAAGCAAATCCCCGTGGCGTGGATGCGGTAATGCCGGTTCAGCCGCGCTTTGAGCAAGTCGAACAGCCGCGACGATGCTTTGGCGTCCGCACTCATGGCCGAGCCGCGATGGCCTCAATCTCTAGGTGCAGATCGCGGCGGCAAACCTCGCCGTGCAGGCAGGTAAAGGCAAGCTCCGGCCAGCGGGCTTGTAGGCGCGGTAGTAGCAGCGGCAGGGTCTCCGGCCTTTGCAAATACAGCTTGGCGTGGTGGGTGACGAACAGGCCGCCCGCGCCCTGCGCTGCGGCAGCGAGGGCGTCGAGATTGCGGAAGGTTTCATCGAGCTGAGCAGGCAGATCGCCGACGTGGCGAGTCTCGTGGCCGACGACGCTCGCGGTGCCGCTGATGAGCAAATCGCTACCGTCCTGCCAAGCCACGCTGCCGGCGCGCGAGAAGCTCGGCGGCTGCACACCGTACTGGCGCGGGTAGTGGTAGGCCGGGACTTGTCGCGGGTTCTCAATCGGCGTGCTCGCCACGCTGCGGCTGCCCAAAAAATACAGCACCAAGCCGCCTTGCGCGGTGCCGATGGCGGTGGCGGCAGGCAGCGACGTGCTGAACTCAGGCTTCAGTGCCAGAGCCTTGGCTCGGCCGATATTGAAGATGCGGTAGCGCTCGGCGTCACCCTCGCCGTCGGTGATGCGCTCTAGAAAATTCCACAGCCGCAGCCAGTGCCGAAAACCGCTCTCGTGCAGAAAATGATTGATGCGGGCATAAGCGTGGAAAACTGCGCGGTCCAGCCCATCGCGCATCAAATCTGCCTCGGGCAGCCATAGGTGGCCGAACAAAACCTCAGCGTTCTCCGCGTAACCGATGCCGTCCTGCCAGCCGTGGCGCACCGGCGTGGGGCTGAGCCAGTATTCGTCCGCCGGCCCGTGCAGCACCGGCAAGGCCACGGCAATCTGACGCGGGTCGCCCTGCCGCTCAGGCGAGGTGCCGAAGCGCACGCGCGCGAGCAAGTCCCAGCCGGCGATGGGCTGCGTTGCGACGCGATAGGGGCGGGGGGCAGGGTCAGACATTTGGATGCGGGTGCGCGGTTCAGCCAAACTATCGGTTTAGCCAAGCCTGTTAGTTTAGTTCCTCGCTGCAATCCATCGGAATTTTCCTTTTGAGTATCGCCACCGCTGCCAGCAGCCAAGTCCACAACCACGAGTTGGTGCTTTGCTTCACCCTGCTGCAACTCGCGGTGATCGTGCTCGCCGCGCGCTTCGGCGGGCGGGTGGCCGAGCGCATGGGGCAGAGCCGCGCAGTGGGTGAGATTGTCACCGGCCTCATGCTCGGGCCGTCGCTATTGGGTTGGCTGGCACCCTCAGTATTTGGTTTTCTATTCGCCGGCAGCAGCCTCCCCGCAGCGGTCGCCCAAGATGTCAAAGCGGCGATGTCCGTGCTGAGTCAAATCGGCCTCGTCTTGCTGATGTTTCAAGTCGGTATGGCTTTTGAGTTTCGTCTGTTAAAGGACGGCCAGCAGCGGCGTGCGGTGTTTTGGATTGCCGGCGCTGGCTTGGTGTTGCCCTTTCTCCTCGGACTTGGCTTAGGCATCTTCAGCCAGCCCTACCTCGCGGCTGGGGTGAGCAGCACCAGTTACAGCCTATTCATGGCGACCGCCATGAGCATCACCGCCGTACCCATCTTGGGCCGCATGATGCTGGAGCTGGGCATCACCCGAACACCCTTGGGCGTGGTGACGATTACTGCGGCTGCGGCCAACGATGTGGTGGGCTGGTTTGTGCTGGCAGTCATCACCGCATTGACGGCTGCGGCGTTCTCGCCGGGTGAGACGGCACTGCGCATCGGCGCGTTTCTGCTCTACGCCGCAGTCTGCTGGTGGGGTGTACGGCCCTTGCTAAAAGCCTATATACAGCGCCACCAAGGCGATGCCGCACTCGGCCAAACGCTGCTCGCGGTGTTGCTGGCGCTGATTTTTCTCTCCGCGATCTGCACCTATCTCATTGGCATCTTCGCCATCTTCGGCGGCTTCATGCTCGGCGTGCTGCTGCACGATGAGCCCGCCTTGGTCGAAGCCTGGGATCAGAAAGTCGCAGACCTCATCGCCGTGTTGTTCTTACCGATCTTCTTTACCTACACCGGCTTGCGCACAGAAATCGGCGCGCTCGACGCCCAAGGCTGGGCTTGGTGCGCGCTGATCGTCGCCGTCGCCACCTTCGGCAAGTTTGCCGGTAGCTATTGGGCGGCGCGGGCGGCGGGGATGGATGCGCAAAATGCCCGCTGTGTTGGCATCATGATGAATACCCGCGCTTTGATGGAGCTGATCGTGCTCAATGTCGGTTACGACTTAGGCGTGATTCCAGCGCCGGTGTTCACGATGCTGGTGATCATGGCGGTGGTCTCCACCGTCATCACGATGCCTTTATTGCGCCGCTGGCTGCCGTTAGAACTGCGCCCGGTTGCACCTGCCGCCAAACCGCTCACCTCGTCATGACGCAAATCCTGCCGCCCCGCTTCGAAGCTGCCAGCACCGTGGCCGATGTCTTCATCATCGGCGGCGGCCCAGCGGGTGCGACCGCCGCCACCCTGCTGGCCCAGCATGGCCGCAGCGTCGTGCTGGCCGATAAAGACCAGCACCCGCGCTTCCATATTGGGGAGTCGCTGCTACCGGCCTCGATGCGCTTGTTCCAGCGTTTAGGCGTGGCCGAACGCTTGGCCGAGATTGGTGTTGCCAAGTACGCGGCGGAGTTTGTCTCCCAGTACCACGGCCGCACTGAGACCTTTGCCTTTGCCCGCGCGCTCGACCCCAGCCAGCCCTACAGCTACCAAGTGCCGCGCGCGGAGTTTGACCACCTGCTGCTGAGCAACGCCGAAGAAAAAGGTGCGGTCATCCACCAAGGGACGCGAGTCCAGCGTGCTGAGCGCGATGCTGCGACCGGCCTGTGGACGATAGAGGCCAGCTGCAACGGCCAAGCCCTGCAATGGCAGGCCAAGTTCGTCATCGATGCTTCTGGCCGCGATACCTTCTTCGCCAATCAGCGGCAGTGGAAGCAGAAGAACCCCGACCACACCTCCGCTGCGCTCTACGCCCACTACCGAGGCGCTGCGCGCGCCGAAGGCCAGAGCGGCGGCTACACCCAGCTCTACTGGTTTGCCCACGGTTGGTTTTGGGCGATCCCGCTGCCGGACGGCGTCACCAGCATCGGTGCCGTCTGCTGGCCCTACTACCTGAAGAGCCGCAAGGTCAGCGTCGAGCAATTCTTTGCCGACACCATCGCCATGGCCCCGGATTTGGCCGCGCGCCTTGAGGGGGCCGAGCGTTGCACCGAAGTCACTGCCACCGGCAACTACTCCTACTCTTGCCGCCAAAGCCACGGCGAGGGCTTCCTGCTGATTGGCGATGCCTACAGCTTCATTGACCCGCTGTTCTCCACCGGCGTGCTGCTGGCGACCGAGAGTGCCGCACTCGCCGCCGACCGCGTGCACCAGCTGCTCGATGCGCCCGAACAAGCCAGTGCCTTGCTCGCCGAACACAAGGCGAAAATCGACCGAGCGATGGCCGACTTCACTTGGCTGGTGTACCGCATGCCCAGCCCCATCATGCGCGACTTGATGATGCGGCCTGACAACCAGATCACCCATCCGAAGGCCATCCTTGCCAAGAGCGCGGTCGTCTCCTTACTGGCAGGCGATGTCTTCAGCGAGACCACGCAGCAGATGTACCGCCACTTCCGCACCTTTAAGCTGGTCTATTGGCTCGGCTGCCTGCTCCAGCCCCTACGCTGGTGGCGGCACCGCCAGCACCGCAAAGCTTTTTTGAGCGGCTAACCACATATCAATTGGCTCGATTTAATCACCATGTCCTCGCTAACCCCTGCCGAGCTAGAGCTCGCCCAAGTGCTCATCCAAGCCCTCAACTTGGAAGACCTAGACCCCGCCAGCATCCAGCCTGAGGCCCATCTGTTCGGCCAGAGTGCGGGCAGCTGGGGCTTGGATTCCATCGACGCCTTAGAGATCGCGCTGGCCATCCAGCAAAAGTACGGCGTGGAAATCCGCTCTGAGGATGAGGCCGTCAAGCAGGCGTTCTCCAGCCTGCGCGCCTTGGCCGCGCACGTCGCCAGCAAGCGCGCCTAAATCGATGGCTGCGGCGGATGCTGGCCGTAGCGGCCGGCTGGCGGGGCTCATCGGCACGCTGTTGGTGATTGCCTACCCCGTGCTCAGCCACGCTTCGGTCTTGCTCAAAGAGCCGAAGTTGCAGTTTGCCGCGCTGCTGAGTTTCTCCGCTGTGCCCTTGGTGCCCCAGCTTTTGCAGGCACGCTGGACTAGTTGGGCCTTATTGCTGGGATTGGCAGTCGTGCTTTGGAACCTGACCCAAAAGGGTGCAGGCCAGTACGCCCTCTACCTGCCGCCCTTGGTGATTTCTGCGGTACTCGCCGCCAGTTTTGCCTTAAGCCTTAAGGCCGGCCGCACGCCTCTGATCACGTTATTCGCCCGCATCGTTCGTGGCGCAGAACTGCCGGAGGATTTACTGCGCTACACCCGCAAGCTGACGCTGTTTTGGGCGCTGTTGGTCGGGGCTTTGTTCGCGCTGACGCTGCTGCTGAGCTTCACCGGCCCGCTGTGGTTGTGGAGCTTGCACACCAACTTCCTCAGTTACGTCGTGATCGCTGTGGTGTTTGTCGTGGAGTTTTTCCTGCGCCGCATTTGGTTTTCGCACCACCATCATCTGGGCTTCTGGCAGTACCTGAAGCGGATGACGCAAATCCGTGGCGGTCAACTGCGGTGAGCGCCGCGCTGCCGCTCATCCACGACTACGTCGCGGACCGTGTCCTGCTGTATTGGCAGGGCAAGGCTGTAGCCCAAGGGCAGTTCCTCGCCGCCGCTATGCGCCTTGCCCGCGCGCTGCCGCCAGACGCCAGCCACCTGCTGCCGCTGAGTGACTCGCGAGCGCTGTTCATGCTGACCCTCGCGGCTGGGCTCATTCGCAACAAGCCCCTGCTGCTGCCGTCCGCTGGCTCCGCCCATGCCGCTGCGGCTTTGCTGGCAGCGCACCCACAGGCTTGGGCGATTAGCGACGCGGCAGGCGCTGAGGGCGGGCAATTCCTCAGGCTGGATGCGCAGGCCTTGCTCGCGGACTCTGAGGCCGACGCGGCGCCAGCCTGCCCACAGATTGCTGCCGAGCAGTGCGCGGCCATCGCCCACACCTCCGGCAGCACCGGCGCGCCTAAGCCGGAAGCCAAGACTTGGGGCGCTTTGGTCGCCACCTCGCGCCACGCGGCCGAGCGCTTCGGCCGCACTGCGCACATCGTCGCCACCGTGCCGGCGCAGCATATGTTTGGCCTAGAGGCCAGCGTCATGTTGGCCTTGGTCGGCAGTTGTGTGATCGATGACGGTCGGCCCTTCTTCCCAGCGGATATCCGCGATGCCCTCGCGGCCCTGCCCAGTCCGCGCATGTTGGTGACTACCCCGGTGCACCTGCGCGCCTTGGTCAAGGCGGGTTTGGATTGGCCTAGTCTGGGGCTGGTGCTGTCCGCCACCGCGCCGCTGAGCACGGCGCTGGCAGCCGAGATAGAGGCGCAGATGAAGGCCCCGGTGTTCGAAATTTACGGCTGCACCGAGGCCGGTAGCCTCGCCACCCGCCGCACCACCCGCGACCAGCGTTGGCGGCTCTACGCTGGCTTGAGCTTGCAGCCGAGCGCTGAAGGCCACCTGCTGCACCTGCCCTATCTGCCGCAGCCAGTGCTGTTGGGCGATGCGCTGGAGTGTGTGGATGCCCACCACTTCCGCCTGCTCGGCCGCAGCACCGAGCTGCTGAAAGTCGCTGGCAAGCGGATGTCGCTGGCTGACCTAACCAGTCGCCTGCTGCAACTGCCCGGCGTTGACGATGCCGTTGTGTTCCTGCCGGATGGCGAGGCCGAGACCGCCCGGCCTGCGGCACTGGTGGTAGCACCCAACCGCACGCCAGCGAGCTTGCTCGCTGATCTGGCTGAGCAAATCGACCCCGTATTTTTGCCACGCCCGCTGCGCTGTGTTGCGCGGCTGCCGCGCAATGCCGTCGGCAAGCTGGCAAGGGCGGATTTGCTCAGCGCCTTGCAGCAGGCCAGCGCAGATGCGAACACTGAGGTGCAGCCGTGAAGCGCAGCGCGGAGGCCCATCACCCCGCCTTCGCTGGGCACTTCCCCGGCAACCCGCTGGTGCCCGGCGTCGTGCTGCTGGATTGGGCTTGGCAGGCGGCCATCGCTGAGTTACCCGCTGGCAGCCGCTTACTGGGTGTCAGCCAAGCCAAGTTCTTGGCTCCAGTCCGGCCGAATGACGCAGTGGAGATTGCGCTACAGGTGAAGACCGGCAGCGTTGCCTTCGTCATCCAAATCGGCGCGCAAGTCGCCGCCCAAGGCAGCTTCAAATGGAGCGCGCCATGACTGCGAGCGGCCAGCCCGGCTGGCAGCAGCAGCGTGAACGCGGCGCAGGCCTCGGCATCGCCCTGCTGTTTTGGCTCAGCCACCGCTTGGGCCGGCGGCTGACGCTCTGGATTGCGCTGCTGCCGCTGCTGTGGTTTTTTTGCAGCGGCCGCGGCGCAAGGGCTGCGGTGGCCGACTATCTGCAAAGGTTGCAGGGCCACGCGGCCAGCCTGCGGCAAATCTGGCGGCAGTTTTATCGCTTCACTGAAGTGGCGGTGGACCGTATCTTTTTGCTCGCTGGGCGCGGCCAGTTTCAGAACGAGATGCTCGGTGCCGAGCTGGTGGATGACTGCCTCGCACAGGGCGGCGCGCTGCTGTTGGTGGCGCACTTCGGCAGCTTTGAGGCCATGCGCGTGGTCGGCGCGCGCCAGCGGCAACTGCCGATCGCCATCCTCATGGACCGCGCCCACGGCGCGAAGATGACGGCAGCCTTTGAGCGCGTCGCCCCTGAGCTGGCCGCCCATGTCATCGACGCCGCCGATGGTGGCCCGCAGCTGGTGCTCAAGCTGCGTGAGGCACTCGCCGCCGGCAAGTTGGTGGGGCTGATGGCCGACCGCGCGCGCGACGGCGAGCCGACCATCGCCGTGCCGTTCTTGGGCAGCACGGCGCACTTCCCTGCCAACCCTTGGCTATTGGCGATGGCTCTTAAGTGCCCGGTGATCTTGGGCTTCTCGGTGGCCTTGGGCGAAGGCCGCTACCGCAGCAGCTTCGAGCTGTTTAGCGCCGGTTTGACCGGCCCACGCGGCGAGCGCCAAGCGCTGCTGCAGCGCAGTGTCGCCGGTTACGCAGCGCGGCTCGAACAGCAGGTCAGGCAGGCACCGGATAATTGGTTCAACTTCTACCCTTTTTGGGCCGCCCCCAGCGGCACTGGTACTGATGACGCCGCTCCCCATTAGCCATGTCACCCTCACCACGGCGGTGGGCGCGGGCATGGCCGCACAAGTTACAGCCCTGCAGCAGGGCCGCAGCGGGCTGACTGCACAAGCCTTTGAGACCTGCCAGCTCCCCTGCTGGACAGGCCAAGTCGCGGGGCTAGAGACCCCACTCACGGGGGACTTGAGCCGCTACGACTGCCGTAACCATCGGCTCTCCGAGCTGGCCCTACAGCAGGACGGGTTTCTCGTTGCCGCCACGGCCCTGCGTGCGCGCTACGGCGCAGCAAGGGTCGGCGTGTTCATCGGCACTTCGACTGCCGGCGTGCAGCAGACCGAGCTCGCCTACCGCGCCCGAAGCGGCGCGGATGCCGCGCTGCCGGACTGGTTCGCCTATTCCGAGACGCAAAACACCTATTCCGTCGCCAGCTACGTTCAGCAGCGCCTGCAACTCACGGGCGTGGCCGTCGCCATCTCTACCGCCTGCTCGTCCTCGGCCAAGGTGTTCGCCAGTGCCGCGCGCGCCATCGCCGCTGGGCAATGCGACGCTGCCATCGTCGGCGGGGTCGATAGCCTCTGCCTTACCACGCTCTACGGCTTCAATGCCCTGCAACTGCTGTCGCCAGAGCCCTGTCGCCCTAGCGATGCGCGGCGCTCAGGCATCTCGATCGGCGAGGCGGCGGGCTTCGCAATTCTCGACCCTAGTGCCGAGGCCGCGTACGCCCTGCTGGGCTACGGCGAGAGCAGCGACGCCCACCATATGTCCGCACCCGAGCCTAGTGGGCGCGGTGCCGCCGACGCCATGCGCGCAGCCCTGAGCCGCGCGGGCTTGGCAGCGCAGGACGTCGGCTATCTGCACCTGCACGGCACCGCCACCGCCGCCAATGACTTGGCCGAGGACAAAGGGGCGAACGCGGTGTTTGGCCGCGCCCTGCCGCGCAGCTCCACCAAGGGGTACTTCGGCCACAGCTTGGGCGCGGCCGGCATGGTCGGTGCTGCGGTCGCCCTCATCGCACTGGAGCACAGCCTGCTGCCCGCGAGCCTCAACACCGAGACGCTGGACCCCGCCATCAGCGGTGCCGTGCTGCTGCAAGCGCGGCAACAAAAGCTGAAGGCCGTGATGAGCAATGCCTTCGGCTTCGGCGGTAATAACTGCAGCTTGCTGCTGGGGCGCGCGCCATGAAGCCGGTTTATCTGCTCGCACTGGGCGTCGTCGCCCCCGGTATGCCGACTTGGGGCGATTGCCGCGCCGTGCTCCGAGGCGAAGCCGCCTATCAACCGGCTGCGCTCAGTGTTGCGGGGTCGCAGCTACTGCCCGCTAACGAGCGCCGCCGCGCGCCACTCGCCGTGCGCTTGGCCTTTGCCGCCGCCGAGGACTGCATGCGCGAGCAAGCCGTGGGCGCAGCCGACTGCGCGACGGTATTCGCCAGCTCCGACGCCGACACGCCCATCATCCACC
>CAZHTI010000019.1:12325-14813 GCA_964535755.1 uncultured Salinisphaerales bacterium | reverse complement strand
GCCGACTGCGCGACGGTATTCGCCAGCTCCGACGCCGACACGCCCATCATCCACCGCATTTGCGCGGCACTGGCTGAGCCCAACCGCATCATCTCGCCCACGGACTTCCACAACTGCGTGCACAACGCGGCGGCTGGTTATTGGAGCATCGCCGTCGGCAGCCAGCGGCCGTCCTGCTCCTTGAGTGGCCACGACGGCAGCTTTGCCTCCGGCCTGCTGGAAGCCGCAGCCCTCGCCCACGGCGACGGCGAGACGGTGCTGCTGGTGGCCTACGACATCCCCCCGCCTGAGCCTTTGCTCGGAGTCCGGCCCATCCTCCAGCCCTTCGCGACCGCCCTGCTGCTATCGGCCCAGCCCAGCGCTGGCGCGTTTGCGCTGGAGTTGTCGCTCAGCGATGCGGCCATCAGCGCCTGTGCGGCGCCCGCGCTGGAGCAACTGCGGCAAGAGAACCCAGCCGCCCGCGCGCTGCCGCTGCTGACGGCCATCGCCCAAGGGGGCGGTGCCGGCGTGCTGCTGCCGCTGCCAATGTCCGCTGCCACGGGCAGCCTGCGGGTGGAGTGCACGCGTGTCGCCTGAGCCAGCAGCACTCATCGCCGACCAAGCCCGCATCCGCGCGCTGATCCCGCACGCGGGGGCGATGTGCCTGCTGGACGCGGTGTTGGCGATGAGCGAGTGCGCCATTAGCTGCCGTGCGAGCAGCCACCGCGACCCCAGCAACCCGCTGGCGAGCAATGGCCGCTTGAGCGCCCTGCATTTGGTCGAATACGGCGCGCAAGCCGCCGCCGTGCACGGGGGCTTGCTGGCCGCAGCGCTAAGCCCAGAGGCGCGGCCCGTTGCCGGCGTGCTGGCCGCAGTGCGCGAGTTGCAACTGGAGGTAGCGACGCTGGATGACCTGACCGGCGTTTTGCAGATTGACGCTGCGCGCATCGCGGCGAGCCCAGCCGGCCAGCAGTACCAGTTCAGCGCCAGTTGCGAGGGCCGAGCGCTGGCGCGCGGCCGCGTGCTGATCATGAACAGCCCTTAAGCCCGCAGCGGCGGGCGCGGCATAATTCGCGGCTTATCCGCCGTCTAAACCCAAGCTTCGCGCCCATGAATACTTTGCCCTTGCACGCCATCATCCTCGCCGCCGGTCAAGGCACGCGCATGAAGTCCGTGCTGCCCAAGGTGCTGCAACCGATTGGCGGCATGCCGATGCTCGGCCATGTGCTGAAGGCGACGGAGGCCCTCGGTGCCGCCGGTGTGCATGTGGTCTACGGCCACGCCGGCGATGTCGTGCAGGCTTGGTTTGCCAAGACCCAGCCGATTGCGCAGGCCACCTCTTGGGCGGAGCAGGCCCAGCAACTCGGTACCGGCCACGCGGTGTTGCAGGCCGCACCGCAAGTGCCGGACGACGCGCTGATCGTGATTCTCTATGGCGATGTGCCGCTCATCAGCACCGAGACGCTGCGCGCCCTCGCCGCCGCGGCGAGCGACGGCTTAGCGCTGGTGACCGTGGAGCTGGCCGAGCCCAAGGGTTATGGCCGCATCCTGCGCAATGCGACGGGGCAGGTGACTGGCATCGTCGAGGAAAACGACGCCACAGCGGAGCAAAAGCGCATCACGGAAGTGAACACCGGCCTGATGGCCGCACCCGCGCGTCTGCTCAAGCCTTGGCTGGCAGAAATCCGCAATGACAACAAGAAGGGTGAGTACTACCTGACCGATGTCGTCAGCTTTGCCGTGCGCGATGGCGTCGCGGTCGCGAGTGTGGCGGCGGCGAATGTTGAGGAAGTCGAAGGCGTCAACGACAAACTCCAGCTCGCCCAGCAAGAGCGCGTATTCCAGCGCCGCCAGGCCGAATCGCTCATGCGTCAAGGTGTGGGCTTTGCCGACCCTTCACGCTTTGAACTGCGCGGTAGCTTGAGCACCGGCCGCGATGTATTCATCGATGTCGGCGTGGTCATTGAAGGCCAGTGCCACTTCGGCGATGGCGTGCGCGTCGGTGCCTATAGCGTGCTCAAAAATGTGCAGCTGGGCGCGGGTACCGAGGTGCTCAGCCACTCCGTGCTGGAGGGCCTCACCGCCGGTGCCGCCTGCCGCATCGGCCCGTTCGCCCGCGTGCGCCCAGACACCGTGTTTGCGGATGAGGTGCACATCGGCAATTTCGTTGAGGTCAAAAAAGGCCAGCTCGGTGCGGCCACCAAGGCCGGGCACTTGGCCTACATCGGCGATGCCGTGGTGGGGGCGAGAGTCAATATCTCTGCGGGCGTCATCACCTGCAATTACGACGGCGCCAATAAGCACGTCACCACCATCGGCGACGATGCCTTCATCGGCACCGACACCCAGTTGGTCGCGCCCCTGACGGTGGAGGCCGGTGCCTATATCGCCGCCGGTAGCACCATCACCAAAACCGCGCCTGCGGATGCGCTGACCATTTGCCGCGCGCGCGAGCAGAAAAGCTTTGCCGGTTGGCAGAAGCCGGTGAAGCCGCGTCCGTAGCACCCTG
>CAZHTI010000019.1:4626-12225 GCA_964535755.1 uncultured Salinisphaerales bacterium | reverse complement strand
GCGCTACGTCGCGGTTGTCCACAACGGCATCATCGAAAACCACGAAGAACTGCGGGCAGAACTCAGCGCCGCCGGTTACACCTTTACCTCGGAAACCGACACCGAAACCGTCGCCCACCTCGTGCAGTTTTACTGCGACCAAGGGCAGGACTTGCGCGCTGCGGTGCTCGCTGCCGTCGCCCGTTTACACGGTGCCTATGCGCTGGCGATTGTCTCCGCCAAGTTCCCCGGCCGCATGCTGCTGGCGCGGCGTGGCAGCCCGCTGTGCATCGGCGTCGGTGTCGGCGAGATGTTCGCGGCCTCAGACGCCACCGCACTGGTGAGTGTCACCAGCCGTGTCGTGTATTTGGACGAAGGCGACTTGGCAGAAATCACCCAAGACGGCTACGCCATCTTCGACCGCAACGGTACTGCGCAAATCCGCAAAGAGCAGCTCTCCACGCTCTCCAGCGCCGCCGTCGAGAAAGGCGAATACAAGCACTACATGCTCAAAGAAATCATGGAGCAGCCGGTCGCGTTGGCGAACACACTGGAAGGCCGCATCCACAATGGCCGCGTGCTGGAGGCCTGCTTAGGCCCCAAGGCTGCTGAACTGCTGGCGCGGGTCAAGCGCGTGCGCATGGTCGCCTGCGGCACCTCGGCCAATGCCGGGATGGTCGCCCGCTACTGGTTTGAGCAAATCGCCAAAGTGCCCTGCGTGGTGGAGCTTGCCAGCGAGTTCCGCTACCGCGACCCGGTCATCGAGCCGGACACTCTGTTCATCACCATCAGCCAATCCGGCGAGACCGCCGACACCTTGGAGGCCCTGCGCCACGCCAAAACCAAGGGCATCGCCGCCTCCTTGGTGATTTGCAATGCGCCGGAGTCCAGCCTCGTGCGCGAGAGCGACATCACGCTGATGACCCACGCCGGCCCAGAGCGCAGTGTCGCCAGCACCAAGGCCTTCACCACGCAGTTGATGGCACTCGCCTTGGTCATGCTGCTGATGGCGCGCCGCAATGGTTTGTCTGCGGAAGACGAAGCCCGCTACGTCGCCAGCCTGCAAGCCGCCTCTGGGCAAATCCGCGAAGTGCTGGCGCAGGACGACGCCATCAAGGCGCTCGCCGAGCGCTTCGTCAACAAGCACCACGCCTTGTTCTTGGGCCGTGGGCCGATGTGCCCAGTGGCGATGGAGGGCGCGTTGAAGCTCAAAGAGATCTCCTACATCCACGCCGAGGCCTACGCCGCTGGCGAACTCAAGCACGGCCCTCTGGCGCTGGTCGACGAGCACATGCCAGTGATTGCGGTCGCACCGGACGGCGCGCTCTTGGAGAAAGTGAAGAGCAATCTGCAAGAAGTGAAAGCCCGTGGCGGCGCGCTGTTCGTGTTCGCCGACAAGCAAGCCCATTTCAAGAGCGAGCCCGGCGTCACCCTGCTGGAAATGCCGCATGCGGATGAACTCACCGACCCGATGGTCTACACCGTTCCCCTGCAACTCTTGGCCTACCACGTCGCCGTCGCCAAAGGCACAGACGTCGATCAACCCCGCAATTTGGCTAAGAGCGTGACGGTGGAGTAGGTGGCGCGCCCACGGCCCACGACTGCGGGTTCACTAGCGCGAACGTTTTCTATGGTCTGGGAATGGTCGGATCATCGCAGGCTATCCGAGGGCGGGAGTCGCTTATGCCGAGACTTGGGCATCCTGTACCAAGATCGAACGTTGCTTAGAAAGAGTGCTCGACTCAACTCCGCGGGGAAGATGCTTCTCTGGTGCTGGCAGTAGGTCGGCGAACTGTTATCAGCCAAGGAGAATAAAAAACGATCCCATTAGCGGTGCTTGCTGAAACCTGAACAAAACTTGATATCAGCTAGAGGTTTCGACTATAAACGATTGACTTTGATGCATTCGTTAAGTCTGCTGATCGTTACTTTCCACATAAAATCCGAGAGGAAAACTCATGAAACTCACTCAACTTGCTGCTGCAGCGTTGCTGGTTGCTTCTCCCTTGGTGGCCTCCGCCGCCGGCTACGTTGAAGGCTACTACGTCAACAGTGACCTCGATGTCAGCCTCGGGTCCGTCGGTTCTGGCGACGACGATGGCAATGGCTTCGGTATCCGCGCCAGCCATGCCTTTCACACCAATTACTTCGCGGTTGGCGAGGCAGAGTCTCTCTCTTACGATGAAACCGATATCGATGTGCGTTTCCTGCGCCTTGGCGCGGGTGCCAACAGCGATCCTAAAGCTCCGGTTGTCGGCTTTATCTACGGCGAACTCGTGAATGCCAGCATTGACGCCGGTGGTGACGACAGTTCCGAGACTGGCTACGGCGCTCACTTCGGTGCGAAGTTCAAGCCGATGACCAATGTCTCCTTGACCGCACGTCTTGGTTACGTCGAGATCGACGAAACCAGCGGCATGGAAGGCCTCATCAGCGGCACCTATAGCTTCACGCCAACCCTCGGTGCCACGGTGGCCTACCGCGCTTTGAATCAAAGCCAAGGTGACGCAGACTTGGATTTGTCTGATTGGCGCATTGGCGTTCGCTACACCTACTAATTGGTAGCAGTTTCAAAAAAACGCACCCCTCGGGGTGCGTTTTTTTTGTGGCGTTAAAAGCGGTGGCACGCAGTTGCATGATATTCGCCAGTACACCACCTCCTGCTCCTAATTCGGTACCGACTGGCTGGATGTGGCCAGCGGGGGTTTCGACCCGCATTTTTTGAATCTGCTGAACGGTGCTTGAAGCGCCGGCGCGTGCAGCAGCAGACTGCTGGTCAACCGTTACTGGACTGAGCCTATGGCCCGCACTCCCCTGTTTTTTCGCTTGCAACGCGCATTCCGTTTGGCAGACCAAGCAGCGCTGCATGGCTTGAGTCCGCTGCAGGCTTTGGAACGGGCTGCTACCACGACGCTGACCCGTCGCCAACTGCTTGCAGGGCTTGGGGCTGGTGCGGCTCTGGCCACCCTGCCTACGCCTGCGCGCGCTGCGCCCAACCAGCCACTCCCGCGCATTGCTGTCGTGGGGGCTGGTCTTGCGGGACTCAACTGTGCTTTGACGCTCCACGATGCGGGCGTACCCTGCACGCTGTACGAGGCTTCTGGCCGTGTGGGCGGGCGCGTCTTCACGCTTGCCAGCGGTCAATATTGGGCGGCCGACCAAACTACCGAATGGAATGGCGAGCTGATTGATTCCGGCCACCGCACCATGCTGAGACTCGCTAGCCGCTTTGGCTTGCCAGTGGACGACCTGCTCGCCGCCGAACCCGCTGGCAGCGAGGAAACCTACCGGTTCTTTAATCGCTATTACCGCTACTCGGACGCGCGTGCGGATTTTCAAAACGTCTACGCGGCCGTTAAGGCCGCCGCCCGCGCCGCGCCCTTCCCCAGCCTCTACAACAGCATCAGCGCGGAAGGCCGCCGGCTGGATAGCCTGAACATCCCGCAATACCTCGCGGAATTGATCCCCGGCGGGATCAGCAGCCCGCTGGGCGCGCTGCTGGACACTGCCTACACCATCGAATACGCCGCTGACAGTCGCCAGCAAAGTGCGCTGAATCTGATCTACCTGCTGGCCTACCAGCCTGATCCCCAAGGGTTTCTGACGTTTGGCGAGAGCGACGAGCAGTTCCACATTCGTGGCGGTAACCAGCAGTTAGCCAGCGCGATGGCCGCCGCGTTACCACCGGGCACGCTGCAAACCGGCCAGCGTCTGGTGCGGCTTGGTAAAACCAGCAGCGGCAGCCCTCGCTTGACGCTGGAGCAAGGCAGCAGCAGCCGTGAAGTCGTGGCCGATATTGTGGTGCTGGCTCTGCCCTTCGCGGTGCTGGATACCCTAGACACTGCTGCGGCGGGCTTCGATGCGCTGAAGCGGCAGGCCATCCGTGAGCAGGGCCGTGGCCGCAGTGGCAAGACCCAGCTGCAATGCCGCAGCCGCTTTTGGAACCAGCCGGGCGCTTGGCCGGGGATCAGCAACGGTGCGAGTTATGCGGACACTGGTTATCAGAGCAGTTGGGAAGTCACCCGAGCGCAAGCAGGGTCGGAGGGCATCCTCAATATCTTCACCGGCGGCTCGGTGACCGAGAGCCTAGCCAGTCGCAAGGCTTTTGCGACCATCAGCCACGGCCCAGTGGCGCAGGATGTCGCGCGGCTGATGCAGCAGGCAGAAGGGACTTTCCCCGGCCTAGGCCAGCAGTTCAACGGACTAGCCACGCAGAGCCTGCCGCACCTCTCGCCTTATTTCGGTCTGTCCTACAGCTACTACCGGCCCGGCCAGTACCAGCAATTTTGCGGCTACGAAGCTGCGCCGCAGGGTGCGGTGCACTTCTGCGGCGAGCACACCTCAGTGAACTTTCAGGGCTACATGGAGGGCGCGGTCGAGACCGGCGAGGCGGTTGCCAAGGCGGTGCTGCGGCGGATTTGATGGCGCGACGACGGAGGATCTTTCCTGCGCCCAGCCCCTAGCCGGCATCCTATGGGGGAACGGTTTTGGCCGGTCACTGCGAGGAGAACTAAACCCATCGCCGCGTTCCAGCGTTTCTGCCTTGCACAATATGGCCCGCCAAGTTGCTGGATGTTTGTTCGGAGCCTTCGATGATCTTTGCCCCTACGGCGCGCCTGCGCGCGCTTGCCCCCAAAGTTGCTTGCGCACTCGCTATTGCGCTCACCGCCTGCGGCGATAGCGGCGGGCCAATCGCCAAGACCGGCTCAGCTAGCAGTGGCGGCGGCAGCTCTGGAGGCTCGCCGCAACCCGCCTGCGCCACCGTGAGCCGTGAATGGCAGGGGCAGGCCAGCAATATCTTCCGCACCGGTGTGCTCAGCCAAGGCGAGTTCATCTACACCAATGGGCTGTGGCAGGCGCGTGGGGCGAATAGCGACCAGCTCGCCCGCACCCAGTACTACGCGCCAGCACCAGCGGACGACCCCGGCTTCGTCAAGCGCGACCTGTACTTGGCGATGACCTACGACTTCTTCGGCAGCCATCGCGGCACCCATAACGGCGACTACCAGTTGCCGACCAACGCCGAGCAATGGCCGGAGGGCACGGCGGATTTGGTCGAGTTGCGGATGGCGGCGACCGCCACCGAGCTGCGCATCCGGTTTTTGTGGAATAGCTTTGCCCGCCCCGATGCGCAGATCGCCACCTTGGCCTTTGCCAATGCCGCAACGCCCATGAGCAACAGCGGCTGGCCGCGCAATGCCAAGTTTGCGAGCCCTTATTCCGCCGTGCTCAACCACTGGGGCACCGGTGCCGAGTTGCGCATGGCCGATGGCAGCTTGGTGCCGGTGGCCGTCGCGGTCGGCGATCACAGCAGCGAGGCGTGCATCCCTTTGAGCCAGCTGCCGAGCGGCCCGTGGACGCTCAGCGGCGGCGCAGGCCTAGCCGACCCCGCCAATCCCATGCAGTACTGGACGGTGCCCACCGGCCAAGCGACTGCGACCACACCCGCCAGCGGTGGGCCGGTCAGCCCCACGAATGTCTGGAGCCTGTTGTTTGCCAACGACACGCCTTGGAGTTTTGACGAGCTGGCGCAGAGTGCCGCCCTCACCGCCGCCAGCAGCAATGCCAGCGTCACCGTCGACCCAGCGCAACTGCAAGCAGCCGTCAGCCAGCCTTTGCCAGAGCGCACCGGCAGGTTCTCGCGGCTCTTGGTCAGCAAGTTCTTTGCGCAGGATGGCATCACCAAGGACCGCAGCGGCATCGCCCCGATTGCCCCACCCGCAGGCACCCAGCCGCCGCCCAGCACGCCGGATTTCAACGTCAGCTACTTCTATACCGGCCGCTTCCAGCCCTATGCGATGAACGTGCCGGCCGCCTATGCCGAGAGCAGCGCGGCATTCCCACTCATCGTCTATCTGCACGGCTTCACCGGCCTTCCCGAAGAGCCCTTCCACAATCCGGTCGGCCTGACCGAGATGGCCGAGCAAGAGGGATATCTGTTTGCCTCTGCCCTAGGCCGTGGCGATTACTTCTACATGGGCGAAGGCGAGGCCGACGTGCTGGAAGTGATCGCCGATGTGCGCAAGCACTACCGCGTCGATGCCGACCGCATCTATCTGATGGGCCACAGCATGGGCGGCTTCGGCAGCAATAACGTCGGCAGCCGCAACCCAGACCTATTCGCGGCGATCGCCCCGGCGCAGGGGACGGATGCCCAGCACCTGTTCCGCAACTTCCGCAATCTGCCCTGGTTCATCATGACCAGCGACCAAGACCTAGACGCCAATGCGCAGGAAGCGCTCGGCCTCTATGGCCTGCTCTCCGGCGCTGGCTACGACGCCACCGTGCTGCAATACCGCACCAAGATTCACGAATACTCCAGCATCTACGACACCCTGCCGCGCCTGTTCCGCTACTTCGCGAGCCACCGCCGCAACGCCAATCCGGCCATCGTCAGCTACACGCAGCGGCCCAGCGAAATCCGCACTGACTTGGGCCTTTTGCACGACAGCGCTTACTGGATGAGCCGCCTGCTCGCCGCTAGTGACGCTGCCGATGCGACGGTGGAACTGGAGAGCTTTGGCATCCCCCATGCGCCGGACAACCCCGCAGCGGCCACCCGCAGCGATGCGGCCGTCGATGAAGGCGGGCCGACGCTGCGCACGCTGGCGCAACTCAAGCAAACCACCCCTGCCGTCGCCGCCCCAATGCCTGCGCGCAATGCGCTACGGATTAGCGCCAGCAACCTCGCCAGGGTGCGGGTGGACTTAGCGCGCGCCGCACTCGCACTGAATGCGGCGGGCCTGAGCATCAGCAGCAATAGCGAGCGGGCCTATCTGCTGGAGCTGGCAGGCCCCGCCAGCAATGCCCGCGTGCGTGTCGGCAATGGCAACGCCAGCCCCGTCAGCTTTGCCGATGGCAGCGCGCAGATCATGGTGCCCAGTGGTGCGGTCGAGCTCGTCGTCACCTCGCCCTAGCGCGGCTGCGCCCAGCACGCTGCGGGGCGAGTCGCGGAGCAAGGCTAGAGCACGGCGCTGGCTCATCGGTTGCGCTGCGCTGGTGCTTCTTGCGGCTCTGGCGCTTGCTGGGCTAGTCGCTCAGTCAGGCCTGCCAGCGGCTGTGGAAGCACCGGCAGCGCGCCCGCCCGCTGCCGTGCTGCCCTCGCAGCAAACTCCGGGAAGCCATCAAGCCAATCACCAAGCCAGTGCCGCACCGCCGCCTACCACAGTGATTCTGCGCTGGACGCGGCCGCTACTGCGTGCCCGCCTGCGGCTGCCGGACAGCCTGCGGGAAGTGGTTGTTATGCAAGTCGAACCCGATGCCCGCGACCCCCAGCGGTTTTTAGTGCGCATCGCGTTCCAAGCGCAGACGCCCTTCGGTGCGGTGACGCCGCACGAGGCCTGGTTCTACTTCCGCCCTGCCGCGCAGAGTGGCGATTGGGTGGTCACCGCGACGCTGCCGCCTAAGCCCAAAAAGCAAGTTTTTTTTGGAGCCTCGTCCCCGCAAGCGGGCGAGGGGAGCCAGCAGCGTTACATTCCCCTCCTTGGAGGGGTGGCAGGCGCAGCCTGACGGGGTGGTGGCGCAGCCGCACAGAACCACCCCGCCCTAGCGGGCACCCCTCCGGGGGAGGGGAACCACCCCGCCCTAGCGGGCACCCCTCCGGTGGAGGGGAATTACCGC
>CAZHTI010000019.1:0-4526 GCA_964535755.1 uncultured Salinisphaerales bacterium | reverse complement strand
GGAGGGGAACCACCCCGCCCTAGCGGGCACCCCTCCGGTGGAGGGGAATTACCGCGCCCTCCCACTCGCCCCCACTTGCGGGAGCGATGGGGCGTGTATTACCTCCGCCGTGCTTGTCGGGCCAATCTACCGCCCTTAAAACGCCCCCTTGAACACCCCAAAGCTAGGCGCGGCCCAGCCTTGGCCGGAGTAGAGCGGTGGCGGCGGCAAGGGCTCGCCGCCGTAAATCACGCTGCCATCGGCGTTTTGGTAGGTGAGCCAAGCCAATGTCGGGCCTTCACCCACCGGCGGCTGGCTAAAGTCGCAGACGCCGTCGGGGAAGGCGGCTTGCACTTGCGCCCATTGGGCGTCGGTGAAGGGTACGAGTCCGTAGTCGTCGCTGCGGTTGAGCGGCTTGAGCTGGCACTTATTGGTGAGCGCTTTCACCGAGTCGCCTGCGACGATGCGCGGCGTCGAATACTTGGGCACGACGCCGGGCGGGCAGAGGCCGTCGGAGGCTTTGACGCCGCTGCCGTTGTAGCAGGCGTCGCCTATATCCGCCGGTTTATTGTTGATGACCTTCGCCGCGAGCGGTGCCGCACTGGTGTCTGCTTCCATCGCCGCGACCCAACGGTCCATCGCTGCCAGTGCATTGATGGCAAACATCGCGTCGCCGATCAACGCCGTCGGGCCTTCCCAGATCACATGGTTGTCGTGGTGGCCGTGGGTGGCCTCTATGCGCAGGCGGGTGTGCAGGACGTGGACAGCGTCGTGGGCGATGCCCGGGTCAGGGCCGCGGCCATCGATGATGGGTACTTTGTCGAGGTGCGTGGTGGTGTTGATGGCCCCAGTACGGTAGGCGCGCACCAGCGCTAGAGGGTCCGCTACCGTGCGGGCCGGCTGCTGGAGGATGTCAATCGACAAGCCGCCGATTTTGCTGTTGAGGTCGACGAACTGCGCGGTAGTGATCAAGCCACTGCGCAGCGCGCCCAAACCGTATTGCACGCCGACGTTATCTACGGCCAGCCCGCCGAAGCCACGGTTGAGCATGCGCTCGTTGGCTGTCCACACCTCCGGCGTACGCGGGCCGAAGACGTTGATCATGTAGTCCACCACCCCGCAGCGCACGCCGCCCGGATTGGTCGCAGCGTTGTAGAGCAGCTCCGGCGCTAGGCCTTTGCAATTAGGGTTGGCAGGGTTAGTCGCGGCCTTGAAGAAGGCTTCATCGGCAGCCACGGCATTGGCGTGGGAGACGTGGCCTTCGACATCGGCGAACTGCTGGGGTGTCCAGGGTGTGGCCCACTTCTGCGGCTGCTCAAAATACTGGCGCAGCAGGTTGTACTCGGCGAACTGCACGGCCGTGGTGTAGACATCCGGGTAGCTGCACGTGACGATCAAGCCCTGATACACGCCGGGGTAGGCGTTAGCGACGTGGTGTTGGGTGATGCTGCCGCCCGAGCAGCCGGTGCCTAGCGTGTAGCGCAGCTCGCCGTACTCCTCCACCAAACGCTCCTTGACCATGATCATGCTCTCGGCCTGCGTGGTGATGTTGCAGTCGTGACCCAAGTTATTGAGTGCGGTGGAGGCCACCGCGAAGCCTTTGCCGAGCGCTACGACATAGCTCTGCTCGATGCTTGGGTTGCTCGGGATGGTGCCGGAGTAGTCATCCAAGCGCGGCGAGCCATCGGTGAAGGTCACCCCACAGCTACCGCCGTGGGTCATCAGCAGCTTTTGGTTCCATTGCTCCTGCATCGCCCAAGGCTTCCAGTCCTCGGCGGGCTTAAAGAGCGTGAGGATGGTGTAGCGATCACGGTCTTGGTAGCCGTCTTCGCGGCGGACGATGAAGGGTAGGGTGACGCCCTCGTCGGTCGTGGTCATCGCCACGTCGGTCGGCGGATTCGCGGGGTCGTAGGGCTGTAGGCCGGTTTGGCTGGGGTCGCTGCTCTTGTAGAGAAAGCTGTACTCGGCTGGCTGGTCGCATTGGGCGTTGATGGCTTTTGCCGTGTTGCTACAGCGCCAAGGCTGCGGCTGCGGCCCGGCAAATACCGGCCCGCCGTTGGGGTGATTAACGATGGCAATGCTCGCGGTAGGACTATTGCCATTGGTGGCGGTCAGCGTGTTATTGCCGAGGTTGAGGCCCTTGAGCTGCGCCATCACGCGGCCATTTGGGCGCAGCGCGAATTGCTCGCTGACGTCCTCGCCATTGAGCAAAACCCGCAGCTTGCTGACCTCCGCACCCGCTGGCATCAGCACCTCAATGAGGGCATCGCCACCGCTGATCAGATCCGCACGATTAGACAGCACCAGCATCGATGGACTGGGGTCCACCGCCACCACGCTGCCGCTGCTGCCGGCACCGGGCGTGCTCTTGCTGCTGACGCCGCCGGAATCCCCACAGGCGGATAGCAGGAGGGCGCATAGGCTTAGGGCAACGGTGGTCGCAAAACGCCGTGGGCGACGCGCATTAAGGGTAGGTGATGACAAGGGCATAGGGCCTCCGAACAGCCGCACAAGAACTGAGTTTGCTTGGGTCGGCCTTCTGCGGGCCGAGCGCGCAAAAGCCTAAGCCAAAGCGCTAGCGCCTGGACACGCTTGGTCTGAATTTGCCAGTGCCGACGGGCGACTGGCCTAGGCGCACCCGTTAGCGCGGTAGCCGCCTGAGCGCCGCCGCGAGGCGCTCCGTTGCTGCGCTTGGGTCAGCGAGTTTGTCCAGCCCAAACAGCCCTACACGGAAGCTACGGAAGCCCGCAGGCTCATCGCACATCAGTGGCACGCCGGCGGCACTTTGCAGGCCCAGCGCGACCAGTTTTTTGCTGCTCGCAAGCTCTGCGTCGTCGGTGTAAGACACCACCACGCCGGGTGCTTGAAATCCCTCTGCGGCGACGCTGGGGTAGCCCTGCTGCTGCAAGAGGGCGCGCACTTGGCGGCCCAGCTGCCACTGTGCGGCGCGCAGGTTCTCTAGCCCAGCAGCCAAGGTCTGGCGCATCGCGTCGCGCAGTTTCAGCAGGCCGTCGGTCGGCATGGTGGCGTGATAGGCGTGGCCGCCGTCTTCGTAGGCCTTCATGATCTGCCGCCACTTCTTGAGGTCGGCGGCGAAGCTGCTGCTGGTAGTGGCCTCTAATGCCGCCTCGGCGCGTGGACTCAGCACGATGAGCGCGGCGCAGGGGGTGCTGCTCCAGCCTTTTTGCGGAGCGCTCAGCAGCACATCGACGCCGACCTCGGCCATGTTCACCCAGACCGCACCTGAGGCGACGCAATCGAGCACGAACAAGCCGCCGACCGCGTGCACAGCCGCAGCGACGCGCTTCAGATAGTCGTCCGGCAAAATCATTCCGCTCGCGGTCTCGACATGCGGGGCGAACACCACGGCCGGGCGCTCTTGGGCGATAGCCGCCTCGACCGCCTCAATCGCTGCCGGTGCCCAAGGGGCCGGGGCGGCATCGCTCAGTGGCGCGGCCTTTAGCACGCGGCAGGAGGACGGGATGCCGCCCATCTCAAAGATTTGCGTCCAGCGATAACTAAACCAGCCGTTGCGCAGCACCAGCGCCGGTTTGCCGCTGACGAACTGCCGCGCAATCGCCTCCATGCCAAATGAGCCGCCGCCAGGGACGATGGCGACCGCACTGCCGCCATAGACCTGCTTGAGCGTGGCGGAAATCTCGCGCATCGCGTTCTGAAACAACTGCGACATGTGGTTGACGGCGCGGTCGGTGAACACCACGGAGTATTCGAGCAAGCCGTCGGGGTCGATGGCGGGGTGTACTTGCGACATGCTGGCGGCCTAGTGGTTATGCGGTTTTGGGCGCTTGCTGCTCCAACAGCAAGGGCAGGCGTTGTACCAGTGCCTGCGAGGCAAAGTAAACCACCCAATTGGCGCTGGCGATCAGCGGGTAGTGGCCGCTGCCGTAGAGCCAAAACTGGCCGATGAGGGCATCGGCAATCGTCGCCAGCAGCGCGCCTAGTGCCACCCAGATGGCGGGCCGGCCATAGGCCAGCAGCAACCAAGCACCCGCCACCGCCATGCCGCTGATCACTACGGCGTAGCTGCCGGTCATCAGCAGCACATAGTCGCTGGTGCCGGGGAGCTTCATCTGCCAAAAGCTCGCGGCGGCAATTGCTCCGGCGGCGATCAGGCTCAAGGCCTGCCAGCGGGCGGCGATACGCTTTCTGGTCGCAAGCGCAAACAGGTAAATCCACAGGCCGTAGCCGGGCATAAATGCCCAGACCGAATCGGCCAGATAGCTGTGCTCGACCACCGCGTCGTAGCGGTAAAACTGCTGGCTGAAGTTGCGATTGATGCCATCGCCAACGATGCAGATGGCGAGCGCGGCCACGCCAGCCCAAGCGATCGGCAAGGCGGCTTTTGCCGCAGCGGAGCCGAGCGCCGCCCGCTGCCGCAGGCCACGGGCAATCGCCCAGCCATTGGCGAGCAGGGCGAGCATGAGCGCCATCTCCACTAGCGAGAGCAGGGTGCGGCTAGGCGTGCCGGTGTGCACCGGCCAAATGCCGCTGGCGACGATGCAGTGCAGGGCGGTGCTGAGGGCCAC
>CAZHTI010000018.1:24258-35115 GCA_964535755.1 uncultured Salinisphaerales bacterium | reverse complement strand
CCCCAAAACATCCCGCATGGAATACCCACCCGCGGGCTTGCCATGCAGCCACAGTGCAGCCCGCACGGCACCGGCGGCGAAGTTGCTGCGCGAGCTGGCTTTGTGGGTGAGCTCTACGCGCTCGCCCTCGCCCAAAAACATCACGGTGTGGTCACCCACCACGTCGCCACCGCGCACGGTGGCAAAACCGATGGTCTGGGTCTCGCGTGCGCCGGTGTGGCCCTCGCGGCCATAGACGGCGACCTCGCGCAGATTGCGCCCCAAGCCTGCTGCTGCGGCTTCACCCAAGGCGAGCGCGGTGCCGCTCGGGGCATCGACCTTATGGCGGTGATGCGCTTCGACAATTTCGAGGTCGTAGGCATCGCCTAAAGTTGCCGCCGCTTGGCGCACCAAGCTCAGCAGCACATTGACGCCGACGCTGAAGTTGGCGGCTTGGCAGATGCTGATGTGCAGCTTGGCCGCTTCAATCGCCTGCGCTTGCTCTGGGCTAAAGCCAGTGGTGCCGATGACCATCGGCTTGCCCGCCGCAACGCAAGCCGCCAGTGCGGCCATGGTGCCATCGGGCCGAGTGAAGTCGATCAGCACATCGGCCTCCGCCACCGCTTTCGCGAGGTCAGCCGTGACCACGACTTGGCAGGCGGCGATGCCCGCCAGCGCGCCGGCATCGACACCGAGTTCGGCGGCCTCAGCACGATCCACCGCAGCAGCAAGTAAGGCGTTGTCCGTCGCCGCCACCGCAGCAATCAGCGCACGGCCCATGCGGCCAGCAGCACCCAATATTGCGACGCGGACGGGGGTTGGGGACGGGCTCATGCGGCTTTTGCTCCAGCAACAATGCTCATGGAAAGTTCCAGCGCCTGCTCGTAATTGAGGCGCGGATCGACGGTGGATTTGTAGGCGCGTTCGAGGTCCTGCTCAGAGAGCTGGCGCGCGCCGCCGGTGCATTCGGTGACGTCCTCGCCGGTCAGCTCCAAGTGCACGCCGCCCAAGCGGGTGCCGCACTGCTTGTGCAGCGCAAACGCTTGCTGCAACTCGCTGGCGATGTCGGCGAAGGGGCGAGTCTTTAAGCCATTGCTGGTGGACTGCGTATTGCCGTGCATAGGGTCGGCGAGCCAGAGCACCGGGTGGCCGGATTTGCGCACCGCCTCCAGCACGGGGGGCAATGCTCGGGCGATTTTTGCCGCGCCCATGCGGTGAATCAGCACCAGCTTGCCGGGCTCCTGCTTGGGGTTGAGTTTTTCGCAGAGTGCCAGCACCCAAGCAGCGTCCATCGTCGGGCCGACTTTGACGCCGATTGGGTTCGCTATGCCTGAGCAATATTCGACATGCGCGCCGTCGAGCGCGGCGGTGCGCAGGCCGATCCACGGGAAGTGCGTGGAGAGGTTGTACCAGCCGTCTTGGCGCGGCACGCGGCGGGTCTGCGCGGCCTCGGCGTGCAGCAGCAGCGCCTCATGGCTGGTGAAGAAATCCACCCGCTGGAACTCGCTGATCGGGCTGCCCGCGAGCGTTTCCATAAACCGCAGGGCATCGCCAATCGCATCGACCCGTTCTTGGTAACCCGCCGCCAGTGGCGTGTGCTTGACCCAATCCAAGTCCCAATATTCGGGGTGGTGAAGGTCCGCAAAGCCACCATCAATCAGGCCTCGGACGAAGTTAATGGTCATCGCCGAGCGGGTGTGCGCGGTCAACAGCCGCTCGGGGTCCGGCGTGCGCGCTGCGGCGCTGAACTCCGGCGCATTGACGACGTCGCCTCGGTAAGACGGCAGGCTGATGCCATCGCGGGTTTCGGTGTCGGCACTGCGCGGCTTGGCGTACTGGCCGGCGAATCGCCCAACACGCGTCACTTTTTGCTTAAGGCCGTGGGTCAGCACCAAGCTCATCTGCAGCAACACTTTTAGGCGATTGGTGATGATCTCCGCGCGGCAATCCTCAAAGGTCTCCGCACAGTCGCCGCCCTGCAGGACGAAACCCTTGCCTACTGCCGCCGCAGCAAACTCCTTCTTGAGTTTGATGACCTCCCAACTGGTCACCAAGGGCGGCAGGCGGCGCAACTCGGCGAGGCTAGCCTCCAGTGCGACGGCGTCTGGGTAGGTAGGTTGCTGCGCAGCGGGCTTCTGCTGCCAGCTATTGGGGGTCCAAGTCATGGGTAACGCTGTGTGAAAATGGCGGCGCAGTTTACCCGCCCCATTGATGCGGCAGGCTAAGCTCTCGAAAATACCGGGCTCTATGCGAACAGCTACTTATCCCTTTGCTTAGCGCTATTCCTGCCGCATCAATAAAGTGATCATGGGGACTGTTGAACCGGCCAAGGTGCCTCTGCTCGGATCAGCCATGTACGTCATGCCATCACACTTTCCAAATTCATATTGCCGGTTCAACAGTCCGACTACTTTGCATGTCTGAGTCCAAAGCGCAGTCCGCCGCTTCTGCGCACACGCCCTTAATGGCGCAATACCTGCGCATCAAGGCCGACTACCCAGACACGCTCGTGCTGTTCCGCATGGGGGATTTCTACGAGCTGTTCTACGACGACGCCCGCCGTGCGGCCAAACTGCTCAACATCACGCTGACTCAGCGGGGGGAATCCGCCGGCGCGCCGGTGGTGATGGCAGGCGTGCCCTACCACCAACTAGACAACTACCTAGGCCGCTTGATCCGCCAAGGCGAGTCGGCGGTAATCGTCGAACAGGTCGGCGAAGTAGGCGTCGAGAAGGGCCCGGTCCGGCGCGAGGTGGCACGCATCGTCACCCCTGGCACCGCCACCGACGAAGCCCTACTCGACCCCACCATCAGCAACCGCATCGCCGCCGTCTGCGCGCTGGACGATCGCTATGCCGTTGCTTGGTTAGACCTCGCCAGCGGCCAGTTCAAAGTGCTGGAGACCACCGAGCTCAGTAGCCTGCTTGCAGAGCTGGCAAGGCTCAAAGCCAGCGAGCTACTGGTGCCAGAAGGCAGCAGCCTGCCGCTCAGCAGCTACTGTCCGCGCCAGCGTCCGGCTTGGCACTTTGAGCCGACGAGTGCGGAGCGCCGCTTGCTCGATGCCTTCAAAGTGCAGGACCTGCGTGGCTTTGGTTTGCACGGTGCGGCGGCTGCCATCGCCGCTGCTGGTGCGCTGCTGCACTACGCGGTGGAGACCGCCCGCGCTGCGCTACAGCACGTCACCGGCATCGGCGTGGAGCACGCCGACGATGCCCTACAGCTAGACCCCGCCAGCCGCCGCAATCTGGAGCTAGACCGCACCTTGTCTGGTGAGGCCAGCCCGACGCTGGTCAGCGTGATGGACGCCAGCGTCAGCCACATGGGCGCACGTCTGCTGCGCGCTTGGTTGCTGCGGCCTTTGCGCAACCACGCCGAACTCAACGCCCGGCAGGATGCCGTCGCCGAGCTGCTCAGCCCACCGAGCTTTGACCGCCCTGCGCTGCGCTCACCCTTGCAGGAAGCACTGAAGCACATCGCCGACATCGAGCGCATCGTCGCCCGCATCGCGCTGCGCTCTGCCCGCCCCAGAGATTTGGCGGGGCTTGCGAGCACGCTGGCAACGCTGCCGCAAATCGCCCGCTGCTTGGCTCTCGTGGAGTCCCCGCGCCTTGCGAGCCTCGCCGCACAAATCGGCGCGCATGAGGCGCTGTGCACGCTGCTGCAATCAGCGCTCGCGGACAGCCTGCCGCTGCTGCCGCGTGACGGCGGCATCTTCCGCAGCGGCCACGACGAAACCCTAGACCAGCTACGTGCGCTCAGCAGCAATGCCGACGAGTTTCTGCTGGCCTTGGAGGCGCGTGAGCGGGCGCGCAGCGGCATTGACGGACTCAAAGTCGCCTACAACCGCGTGCATGGCTACTACATTGAGGTCAGCAAAGTACATGCGGCGAAAGTGCCTGCCGACTACGCACGCCGCCAAACGCTCACCCACTACGAGCGCTACATCACACCCGAGCTCAAGCAGTTTGAGGATGCCGTACTCTCCGCCCGCGACCGCGCCCTCACGCGCGAGTTACAGCTCTATGAGGCACTGCTCGATGCCCTAATCGCGCACATCGCGCCCTTGCAGCGCTGCGCCGCAGCCTTGGCCGAGCTCGATGTGTTGGCGAGCTTTGCCAGCTCTGTCGAGCGCCTACGCTTGGTGCGGCCGGAGTTGGTCGCCGCGCGTGGGATTCACATCGAAGGTGGGCGCCACCCGGTGGTGGAGGCCGTCCTCGATGCCCCCTTCACGCCCAACGATTTGCGCTTAGACGAGCAGCAATCCTTGCTGGTCATCACTGGGCCCAACATGGGCGGCAAGAGCACCTATATGCGACAAGCGGCACTCATCGTGCTGCTCGCACACACCGGCAGCTATGTGCCGGCGACCAAGGCGCGCATCGGCCCGGTCGACCGCATATTCACCCGCATTGGTGCGGCCGATGACTTAGCGTCTGGGCAGTCCACCTTCATGGTCGAGATGTCGGAGACCGCCAACATCCTGCACAACGCCAGTGCCCATTCTTTGGTGTTGATGGATGAGATTGGTCGCGGCACCAGCACCTACGACGGACTCGCCCTCGCGCGTGCGGTCGCTGAGCACCTACTGCGCCGCACCCAGGCTTTCACGCTGTTTGCGACCCATTACTTTGAGCTCACCAACCTGCCGAGTCAGCACCCGAGTGCCGCCAACCTGCACTTGGAAGTCGCCGAGTACCACGACGGCCAAGGCGAGGCACTCGCCTTTCTCCACAGCGTGCGTGCTGGGCCTGCTAACCGCAGCTACGGCCTGCATGTCGCGGCCCTCGCGGGTGTGCCCAAGCCGGTCATCGAGCAAGCCCAGCGCATTCTGGCCGAGCTAGAGCAGCAAGTACCCAAGACGATTAAGCCCGCGTCGGCCCCGCAGCTGTCCTTATTCGCTGAGCCGCCCTCCAAAGCCCTAGCGGCACTCGATGCCCTGGACCCAGATGATCTAAGCCCCAAGCAGGCCCTAGAAGCACTCTACAAACTCAAAAAGCTGCGCTAATGGCCGCCCGGCAGCGTGCCTCCTTATGGGCAGGCAGAATCTGCAAAAAGTTTGCGAAAACCTGTTGCTAAATGCCTACAACACGGCAATAATTCGCGCCCCTTGAATGATGTTGCAACGGGGCTATAGCTCAGCTGGGAGAGCGCTTGCATGGCATGCAAGAGGTCGTCGGTTCGATCCCGACTAGCTCCACCATTCAACGGACCGCCTCGTATGTCCCCATCGTCTAGAGGCCTAGGACACCTCCCTTTCACGGAGGTAACCGGGGTTCGAATCCCCGTGGGGACGCCAATTTAGTATCAAATTACGCCGTTGCATCGTCATGATGCAGCGGCGTTTTTGTTTGCGTCTCGCAGCGGTGGCGATAGCTTTGTCTGGCAGCTCGCGCCTCTACAAATCGCAATGAAGCAATGAATGATTTATTTGCAAAAAAGTGCTCGCTTTCAACGATACGCTGCTAGACTCCGCGCCTTCGTTCACCTTGCGCCTGCGTCCCCATCGTCTAGAGGCCTAGGACATATCCCTCTCACGGATAGAACCGGGGTTCGAATCCCCGTGGGGACGCCAAGCAGCGCTACGCTGCTCTGGCTATCGCGCAGCAATCCTTGACTAGATTCGAGTGCCCTTTTAGGGCGCTGCCTTGGCTTTTGCCTTGGGTAGCGATTTGCGCGCCCTGCTCTTGGGCTGTACGGCCACCGGCAGTACGTCGCCGTAGTCGCCCGCTGGCTGCGGCCGGTAGGCGTTGAAGTAGCTCTTCACCCCCTGATAAAGACTCTGCGCTAGCGCTTGCTGGTGCTCAGCACTAGCCAACATACGCTCGTCACGCTCGTCAGAGAGGAAGGCCGTCTCAATCAGTACGGAGGGCACATCGGGGCTCTTGAGCACTGCAAACCCAGCCTGCTGAGGCTCGCGCTTTTGCAAGACAAAGCGACGGCCCAGCGAGGAGAGCAGGCGGCTGGCGAGATCAAAGCTCGCCTCACGCACGGCCGTTTGTGAGATGTCCAGCAGCACCGAGGCGAGATCATCCTCCTGTGTGCGCAGTTGTACGCCGCCGACCAAATCCGCAGCATTTTCCAAGTTCGCCAGCGTTCTCGCGTGCTCGCTAGAAGCGCCACGCTCAGAGAGCACGTAGATCGCCGAGCCGCGCACGCTATTCACCACCGGCATGGAGTTGGCGTGGATCGATAAAAACAGATCCGCGTGCGACTTGCGCGCCACTGACGTGCGCGCGCGCAGCGGCATATAGACGTCGCTGTTGCGGGTGAGCACCGCGCGATAACCCGGCGTGTCGTTGAGCAGCTTTGCCAAGCGCTTGGAGATTTGCAGGCAGATGTCTTTCTCGCGCGTGCCAAATTGGCCGATGGCACCGGGGTCAGCGCCGCCATGGCCGGGGTCGATGGCGATCACCAAGTCGCGCTGGCGGCCGGGGATCTTCGGCGCGGGGCTGGGCTTGCCCCAGTCCTCTGGCGTGTCTGGGTCAGGTGGCAAAGGTGGAAGCGCGAGGGGCGGGACGACGGCGGGCGCGGCGGGCTCGGTGCGTGCCGCAGGCGGGAAGATCGGCGCAGGCGGTGTGGGCAGCGCGGGCTCAGGGAGATCGATAAAGGCCTCATCAATCGGCTGCGGAGAAATCTTGGGCGGTGGCGAGGCGCTCAGTTTTGCCAGCTTCGCCACACTAAAAGCACCCAAAACGCTCGGCGGGCCTACGGGCCGCTCGTACGCCAAGCGCGGCATCGGCCAGAACTCAGGCGCGATCAACACGCCCTGCGGTGGCGGTGGCGGTGGTGGCGGCACTGGCACGGGGGCTGGCGGCTGGGTCGGAGTGACAATGGCATCGGCTAGCGCTGGTGTGACGTCGCCGGGAGGTGGCGCGGCGGCCACGCGTTTGAGGTCAAACACCAACCGGTAGCCGTATTCGCCGTTGGGCTCCAAGCTAAAGGCACTGGCTTGCACCGAGGCTTCTAGGTCCAAAACCACGCGCAGGCCATCGTCTCTAGGGCCTGTCCGCACCGCCTTCACTACGCCGCGCCGCAAACCGTTGAGTTGCAGCGACTTTGCGCGCCGTGCTGCGCGCAGATCAATGACCAAGCGATTTGGATTATCGAGCGTAAAGGCCTTGTGCTCGGCACCGCCTGCCAAATCGAGCACCACGCGGGTGGCGTCGTCGTTCTCCCAGAGGCGAACATCGCGCAGCTCTACCGCGTGCGCGGCCCAAGGCGTGAGCAGCGCAGCGAGCACCAGCAGCAGCGAATAAATACGGTGAGGGGACGAGGTCACTGAAGAGCGCGAAAGATATTGAATCTGCGGGAGTTTAACGGCCAAATAGTTACCATGTCGGCCCGACGCGATAGGCGGCAGGGCGCGCCCACCCGTGGCTCATCGCCCTCGCCCATCGCCCCAGCCTTGGGGCTTGAAGGTCTTCGCTGCAAATCTCCGCCCATGTCTGTGCACCTACCGGTTCGGAAAATCGTCCACGTCGATATGGACGCCTTTTATGCCTCCGTGGCGCAAAGGGATGACCCCAGCCTGCGCGGCAAGCCGGTGGTGGTGGCGTGGCGCGGCGCGCGCTCCGTGGTCTGTGCGGCGAGCTACGAGGCACGGCGCTTTGGCGTGCGCTCTGCGATGCCCGCTGTACGCGCTGAGCGGCTCTGCCCGCAGGCGGTATTCGTGCCGCCCGACTTCAGCCGCTATCAGGAGGTTTCCCATGCCGTGCGAGCGATTTTTCGCCGCCACACCGAGCGCATTGAGCCACTCTCGCTCGATGAGGCCTATCTCGACGTCAGCGAGGCGCACTCCGGCCTAGGCTCCGCCACGGCCATCGCCGAGGCCATCCGCATGACCATCCGCGAGGAGTTGTCGCTGACCGCCTCCGCCGGTGTCGCCCCCAACAAATTCTTGGCAAAACTCGCCAGCGACTGGAACAAACCCGACGGCCTCTTCGTGATTCGCCCACATCAAGCGCAGGCGTTCCTGCTGCCACTACCAGTCGCAAAACTGCCTGGCGTCGGTAAGGTCACTGAGCAGAAGCTGCTGGCCTTGGGCCTAGACAGGGTCGCCGCGCTGATTGAGCAACCGCAAGAGGCCCTAGAAGCGCAGTTCGGCCAATTTGGCCGGCGCTTGTACCAACTCGCTCGTGGCATTGATGAAAGCCCAGTGACCGCCCATCAGCCGACGCAATCCATCTCCGCCGAGGACACCCTGCCCCAAGACCTGCCCGCGCTTGCGCTGCTGCCCATGCTCGCTCCGCTGGCGGATAAGGTCTGGCGTAGCGCCGAGAAAACCGCGCGCCGGGGGCATACGGTGGTGATCAAGCTCAAGACCTCCGATTTCAGAATCATCAGCCGCAGCCATACGCCAGCCACTCCTCCAAGCTCAGGCAACGAGCTCTTAGAGATTGCCGAGGGCTTGCTTGCGAGCTATGCAGCGAGCGACTCCGCTTTGCGGCGCTACCGCTTGGTAGGCGTAGGCTTGAGCCACTTCAAAGATGCCGCAACAACCGCGCGACCGCTACAGGCTGTCCTGTTTTAGCTCTTCTCTTCCTTCTTGGGCTCAGGCGGCAACTCAGGCGCGAGTGGATCCTGCCAGATGCATTTTTTCTTCTTGGCGATGCCCGCCAAGCGTTGGGCATGCACGAGTAGCTCGTGCTCGGTCGCCAAGATGCGGATCGGGTCTTTACCGTCTGCCAAAAGCCGCAACTTGGTCAGCAGGGCGGAGGCTTGCGCCCCACCCTGCCCGGCCGCCTGCGTATCGGACTCCAAGCTCAGGCGGGATTGCCCGCCGCTCATCTGTAGGTACACCTCCGCGAGCAATTGGGCGTCGAGCAAGGCGCCGTGGAACTGGCGGCTAGAGTTATCGACGCCTAAGCGCTTGCAGAGGCTATCCAGACTCACTCGCTGCCCTGGGTAGAGGCGACGCGCGATGCTCACGGTATCGGTAACTTTGCAGACGCTCGACAACGGTGCCTCAAAGCCGCAGCGGAGAAACTCGCGGTTGAGGAAGCCCATATCGAAGCTGGCATTATGGATCAGCACCTCGGCCCCAGCGAGGTAATCCCAGATTTCTTGTGCGCGCTCGTGGAAGCGTGGTTGAGTGGCTAGAAACGCGTCGGAGAGTCCATGCACCTTGAAGGCTGCTTCATCGGAGGCGCGGTCCGGATTGAAGTAGAACTGAAGGTTGTTGCCCGTCAGCCGACGGTTGCGCAGCTCGACACACCCCAACTCAATCATGCGATGGCCTTGGTCGGCCTCTAGCCCGGTGGTTTCGGTATCCAGCAGAATTTGCCGCTGGCTACCCGCTACTAGCGTCATAGCTTGAAGAAGCTACTGCGGTAATGCCGCAGCTCAGCGATCGACTCCTGCACGTCGTCTAGGGCGCGATGGCTCTCAGTCTTAGACCGACGCCCAATTGCCTGTGGCGCCCAGCGCACGGCGAGTTCTTTAACGGTGGAGACGTCGAGATTGCGGTAGTGAAAGAATCGCTCCAACTCCGGCATCCAACGGGCGAGAAAGCGCCGGTCTTGGCAGATGGAATTGCCACACATTGGGCTAGCGCGCGCTGGCAACCAAGTTTTGAGGAAGTCGAGCGTGGCGCGCTGCGCATCAGACTCCATCGCGGTCGCAGTACGTACGCGCTCAGTGAGGCCAGACTTGCCATGCTGGCGGACGTTCCAAGCGTCCATCATCGCGAGTACGGCATCGCTTTGATGGATGGCCATCACGGGTCCTTCGGCCAGCACGTTGAGGTGTTTGTCGGTAACGATGGTCGCAATCTCGATGATGCGGTCCTGCACCGGGTCGAGGCCGGTCATCTCTAGGTCGATCCAAATGAGGTTTTCGCGGCTAAACGGCATATCAAATCTCTATAAATGATTGGGTCGCTCTACGGCCTGCCCAGCCCTGCGTTCACGCGCAACCTAGGGGGCAGTCTCGGGAGCGATGCCCTACGCTAGGCGCTGGGCGTCTCGCGCAGCGGCAGGTTGCGCAGAGCGTTGAGCTCCGCCTGCTGGTCTTTGATCTGCCGCTTCAAGCGCCGCGCCTCGCCACTCAGCTTGACCATCTGAATGCTGCACAGCAGTAGGGTGATGAGCGCTACGATGATCAACTCAGCCAGCATCAGGAATATCAACGGCAGCTGGATTTCCCCCGCCAAATAGTTAAATCGCACCGGCTCCGCATTGAAGAAGCTGATGGCTATACCTAGGCACAGCACCAACACCAACAAGGCAATAAACAGGACGCGCAACATGGGTGTTCCTTAATCGTCTACAGAGGCTTGCCCGGCAAGGCTATTGATGCGCTCACGCATCTCTTTGCCGGGCTTGAAGTGCGGCACGTACTTGGGCGGAATGTGCACAGCCGCACCGGTCTTAGGATTGCGGCCCAAGCGCGCAGGCCGATGGTGCAAGGCGAAACTGCCGAAGCCGCGAATTTCCACCCGCTGCTGCTCGGCCAAAGCATTGCTGATTTTGTCGAGAATCAGTTTGACGGAGAGCTCCACATCCTTCTGCATCAAGTGGGTTTGCTTCATCGATAAGGTCTCAATGAGCTCTGACTTGGTCATGCGGAAAAAATCCCTTATGTAAGTGTTTGAATGTGAAGGAACATTAGGCCATTTATCGACACACCGCAAGCACCTAACGACAAACTACTAGGGGAGGCAGCGTGCAGTGCATAGTTTGCCTCGCGCATAAAAAAGGCCACCCGAAGGTGGCCTTTTGAACTTGCGTAGAGCGCACGGTGCTCGCCAAAGCGCGCGCCCCGGACCGCACATCACTGTGCGGTCGTAAAACCCTGCTGGCGAGCAGTGCTCGCCAAAGCGCGCACCCCGGACCGCACATCACTGTGCGGTCGTAAAACCCTGCTGGCGAGCAGTGCTCG